>JAWUXU010000130.1:0-11716 GCA_034111145.1 Paraglaciecola sp.
CTGCAAATTAAGGGCCATTAGATTCGCTAAACGAAATTCTGCCCAAGGTTTAGGCGCCAAGTCATCTAGGTCTGGCGCTTCGGCAATATACTCATTCAAAGCCTTGATCCCAGCCTCAATATTACTTTCACTTAAAACAGAAGTTTTACCCAGTTGATACAGAGCATTGTATTTTGCTGAAATACTGTCTTGTGTTTCAGCGTTTTTACTTATAGCTGCGGTTAATTCTTCAAACGCCGCTTGATAATTTTCATTTCGTTGTTGAAGCATTCCAGCTTGAAAGAAAAAGTCGGGAATATCGTTATAAGTTTGTTTTGCTTGCAGCAAAAATGTTTCGGCTAATGCATCATTATCTTGCGATAGCACATATTTAATCTCAGCTTCCAAGCCTGCTTTTGGATCAAGCATCTTAATTTTTTCTATTTGGACTTTGGCTATATCAACGTCCCCCCCGGCGATACTAGGTGCGCTAATATGAAATTGCATTAATCCTTCAAGATATTTGACGGAGTCTGGTTCCAGCTCTACTGCTTTAGAAAAGCTATTCACTGATTTTTTAGCATAACTTAAAGCTGAGAAAAAAGATTCACCTGCCTGTCTACCCATTATACGGCCACGAACATAATGAGCTTCTGCACCAACTAACTTGACGCTAACCGCTTTCTCAATCCAATCCTCCGCTTTATCTAAGTCAATATCCATGTAAATTTTAGCCAAAAAAACCATGGCTTTTGGATTATGCTTTTGTTTCTTAAACAACACTATTGCCTGATCAGTTTGCCCAACTTTTAACAGTGCAATAGCATTATCTAGGGGTGATAGTGGGTTGGAAAATGTCAGAGTTGAAAAGCTTAAATAACCCAAAAACACCAACTTTGATGTGATATTCATTAATATTTATTCCTTATATTTTATATGTGCTGAGTACTAATTCAGTTTTCAGACGGTAAGTTGGCTGTTCAGTTCAATAAATTATACCCGTTGCGCCAAACCATTTTTATATTTACGTGACATACGTGCGCTAGCAATTGCACCAATAACGCCTGGCGCGATCCAAAAAACAATCTGCCACTGACCTAAGTCCCCAACCATACTGCGGCCACCAAAAGCCAGAAAAGCGGTATAAGCGCCGATACCTGAGCCAATAAAAGCACTCAGGTGTTCAACCAGCCAAACGACACAATATTCTTCCCAGACATCTAAAATTGTGTTCCTTGGTGTGCAATATACCTGCGTTATAGGTTTGTACTTTTTAGTACCCTACAAATATACGGCAATACTTATTACCATTTGGTGCACATTGCTCCCCACAGTGATGAGTGTAAGAAGCGCCATGTTAACCGCGCCACTTTGGTCATCTCCACTGTGGCTTATTTATCAATTTCACTGGCAAGAAAAATATGCGTTTGTGTCTGCGGCTTTGTTTTTTATGTTTAATATTTTTGCCTTGATCATGGTCAATACAGCATCTAAAGAACGCCAAGCTAAAGAATATGCAAATCAATTAAATCGCGAATTATTAGCAACTCAAAAGCTACTTAGTCAAGCTAGTAAACAAGCAGAACGAGTCAGAATTGCTCGAAATATTCATGACTTACTTGTTCATCACCTCACTGCACTTACAATTAATTTACAAGTCGCCTCTAGAATTACCCAAGGTGAAGCCAAAGAAAAAGTTGAAGCTTGCCATGGCTTAGGCAAATTGTTACTCAGTGATGTAAGAGAAGCCGAGTCAGAAATTCGAGAAAGATCAGACGTAGAGCTAAAAGAAGCATTGATGGCGCTATTCGACAGTTTACCCAGATTAAAAGTACAACTGCGCTTCGACGATAATCTCAATATTAATGAAGTCAACACCGCCGACACTATCATCAAATGTGTGCAAGAATGTTTGACCAACACCTTGAAACACAGCACAGCCGATGTGTTGCTGTTGGATATTAATAAAGACAAGGGGGGTATCGCAATTAACATAAGTGATAATGGCAAGCTCATTAAACACTTCGACATGGGTAACGGATTAAAAGGTATGATGGAGCGCCTATCGCTCATTGATGGTCATGTAAACTTTACTCAAAACGACAAGGGTTTTTGTACTTCAATATATATACCACAGGAGACCCTATGATCAATGTCATGTTAGTGGACGACCAGACGTTGGTAAGAGAAGGTATTAAAAGCTTACTGGCGTTATCAGAAGATATTAAATTAGTCGCAGAGGCTAGCAATGGTGAGCAAGTACTTGCAGTTCTAAAAGAATCGATAAAAAAGCAAACTGTGGATGTGATCCTCATGGATATCAGTATGCCGATTAAAACCGGAATCGAAGCGGTGCAGAGTTTACAAGCCGCTAATATCCATATTCCGGTAATCATGCTGACTACCTTCGACGATCATCAATTAGTGTTACAAGCTATTCAAGCAGGCGCAAAAGGCTATTTACTTAAAGATGTGTCTTTGGAGACATTAGTTGATGGCATAAGAACAGTTAATCAAGGCAACACCTTAATCCAACCTGCAATAACCGAACGTATCATTCAAGGTTTAAAAAACCATACACTTCCATTTACCGAATTACAGGAAACTCCAGATATCAGTGAAAAAGAAAAAGAGGTGTTACGTTTGATGGCATCGGGTGACAGCAATAAGGAAATCTGTGGTGCAATGTTTAAATCAGAAGGTACAGTTAAAAATCAAGTGTCGGCCATCCTCGCAAAATTAGGCGTCAGAGATAGGACACGTGCCGTGCTTAAAGCCATTGAAATCGGAATAATCTAGCCATCATATTGACACTTTTAAGATCCGTTATTTTTTCTCAGTTCTTCTAGTTTAAATTTGTATTTGCGGCTGACCTTAACACTATCACCAGAAGTTAACTGCGCTAAGTATTCGCCATTCGAATTGGGCGTTAATCTTTTTAATTTGCTCATATTGATCATGACTGAACGATTCACCCTCGGAAAAAGGTTGGGATCGAGTTCTTGTTCAAATTGTTTCAGAGTTTTACGTATAATATGCGTTCCTTCTAAGGTATGCACACACATGTAGTCTCCCGCAGCTTCAATCCAAGAAATATCATCAAGCCTAACTCTGATCCACTCCGAACCACTTTTCATGGAAACAGTTCGTTGCAGTTCGCTCATTGAGCCGCCACTCGTAACCTCTAAATTACGAATAAAACCATCTATGGAGTTACCCGTTTTACGACTAAGTAACGCGTCCAATTTGAGGTGTCGAAGCACGACATCACTATCAAAAAAAGAATTAACAAGTTTACTTAAACAACTCGCTAATCTGGCATCTGAAAACGGCTTAAGTAAATAATCAAAGGCCTGAAATTCAAAAGCATTTAGGGCGAATTCTCTAAATGCGGTGACAAATATCACTTTTGGCACTGGAGTGTTGTTTTTTGATAGTTGTTCTGCTAATTCGAGTCCACTTAATCCGGGCATTTCGATATCTACAAAAGCGATATCAGGCTGAAACAGGTCAATTGCATCCAGAGCATGAAGAGCAGAGGGACATTGTGCAACCACATCAAATCTAATATCGCCATTTAACCTGAGCATTAGGCCTTCTCTGGCTAGACGTTCGTCATCAACAATAATGGCAGTCAATTGACGACTCATAAAGGCCCCACATGAATAGAAATTTGCACACGACCCACCTGATTAAGACCTCGAATAATCTTAAAACCATGCTTAGGATATAAGAAATTCAGCCGACCAACAATTTTTTGAACGTTGATCCCAGGGTGACTAAGTGCAGTTTTCCCCTTAGTTTCTGATTTTTTGTTCAAACATGCAGTATTTCGAGCATACCCGTTATCAGCAACTGCCATTTGTAAAAATACATCCTTGCACATAGTAATCACTTTGATCATCCCTCCTTTGAGCATCTGCTTAGCAGCATATGACATCTAAAATTTTCTGCATAATTACCAGCGAAAAGAAAAAAATCGAAATCTTTGGCATAAATGCAAAATTTAAATATTTTACCTGTAGCGAAATCTTTGGTACTAAAAGACTGCGTAGCATGATGGCGAAAATTAGCCAACCAGAATGACAGCCTCAAAATTACCGATAAATATATCTTAAGGGCATCGTTAAAAGTGCCACCAATATATTCGATAAAACCAAATGGAAAAGCACATACAACACAAGTTAATCGAAGCCTTCGCATAAGAACACATTAAATGCTGTAAAAATAAACATATAATTTATACACCCCAGACTGTGTAAAAACCAAAACGAAGGTTTGTCTTTGTTGGCGATAAAAATGTCTACAATGTCCTTAATTTACACAATTAATTTCATGTACATCAACTTAATATACCTAAACTTATAGCAACGTATATCTTAGAAAAAAGAAAAGGCTGCGCTTTGTAGCTTCAGCCCTTACTTAATCCAGGGAGCAACACATGTTTTTTAAATCTTGTAAGAATATGTGTTCATCGGGTCACTACCCCAACATCATCATATTAGACCCATCTGCCTGATTTAAAAATCAAATGTGATGAATCGCACAGATGATGGGATGAACTCCATCATCTTTATTTACGTTACATTTAGACATAACTCGACGAGAGCAATAATGGGAAAAATAAAGGTTTGGCTGTTTAATTTAAAGTGGCAGCTTCTAAGTAAACCGACTTTATTTTAAAGGATCCGCATCTGCGTACCCCTAGGCTTGGAGTTAAAACCAACTCTTTAATCTTTAGGTTTGTACTAGACAACATCAGAATCAGCGGCACAGAAAAAACCAAGTGTCAACGACATAAAATGTGGCCAACAACTTATGGACGAACCTGCACACAATGTATTAAAACAGGATCTGCGAAGGACATAGTTTTAAGCTATTAAGAATTGAGCAAACAAAAAACATGTCGTATGAATAGATAGAAAATTAGCGAGTGCTATAAACCAAAATTTAATGGAAACATTAAGATTTTATATACACTCATTTTAGAAATCATATTACTCTTTTACAACTTAGCTAATAATGCTTCGTAATCCGCTCCGCTGTGGCGTGCCATAAATTTCGCTGTGTTATGCGCATTGTTAACAATAGCAAATGTCACTGGGTCGTAACCATTACATACTAAGCCTTCACTAATTTCTTTAATTTTAATGCCACTGTCTTTAATAGCACTATGCAATTTAAGTTTGCTGTCGCTTTTAAGGGCCTGACATACTTTAACTAAATTAGCTTCGGTGTTTTTGTCAATATGTTGAGCTTTTGCGCTACCAGCTAAAAGAATGACTACTGTTACTATACTGCTGATAATTATTTTTTTCATGATATCCACCTGTTTCAGTTAAATTCTGCATGATTGCAAATTCATGCTAAATATAGTGGGCAAGATGGTTTAAGAAGGACTAAAAAAGGTTAAATGCGGCCAAATGCGACTAAGCGACCAACTAACGATATTGAGAGATAACCCAACGACGTTAATCATTAGTTGATCGTATTTTGAGTTGTTTTGTTACATGGGGATGTGACAACCTGAGCACAATGAATTTATTTTCAGGTGAGCTTGTTTATAGACAAGCCCTGAAAACAGGGCTTAAATGATAAACTATTAGCAAAATTTAAAAGGCATTTTCCTGATGGATTTTAATAAACAATGGAGTGCCTTGTTTACTATAATCAATCTTATACTCTTTGCCATTGATAGTTTGTACAAACAACAACGTTTTTTCTTCACCAAATACGTCGATGCTAGTCACATCTATCAATTCCATATCCATCAGTTTTGCTTCGCGTTTGTTTTCTGGAAGTTTCCCAACAAATTGTTTTATACCTTTGTGTGTAACAACAATGTGAGGATGGTCCTCGCCATTAACAATAAGCAAGTCTAATTTTCTTATTTTATGAATTAGTGTATTACGACCACTTACTAAAAAGGGCTTTTCGGTCATTTTTCTCTCCAATTAAAATGCGTTATATAAATTATTCTATTATAAATAAGATACCAAAGTTCCTTTACCCTTGCACCCCTTAGTTTTATCAGATAAACGGGATTGTTTTAATTAGAATTTAAAAAATTACGGTCGGTCAAGCTTTGCAAAAAAGTAATAAGATCCTGCTTTTGTTCTAATGTCAGGTCAAAACCAACTAAAAAAGGACTTTTCAGAGGATTAACGATCCCATTCCCCCTGCCGCCATCAGCATAAAATTCAATAACGTCGCCCAGCGTAGCCAAACTGCCGTCATGCATATAAGGCGCACTGACTTCAACATTGCGCAAAGTTGGTGCTCTGAACTTCCCCATATCATGGGGTTGTAAAGTGGCTTCAATCAATCCTTGATCATAAACAGGATAAGCGCCTTTCTCATCAACATTATATAAACCTGTATTGTGAAAAGGCCGTAAATCTAATCTTTGGTTTTTATGCCGAGTTGACTGAGTAAAGTTGAGTCCCCCATGACAGTGAAAACATTCCAATTTTTCCGAAAAAAACAATTCCATACCTCTTTTAGCAGCGTCAGACATAGCATCATCATTACTTTGATAGGCATACTCATCAAAGGGTGAATCAAAACTAGTTAGGCTTCTAACATAACTAGCAAGTGCCTTAACTATTCTATCGAAGGAAACCTGACTACCACCAAAAGCATGATTAAATAGCACTGCATAATTTTCCTTTTTAAATCGTTGTAAAACTTCACTCTCATACCCAGTAATACCTAGTTCGATAGGATTTTCAGAAAACATCGGTATAAGGATCTGCTGCTCAATTTGATTCAACCCCGAATGCGCCCATGTCAGATTACTGTTATAAGCTACATTGACTAAAGATTGGGTATTACGCCTATGCCTCTGGCCTGATGAGCCAACCGCTGTTTTTTGAGGTTCGGAAAAAGCAAATTGTGGCTGATGGCAACTTGCGCAGGAAATTGATTGGTTAAATGACATATCTACATCAAAAAACAATTTTTTCCCCAACACGACTTTGTCTATTGTCATCGGGTTGTCTGCTGGCACTATAGGGATTGGAAAACCTTTAGGTAGGTTCCAGTCATATTCGGTGTGTGCCAATGTAGGAGGTTTACAGCTCAATAAAAAGCACCCCAGTGTTAAATAACAACCAACCTTTATAAACTGAGTGGCGAAGATGTTTAGTGCCATTCAAAAACATCTTGTTTTTTTAGATTAGACATCAAAATAGTGCAACTTTCTTGTCCAATGTGAAATAAACAAGAGTCATTTTTTTGCAATGACGTGTTAGCAATAAGCCTGTCTAAATGCAAAACAAGTTTTGTACCGTCATGCTTTTTATCCAAAATAAAATTGACTCTATTCGGCTGTACACATTCACTTTGTGGAGAACGCATGGTCGAAGCTGCAGTGCAGCCAACACTGCCTAAATGAAATACCCAGTGTCTATCGAAGCTTTGCATATCTAATCGAAAAAACTTATGTCCCGAGCGCCAAGACCAAAACATACTCGGCAGGTTTAGTGGCGAGGGTTGTAATAATGGGTTTTGATGATTTAACTCAAAAGGTACCGCGAGACTAAAAGAAAACTGTTCTGATGCATCAAGGTCCACAGGCGATGCAAACTGAAGATAACTGTTTGTTTTAATAACTTGTGAGGCTATAGGATCGTTTTGAATAGTTTTGTCCTCACCCTCTGATTTTGTTGCACAGTCATCAAAATCAGGTTGGATCAATACCACATCATCCGTTTGCCAAGGTGTTGAAGTTAAATTTGCTTGATGTTCCGTATCTTCATCAGAAAATTTAACGTGACTAATAAAAAAAGCTAATTGCTGAATAGACCATACTTGCTGATGACTCTCAAAGGTATTGCAATCTAGAGGATTTCCATCATGCCAAATTTCAATTTCTATACCTTTGCCATCGTTTGACCTAGAACAACTGCTATTGAGCTGAATAAAAGATATGAATAAAAAAAACGTGAACGCTTTTCTTAATCCACCACAGCACAAAAAATTGGATATGTCAGGTCTTAAAGGTAAAGTGTTAAAAAGCTTCATATTGTAATAGGTTATTTTAATGCAGTATTTAATGAGCGCTATAATGATACTGGCCATAGGGTGCAGTCAAGGCGCTCAAGCACATGCAGAACATGATAAAGCCCGCTTTGTTGCCAACGGCGGAGAAAATCAAGGTGCCTGCAATAATAGGTTTAGGCCATGTGAAACAGTAACTTATGCCGCTCAAAAAGCCAATAAAGGTGACACGATTTTAGTGGCACAAGGGAAATATGTTATTAAGTCTGAGCAAGACTTATTGTATTTCACAGGTCAAATTGTCGCTGTTCTTGGCGGATTTAATCAAGTAGACCAATATCAGGGACAAAATCCCGATACCTACCTGACCTCGATTTCAGGTGTGCCAGCCAAGTATGCTGAGCAACTTAGTCAGCAAGGCTTTCACGTTATACGTGATACAAAAGACTTAGGGAAGTTAAGATCACAAGATCTAAGTCTACAGAGTAAGGGCCCAAACGTTGCTCAATTACAATTGATGCAACAAAAACAAATTGATAGGGCATGTATTGATGGTAATGCAGATGGTTTTGCCTGCAATAATATGTCGTTGCTGGCACATATCCCCTTAGCTGACTTCCCTAATAATCCTGCTACTGCAAATGATATATGGGGGCATATCGATATCAACACCAACAAAGAATACGCCATCATAGGTCTTAAAAATGGTGTGGCCGTAGTAGATGTAACAACGCCCACTTTGCCTAAAATAATTGGCAGTATCTCTGGTTTGTCTTCGACTTGGAGGGATATCAAAGTATATCAATACTTTGATACGTCCGCCTTAAGATGGCAAGCCTATGCCTATTCCACCACTGAAGCCGATGAAGGTTTGACTATCATTGACTTAAACGATTTGGAAAATGGGGTTTCACTAGTGAAACGCCAAACGACAGACCGTTCTGCCCACAATATCTACATCAGTAATGTGGACTACGGGCTGAATATAGCCTTAGCTGGCCAAGAGCCTGCAGTACATATTTTAGGTTCAAACAATTTTGGCGGTGCGTTTCGTTCGTACTCATTATCTGAACCTACTACACTAGGCTCTACCTATACTGACCCCTCTGGCACTCGAAACGATTACAGTCACGATGCAACATCACTGATGATTAATGATGCACGAGCTCAAACAGATTGTATTTCAGCTAATAATACCAACTGTTATGTCATACTAGATTTTAACGAAGACTCGCTTAAACTTTGGGATCACACTGATGAAAATAAGGCCATAGAGTTAGGTTCAAGCTCTTACCCCAATGCTGAATATACTCATTCGGGTTGGTGGAGCGAAGATAAACAATATGTCATCGTGCATGACGAACTTGACGAACAAATACATAACCTCAATACCACCTTAAATATTTTTGATATCAGTAGTTTGAGCACCCCAACGTTAGTTGGCACATGGTCTGGCCCAACTCGCGCTATCGATCACAATGGTTATGTACGCGGCAATCGTTACTACATGTCTAACTACGAACGCGGTTTAACCGTACTCGATATTACCGACCCTAGGGACCCAGTTGAAGTAGGGTTTTTCGATACCTACCCCGTGTCAGACAACCCAACATTTAACGGCGCATGGGGGGTCTACCCATTTTTGCCCAGTGGCAATATTTTGGTTAGCGATATCAACAGCGGTTTATATATTATTAAAGACCAAACATTAGAAAACGATGCCGGTAATATCTCCTTTGACTCCCAACCACTCCAAGTAAATGAAGGCCAGAGCATCAGCGTTGTAGTCATTAAAACCGGACATGGTGCCAGTACTGTCAGTTATGAAATAATACCGGGTTCAGCTGATTTAAAAGACGTTGTTTTAACCAGCGGTGAATTACAATGGAGCATCAACGACACACAACCTCAAATCATTACCCTACAAACAACTAACGACGGGCTCGATGAAATCACCGAGAGTGTTTTTATACGATTATTTAACCCTAGAAATGGTACCACCTTAGTGAATCCAAGCATCACCACAATAAACATCATGGATGCGTTGCAGCAAGGTAAAATAGTATTTCCGACAGATGAGGTAACAGTAAAAGAAACCGACACCACAGTGCAAATAGCAGTTACCCGTCAAGGAGGCAGTGAGGGCATGGTAACTGTAGAATATGCAATTAGCTCAGGCTCAGCAATACTAGGTATAGATGCCAATGCAGCCAGCGGCACACTTGCATGGATAGACGGCGATAGTACTGACCAGTACATCGACATATCATTGATCAATGACAACGAAAATGAAGCACTAGAATCCCTTGTATTAACACTCACCGCCAATGTATCAAACGTACTTGGTAATCAATCTACTTTACACATATTTATCCGTGACGATGAGTCAAATCAAGCGCCTATAACAACAGCCGGTAACTACTCACAAGTCAATACTAGGCAAAGCGTCACACTTGCCGGCATTGGAAGCGACCCCGAAGGCCAACCGCTCAATTACCTGTGGCAACAACTATCAGGCACTAACGTCACAATCAATAATGCAGATAACCCACAGGCAAGCTTTACTGCTCCAAGTACAGCTGGAACATTAGAATTCTCACTCACCCTCACAGATGATTTTGGCTTAACTAGCTCTGATAGTATTATCATCAACGTAATTGCCATCAATACCAACCCAGACTCTCAATCAAGCAGTTCTGGCGGAGCAAGTGCTTACGAGTTAATACTGTTAAGTCTACTTTGGTTAGGATTTCGAATAAGACTTGTCGAAAAATCCAGCATTCAAACGCATTAGCTCAACAAGTAAGATGACAATGAAAAAAAAACTGCTTATACTGCGCGTCGCTTTGTGCTTCCCATAAGCACTAAACGAGTTATTATACAATTTTGGCCCCTTAGCTCAGTTGGTTAGAGCATACGACTCATAATCGTCAGGTCCCCTGTTCGAGTCAGGGAGGGGCCACCATTATCTAAAGGCCTACATTCATAGTAGTTACTAACAGCCCTGCCATAGGGGTTACAGTAGGGTTACTAATAACTATATCCATAAATATTCTTCAGTTATGTAGACATAAACTTAAAATAATTCGTTATCCCAATGAATACGCGGCTTCAAAGCGATAGGGGGGGAGGGGGATTTGATTGATAACGGCTCTATATGCATAGCGCCTCTAGAATTTCTACAAAAAATCATGAAATCAATTCTATAGTAATAGACAATTAACTTGACCGTTTGAGATAAAACTATACTTTTAGACAGGACTCTTTTTCCTTAGCAAAATTATCCAAAATTGATTTACTTATATCGAATTCTGATAAGACACTTTTTATGGCTGTTGGTGGACTAACATCTGAAACAATTTGTTCGAGATAGGAAATATAAGCCTTGTGGGGGAAATTACGTTTGTACATGTTGACCAGACACTCAGTTGTTTGTTGGATTTTCTGAGAAAGTACCTCTCGATTGTCGAATTTAATATCGGAGGCTTTGATCATACTTGACATGAATTTACTAAATATAATGACAGCATGCGCTTCAAGCTCAATGATTGATGCGTCGACCTTTAAGGCTCCTGCTCTTGGTTTGTTGGCACTGTAATGGTCAAGTAATCCTGTAGGAACTTTAAGCCGCATTGAGTAGCATTTGTCTTTTTAGTGCTGGTGCAATATTTCCAATGGCTGAGTTGATCCTTTTATTGTTGTAATATCGAATATAATAGTCAACGGATGACACCAC
>JAWUXU010000131.1:0-24655 GCA_034111145.1 Paraglaciecola sp.
TCTTCATTAAAATGAATATGTGGTTGATTATACATAGCTATCTGAGCAATGGGAGTAAAGGTTGATTCTACTGCACTTAATCAGATAGAAAAAAATGGTGTCCCCACCTGGAATCGAACCAAGATCTAAGCCTTAGGAGGGCCTTGTTTTATCCATTAAACTACGGGGACGACGAGTTCAGTGTCATAATACTTTTCGATGTGCATTATGTACTAGCGGAGGCGGGATTTAAACCCTCCAGTGTTTTTATCTTCGTGCTACAAAATCACTTGGTTGAATATTGGCCAAAGGACCACCCGTTACTGAAGCAACGACAGCTGTTTCGGCAAAAACTTGTCTGACTACAACTTGCTCTGGATGTAATTGGAATTGTTTGTGTAAAGTGTTTTGGTCATCAAAAAACTGATTTACTTTAAATAAGGTCAATTTATCACCTTGTTTCACGCCATTCTGTTTCCCTATGTTAATAGTCAGGCTCTCACTAGCAGCTTTTATGACACGTCCAAATGCAGGTAAACACCTCACTGATTCATCTATTGACTGCACGACTGACTGTATGACTTTTTCAGTTGCTAAGCCAAATTCTGAGTCCCACAATTGCCGACTATTGCTATTTATAGACTTATTAAGAGCGAAATCCCATGGCGCTGATATTTCTTGTTTATTTTGTAAAACTATTTCACCGGTGTTGCCATCATACATCGAGAATGCAAGTCTAAGATTTCGTTTGTGTTGATCGCCTTTCCAAAACACTAACCCTGAAGTTTCAGATGTTTCTATACCAAACTCTAATATTTCACCAAAAAGTACATACTGTGCATTGGTCTTTTTTACTAGGCTAGACGCTATTGATTGTTTTTCTTTATCTGCGGGGCTTAAGTAGTAGGGTTGAACTTTATTTATAAATGAGTATCGTGCATATTTTAGGGCTTCTCCTTGCAGCTTTTCAGCCAACACTTTGCCAAAGTCATAAAGATTGCCGTCGGCACCTTGTTGCCGCTTATTGATGGCATACCATGTTGTAACAATATTCTTTTTGTAATCTGAAGCCGGACACATGGCTTCTTGTGGAAATATATCTGCTCTTATGGAAACCGTAACGAAGTCGTGGTGATAAATTTCATCAATCAACTCAATGTTATTGACTTCACCTGAAGTGCGGATTTCAAAGCGATCGTCTTCAAGCAGACCATTAGTAAGTGACTGTATGCTTTTGACTGATGCACCAGAGAACAGTAGCGCTTGTTTGATGGCTTCTTGAGTCGCTTGTTGGCGTGCAACTTCTTTTTTACCATCGTAGATAACGGCTTGACCAGTAGCCTCAAACCAAATAGCCAGTGCAGGACGACAGACAAATAATATTAAAACGGTGGTTAATTGTATAATCTTAGCTACTTGCATAACTTACCTTTTTAATAAGAGTAATGTGAATACTGGGTTGTTAGATCGTAAAATTTAAACAGATTTTCGATTATAATTAACGTATTTCCTATGGAATAAGAATTGTTAAGCACATGCATTCAATAGAAGCATTTGACAAAAGCATTTAATATAAAGGTCAATGCACTAATCATACCTAAATTACGTATAAATCATACATTAATGAGTGTAGAGTTTTTTGGGTGCAATTATTGCATGTAATAAACATTAGGATGGTATTAATAGCATGAACAGCAGGGTGTTAGGAAAATGGTTTATATACTAAACGTGAACAAACTAGGTCGTCGAAAATTAGCAATTACAGCTTTGTTAAGTGTATGTTTGGCTGGTTGTTCAAGCTTGTTCAATAAGCATGTTGAGTGGGAAACGGTTGCTCCAGAAACGTATCCTGTTATTTCGGCTGTAGGTTATGCACCTATTTCAGACCAAAAAGGAGCAAGTGAATCCAGTAAAATTTTGATGGCAATCAAAGCTTCAAAGTTAGATGCATACCGTGAATTAACTGAACAGGTATATGGGCAGAAAGTTGATAGTGGGCAGTCCTTGGAACGTATGGTAATAAAAAACACACGTTTAGATAGTTCAGTACAAGGTGTGATCAGAGGTGCAAAAGTAGTCAAGAGTTACCCAGTAGGTAATGATACTTATGCAACTGAGCTAGAATTAGACTTTAAATTGGTCAATGAAATTTATCTATCAACAGCGCGCCCAAAACGTATCAAAAAAGTCCATTATTATTAAAGTAAAATCAAATGCGAGTTTCGAGCAATGCGCCTAAATATAACAAAATAGTGAAAGTTGTGAGGTCTAGTAGATTTTTTCGAAATTACTTTATAATATTTGACCAAAGAACGAATTGCTCAACAAAAAGCTGCAAAGCTCGAACCTAAGCACTGATCCCACCACTAGAACTGCCACCTTGAGTACGCCCTGTTTTGTCGTAAGTCATTGACTCTTTTGCTCTTGATTCCAGAATAAGGTTGCGGAGGTGTTCTAGACGCAATTGGCCCTGTTCTACTGCAGTTTTATTGATTTTAGTGCGAAACTGGCATTGAGAAACCATTTCTTTTGCTTGATTAAATAATGCAACCACTTCTTCGTCATTTTGTTGCTCTGAATTCAATTTTATGTACAAGTTGGCAATAATAATATCTTGTTGTTGAACTGAGTCGAGCAAGGCTTCTTTATTTTTAAGCATACTAATAAGTGCTTCAGCATCTCTGCTACTGATAAGGTGAAGCTCAATTTCGAGAATCTGTTGTAACTCTAGCAGAAAGTTATGTTGACTTATTATCGCTTCTTTTAGCTCAGACATAATGTTTTTCTCAGGTGAAGGCAAAAATCATTATGATATCATTAGACCTTAGTTCCAAATAATTCTGATTCTAATGTTGAAATTTTCTGAGCTAAAGATTCAGGATTAATTTGATAGTCACCGCTTTGAACCGCTTTTTTTAATCTATCAACCTTTTCTTGGTTTACTGGCGCTTCAACATCTTTCCTCTGAACCTGGCTAAATTGTTGTGCAGATGAAGTTAATGACACCGAGTCCTGGCGAGCAGGAACGGCATTTTTTTGCGCGTCTGTTTTTTGTGCGTTAGCATTATTCGAAGTCAGCTGTTGCTGGCTAAGCGTCTGGTTGTTAACCGACGTTTTGGGGCCACCGCTGTTAATATTGTTAATAGCCATGTTGTACATCCACTACCTTTTGATTACTTACGCTTATTTATCGGCGACGATTCAGAATACTTTAGCTATTAATGCAATCTACAGTACTTGATAAATATAGACAAACGATTGGTACTTTCCATACGTTTAGATACCAATCTCTACTTGTCCTGTACTTGCAACCCGAGCATGTATTTTCTTATTCGAGCGTCTGTTTTCTACTTGAATTGTTTCACCCATACTGCCATCCTCTAAGGCAACGCCACTGGTTTTCACTTGCATATTAGAAGTGCCTGCAGAGATAGTCACCCTATCGCCTTTGCACACGTAACATAAGCTATTGGGGTCAACAGGTCTTCCCGCAGATACTCGGCGTTTCATCCTGGCACCAACCACATCCTTTATATCGGCGAATGTACTGCTTCTTAAAAGATTTTTATTCATATTTACTACATGAAGATTATTATTAGTTAATAGTGTTCCTGGGCTAATGGCACTAGAAACAACAACAACGGGTTGAGTTTCGGTTGCTTTGACCACCATAAACATATACCAGCCGTTGTCATGGCATTGAACCTTAACCGATACATTTGACTGGCTAAGTGCTTCCGGACTTGAAGAAAATATTAGAGCCGAATTACATGTCGGTATGTTAACACGTTCATCAATGTGCATCGCAACAACTTCAACTGTTTTGCTAAGATCTGGATTGAGTTTCTCAAGGACAAATTGTTCAGCTTGCCTAATTAATTGTTGTTTCGTTAAATTATTTACCTCTGCCGCCGTTATACCAGTATATATAAAACTTGTTATTGCGATTATTCGGGCTAATGCTTGATAATAATGTAATCTATTCATGTTCACTTGTTGTTAAGTTGTCTATGCTATGGCCGAATTAACTTGAGTTTGAGGCGTCAATATTTAGACGCTAAAATAGATTTCTTAAAGGTTACTATTACTCAGCTTAGTTAATAATTTACGTTGTGTGTCAATTTATTGCGCTTACTAAGCAATTTTTCTGTTAATTGCTTATACACAACCCTAGCATAAGCAAAACTTACGCCGCTTTTAATTCGTAATGGAGTCATACATGTCTGAAATTCTTAACTCGGTCAATCAGCGCACTCAACTGGTTGGTGAAAATAGATTGGAGTTGTTGCTATTTAAACTCAATTCAAGACAACGATTTGGTATTAACGTATTTAAAGTACGTGAAGTTCTGCAGTGCCCGAAACTAACATCCATGCCAAAATTAAATAGGTTAGTCAGGGGTATTGCTCATATTCGTGGACAAACTATTTCTGTGATTGACATGAGTTTGGCAGTAGGTGGTAAGAGGATTGAAGACCTGAGCACAGCGTTTATTATCATCGCTGAATATAATAGCTCAGTTCAAGGTTTTTTAGTGTGCTCTGTAGAGCGTATTATTAATACCAACTGGCAGTCCATTTTGCCGCCGCCAAAAGGTAGTGGTAAAGCAAGTTATTTAACGGCTGTCACTCAAATTGAAGGTGAATTGATAGAAATTTTAGATGTAGAAAAGATTTTAAATGATATTTCACCAGTCAACACAAATCTAAGTGACGATGTCGCCAGCAAGATGCAGGTTAAAAACAAACAAGAAAAAATTATATTTATTGCTGATGACTCTTCCGTTGCTCGCAATCAGGTTAAGAGAGCCCTGTCTCCAATGGGATTAGAAATTGAATTAGCTAAAAATGGTCTTGAAGCTTTAGTAAGATTAAAAGAAATTGCAGCCGAGACGGGTGATATAACTGATAAAGTAGGTGTATTAATATCAGATATTGAGATGCCTGAAATGGATGGTTATACCCTAACAGCAGAAATTAGAAATACCCCAGAGCTAAAAAAACTTCATGTCATTTTGCATACTTCTTTGAGCGGTGTGTTTAATCAGGCAATGGTTCAAAAAGTAGGTGCTGATGATTTTATTGCTAAATTTCACCCTGATGAATTAGCTATTTCTGTGCAGAAGTGGTTCGGAAACGATTAGTAAGCGATTGGAAAATTTATTGATTAAGTTAATGAAAATTTATGACTTATTGGGATTTTTAACATATGCCGTTAGAGAATATTAAGTGACGGAAAAAGAGTTTGATCAACAACAATATGTTTCTTTTAGCTATTTCTTAGAACAAGCCTGCGGTATCGTTTTAGGAGACAATAAGCAGTATCTAGTTCGCAGTAGGCTGACCCCTTTAATCAAACAATTTAGCTTTACGTCTATTGGTGTTTTTATAGATTCTATAATAAAAGGTAATCGGCAACATCAATCTGCAGCGATAGAAGCCATGACGACTAATGAAACATTATGGTTCCGTGATGATTACCCCTTTAAGTTGCTGCAAAATCCTATACTGAGTCAGTATTCTAATAAGAGTAAATCATTGCGTATATGGAGTGCGGCATCCTCGTCAGGCCAAGAAGCCTATTCCATCGCCATGACTATATTGAATTTTAAAAAATCACAATCAAGTAGTTTTCGTGCAGGTATTGAGATTATTGGAACCGATATCTCGCAAGAAATGTTGCAGCGATCCAGAGCTGCAGAATACGATCAATTGTCGATTTCTCGCGGTTTGCCGGAGCAATTCAAATCAGACTTTTTTGAACCGGCAGATAAAGGTATGCTGAGATTAAAATCACAAGTCAGAGCTTTAACCGAATTTAAACCTATTAACTTGTTAGAAAGTTATTCATCTCTTGGAAAATTTGACATTGTTTTTTGCCGTAATGTGCTTATTTATTTTTCCCCTGCAGTGAAAAAGCAGATACTGCAAAAGATTGCCGCTTGTCTGCAAGACAACGGCATATTATTCCTAGGTGCCTCTGAATTTATCTCTGATTTAACCAACGACTTTGATATGGTCAAGTGTAACCCTGGTCTTTATTATCTAAAAAAACCACTGTAAGCCGCTGTTAACACCTGTAAACCAACTATAAAACCACTGAAAACCTCATTTAATTCATTATCTCTATTTTAATGTAGCAAGCAATGATGCCTATGGCACAACCTTTGCTTGGGTTAGTTGCATAAAGGAGAGATACATGGCTATCAACTTAGATAAATTGATGGGTTTTCATCACAAAGCCCTACAGATCAGAACCGACCGCATGGAAGTTTTAGCAGGAAACTTAGCTAATGCTAATACGCCCGGCTATAAAGCTAGGGACATCGATTTTCGAAAGGCTATGAAAAGTGCACAACATTCGAATGTTAATAATTTAACTCGAACGCACGATAATCATATTAAAGGCTCAATGCAAAGCTCTGGTGAATTGCAGTTCCGTATTCCAAATCAACCTGATACGGGGGATGGCAATACGGTCGACGTACAAGTTGAAAGAAATACCTTCTTGGACAACGGTTTACGTTACCAAGCTGGCATGGAGTTTCTAAATGGAAAAATTAAGGGTATGAAAAAAGCAATTAAAGGTGGTCAGTCGTAATGAGCTTATTTAACGTTATGGATATCGCTAGTACTGGTATGAGTGCACAAAGCGTGCGTTTAAACACCACTGCCAGTAATGTGGCTAACGCCAACAGTGTCAGCAGCAGTTATGATGCTACTTATAAGGCTCGTCATCCCGTATTTGTTGCCGAATTAAACCAAGCGGCAGGTTTACAAGCTACCGGTTCTAGGGTCAAAGTATTAGGAATAGTTGAGAGTGATAAACCTCTACAAATTGAATATAGCCCGGGCCACCCCATGGCAGATGATAATGGCTACATCTATAAACCTAATGTCAATGTAGTCGAAGAAATGGCTAATATGATGTCTGCTTCAAAAGCTTATGAAACCAATGTACAGGTAGCTGACACCACCAAACGAATCTTCAGACGGGTTCTGAGACTTGGACAAGGGCAGTAATGTGAAAGGCATAGGACTTAGTAGAATGATAGATTCAGGGGAACAATTGTGGATACAGTAAACAACGGCTTAAATAGTTCACTTTATTGGCAGCCTGAAACTAGAAAAGTCTCTGATGGCAGTAACCAAACCCTTAGCCAAGAAGACTTCTTTTCGCTATTGACTGAGCAGTTAGCTAATCAAGACCCAACAAAACCCGTCGACAATGATCAGATGGTTTCTCAAATGACCAGTTTTACAATGGCTGATGGTATAGAGCAACTCAATTCTAAATTCAGTGACTTTGCCACGTCTATGACTTCAAACCAGGCCTTGCAGGCATCTAGTTTGATTGGTCAAGAAGTACTGTTGCAAGGCGACATCGGACATGTGTCTGCTGAAGGACAAGGAATATCCGGTGTAGTTATTGCTGAACGAAGCGTGCAAGGTCTAGATATTACTATTGAAAATGAAATGGGCGAAGTAATAAAAACAATCAGTGCTGGAACTCAAACAGCCGGTAACGTTGAGTTTAACTGGGATGGAACCGATGCAAGCGGCAATGCAATGCCGGCTGGCAATTATTTAGTACGTGCACAAGGTGATGTAGGAGGAGAGTCAATGGTTCTACCTACCGCAATTATAAGACATGTAGACAGTGTCAGCCTTGCTGCAAGTAGCCAAGGTATCATTCTAAATTTGGACGGCGATGTAAGTGTCACTCTTAAAGATGTCATACAAATCGGCGGTTAACAGGAGAAATAAAATATGTCTTTTAACATAGCGTTAAGCGGTGTGGCAGCGGCACAAAGAGACTTAGATACAACAGCAAATAATATTGCTAACGTCAATACTGTAGGCTTTAAAGAGTCCAGAGCAGAGTTTGGTGACGTGTATGCTCAATCTTTGTTGGCAGGCGGTAAAACAAAAGTGGGCGATGGCGTGTTGACTCAAGATGTGGCGCAGCAGTTTTCTCAAGGCAGTTTACAGTTCACTAACAACGCTTTGGACTTAGCTATTACCGGCAACGGTTTTTTTGCCACTGTCCCTAATTTAGACTCGAGAGATTTTTCCTTTACCCGAGCAGGTCAATTTAAGTTAGATTCAGAGAACTTCGTGGTGAATTCTGCCGGTGATAATTTATTAGGTTTTCCGGTTAACACAGACGGTAGCTCTTCTTCTGTGGCTTTAAGTACATCAATTCCAGTAAGGATCCCCGACTCATCAGGTGCACCCGTAGAAACCTCACAAGTATCAATTAAAATGAACCTCCCTGCTGGTGCAGCCCCCGTTAATCCAGACTTATTCAACCCAGATGATCCCCTCACGTACAATGCTGCCACTTCGGTCACAGTATTCGATACTTTAGGCGATAGTCATGTAATGACCTATTACTTTATGAAGGATTTAGCAGCGGTTGCAGCTAACCCACCCAGAAATGAGTGGATCGGGGTCACTTATGTTGATGGTAAGCCATTAGATACGGAAGGAACAACCCCAGGCGCTATCCCCATAGCTGGAGACAATGTTGTTGGTGAGACATCGGGAATTGTAGTTGCTGGGTATAGAATGCAGTTCAGTAATGGCGGTGACTTTGTAGGAATTCAAAATTCGGATGGCGTTCTTACTCCTACCGGTAATATTAATTCTGAACCTTTAGGCGCAGGCATACTGGTTAATGGTTCAAACCCTGACCAAACAATCTCCACTAATTTTGGACTAGATCCCATTAATGCTACCCCTAATGAACCCACACAATTTGCTTCACCTTTTGAGGTCACCTCTTTAGAGCAAAATGGCTTACCAGTCGGCCGACTAACAGGTATCGACATTGGCCCTGATGGTTTGGTGCGTGCCACCTATTCTAACGGTACATCAGAGCCTATAGTACGTACCGCACTTGTCCGATTTGCTAACGATCAAGGATTAACACAGCAAAGTGGTACCCAATGGAAAGAAAGTATTCTATCAGGTGAAGCACTTGCAGGAGAGGCCACCACAGGTACCTTCGGTGAAATTAACTCATCTGCCTTAGAGCAAGCAAATGTAAATTTAACCACTGAACTCATCGATATGATTATTGCACAACGAAACTTCCAAGCTAATTCAAGAGCCCTTGAGGTGAATAATCAGCTTAATCAAACAGTACTCAATATCCGTTAACAAGACACTGAAATTTATACACGCTTATAAATTATTGAAAGGTTTTAAAAGGTTGCGTTCGCGCAGCCTTTTTTTTGCTTGAGTAGATCACAGCTTAAATTTATTACATGGCATCTTAATTGCAAATGCATTAACTAAGATCCAACAAAGTCAAGATTCTGTCATGGATAAATTACTTTACATTGCCGCAAGTGGCGCTAAACAAGATTTACTCGGTGCATCTGTTCGAGCTAATAACCTAGCTAATGCACAAACTACTGGTTTTAAGGCTCAGCTTGAACAGGCACGAGCCATGCCTGCTTTCGGCGAAGGTTTGCCTACCAGAGTGTTTTCTATGACAGAAAATGCCGTTAATAACTTTGAAGGTGGCGCCATGATCCAGACTGGCCGAAACTTGGATTTAGCGATCCAAGGTGATGGTTGGTTCTCAGTTCAAGATGAACAAGGCAATGAAGCCTATAGCCGCAACGGTAGCTTTGAATTAGGTTCTAATGGGCAACTTAAAGATTCTTACGGCAATGCTGTTATCGGTGATTTAGGGCCGATATTTTTACCTATACCATTATCTAATATCAATATAGCGAATGATGGTTCGCTCTCTGTCAGACCTCAAGGTGCACCCGAAACCGTTTTAGAAGGAGTGGGTAGACTCAAACTAGTAAACCCAAATGTACGTGATATGGAGCGGGGGACAGACGGCTTATTTCGATTAAAAAGTGGTGAGCAAGCACAAGAGAGTGCAATGGTTAGCATCCGTACAGGAGTGCTTGAAGGCAGTAATGTTAATCCGATAGAAGAAATGGTCAATATGATCAACTTGCAACGACATTATGAAATGCAAATTAAAATGATGAAACAAGCAAAAGAGCTTGATACTCGTGGTAATGCATTGTTGCGAATTATATAACCTAGTTATTGCATTAATTTTTACCACAAATTTATCATTACGAACGTAAGTAAAATGAGCTTATAAATGAATTTTTTAGGAGACAATCTATGCATCCTGCATTGTGGATAAGTAAAACAGGTTTAGATGCCGCTCAGACTGATGTAGCAGTAATATCAAATAACTTGGCTAACGCCAGCACTGTCGGTTTCAAAAAAGACCGTGCGATATTCGAAGATTTGCTTTACCAAAACATCAATCAACCGGGTGGCCGTTCTTCTGTAGATACAGCGCTTCCTTCTGGTTTGATGTTAGGTGCCGGTAGTAAGGTGGTTGCGACGCAAAAGTCTCACACTCAAGGCAATATGCTCACCACTGAAAATTCTTTGGATATGATGGTACAAGGCAAAGGTTTTTTTGAAATTTTACAACCAGACGGCACCATTGCTTTCACTAGAAATGGTCAATTTACCTTGAATGATCGAGGTCAAATAGTGACGCCAGGTGCGGGTTTTTTATTACAACCAACCATCGAAGTACCAGAAACTGCTCAGCAATTAACCATTTCACAGGATGGAGAAGTTTCCGCTTCCGTAAGAGGTCAACCTGAACCGCAAGTGATAGGACAGATTAGTTTATCCGACTTTATTAATCCTACAGGTTTGCAGCCATCTGGGCAGAACTTATATGTCGAAACCGCTGTCAGCGGCGCACCAATTCAGGGGGTGCCTGGGTTACAAGGTCTTGGCACTATAATCCAAGGGGCGCTTGAAACCTCTAATGTGAATGTCACAGAAGAACTCGTCAACTTGATTGAAAGTCAACGCTTGTATGAAATGAATTCAAAAGTCATTTCGGCCGTTGACTCGATGTTGGGTCAAGTTATTCAACAACTTTAATGAGAGAAACAGTGATAATCCAGCCAACACTACACAACTTATTATACATATGTTTTGGTATAGTATTGTTAAGTGGTTGTCAGTCTACCGTCAGTCATCAACCATTGCCTAATGACCCTCTATATGCGCCTATTTTACCCGAGATGCCACGTCAAAAAGTGACCGAAGACGGCGCTATTTTCCAACCTGATATGGCTAATAACCTTTACTCAGATGTCATTGCAAGGCGTGTCGGCGATATTATAACTGTCAACCTTTTAGAAAACACTCGGGCAACTAAATCAGCCGGTACTAGCTCATCAAAAGAAACCGGGGTTGTGGTTAACCCAATAATAGGTTTAGGCGGAAATGCCCTCAACCTAGGTGGTGAATCTATACAGCTAGGCATGGATAGCTCTAGAGATTTTGAAGGTGATTCCTCTACCAACCAGAGTAATAACCTAACTGGCAGTATTTCGGTAACTGTGCTGCAGGTATTGGCTAATCAAAATTTGCTCATAAGAGGTGAAAAGTGGCTTACTTTGAACAACGGTGATGAATACATTCGCTTAACAGGTGTGGTGCGTCCTGCCGACGTTAGTCCAACGAATGAAATTGAGTCAAGCAAAATAGCTAATGCACGTATTCAATATAGTGGCACAGGTAGCTTTTCCACGACACAAAGAGAAGGCTGGTTAAGCGGCTTTTTTTCGTCTGAATATTGGCCGTTTTAATGAGGAGAATTACATGAAATCTTTTATTAATCTTATAATTGTAGTTAGTCTGTTGTTGTCGCCTATGACACATGGGCAAAGAATAAAAGACTTAGCCTCTGTTCAAGGAGTAAGAAGTAACCAGTTAGTGGGTTATGGCTTAGTGGTGGGATTACCAGGAACAGGGGAGCCACAGAGCCAATTTACAGGGCAGACCTTTCGAACTATGTTAGAGAATTTTGGCATTAGTTTAGACAGTAATATCCAACCTAGAATTAGAAATGTCGCCGCTGTTGCTGTGCATGCTTTACTGCCGCCATTTATTAAACCAGGGCAAACGATAGACGTGACTGTATCGTCTATTGGTGAAGCTCAGAGCTTGCAAGGTGGCACACTGATCCGAACTTTCTTGAAAGGATTAGACGGCAAGGTATATGTCATTGCACAAGGCAGTTTAGTGGTCAGCGGCTTTGGTGCAGAGGGCGGTGATGGTTCAAAAATAGTGGTCAATACTCCTACTGTTGGACGCATTGCCAATGGTGGCCTAGTAGAGCGAAGTGTGCCTAGTGGTTTTATGCAGAGTGATTATTTAACCCTAAATCTAAAATATCCCGATTTTTCGACCGCTAAAATTCTTGCTGACACTATTAATAAACGTTTGGGGGCAGATCCCGATAAAGGTTATGTTATTGCCACACCTATTGATGCCGCATCTGTCCGGGTGTCTGCCCCCAGGGATGTTGGGCAAAGAGTTGGTTTTTTGGCTACGATAGAAAACTTTGAATTTATCCCAGCTAAAGCTTCGGCGAAGATAGTGATAAACAGTCGCACTGGCACAATAGTGATTGGTCAAGATGTACGGCTTTTACCTGCCGCTATTACTCACGGTGGATTGACGGTTACTATTGCTGAAAACCAAATGGTTACTCAGCCAAATGCTCTCGCAGAGGGCGAAACAGTGGTCACAACCCAATCTATTATTGACGTGAATTTAGACGATACTCGGATGTTTAATTTTAATCCTGGCGTCACATTAGATGAATTGGTAAGGGCGGTGAACGAAGTAGGCGCTGCCCCGGGTGATTTGATGGCAATCTTGGAAGCCTTGCGCGAAGCAGGTGCCTTACAAGGCGACCTGGTCGTTATTTAAGACTATTTAAGTTTATCCAGGATACCTAATGGAACCGTCATTTATTACTAAAAGCCCGCTTGAATTATCCAGAAATGCCAATGATATTAAAGGCCTGGATGAATTGCGCCGTGCGGCGCAAAGTGGCGACAGTAAAGCATTAGATGAAGCAGCTAAACAATTTGAGGCTATTTTTGTGCAAATGATGCTCAAATCTATGCGTAAAGCCCAAGACGTGATGGCAGATAAAGACAGCCCATTTAATTCAGAGCAAGTTAAGTTTTACCGAGACATGCACGACACGCAAATAGCGAGTGATTTAGCCAGTAATGGCAGCATAGGTTTAGCAGACATCATTGTGCGCCAACTAGGTAAAATCGGAGACGGGTATATGCCTGCCGATGCCTTGAGAAATGATGGTAATCTTTCCAGTATAAATCGGAATGCAATCACCAGTACTCAAAAAGCCCAAGAAAAAGTATTAGGCAGCCAGCCAACAAAAACGTTTCAATCTTTTAAAACTACCGCTTTTGACGATGCTCAATCTTTTATTGAACAGCTTTACCCTGCTGCTCAGCAGGCAGCTCAACAGCTAGGTATTGATCCGAAAGCACTGTTGGCGCAAGCCGCTATTGAAACTGGTTGGGGCCAGCATATGATACACAATACTTCTGGGCAAAACTCACATAATCTATTTGGTATTAAAGCAGATCGTCTCTGGCAGGGTGATCGAGCGATGGTCAACACAATCGAATTTGAAAAAGGTGTGGCGGCAACAAAAAAAGCACCTTTTAGAATGTATGATTCCTTTGCCGAGTCGATGCAAGATTACGTAGGTTTTGTAAAACAAAACCCACGATATGAAGAGGCAGTTAAACAAAGCCGCTCGCCACAGGACTATTTCTCAGAATTACAAAAAGCGGGTTATGCCACCGATCCTGATTACGCTCAGAAAATTATTTCTATATTTGAAGGCGAACAATTCAAGCGCCATGCAGCAGAGAAATTGAGCACTTTGGGTGCTCCGGGTAACATGAAATGATTACTAGCTCAAATAACAACGCCAGAAGCGCAGACTTATTCTCCATTGCTAAAAGTGGAGTCAATGCCAGTAGCCGACTGTTAAATACAACAGGTAACAATATTGCCAATGTTAATACCGAGGGATTTGTGCGTGAACGCACTACTCTTGAAAGTCAATTAATGGGTGGTGTAGGGCGGTCAACTACAGAACGGGTGTTGAATGTTTTCGCACAAAATCAATTTCGCCGCGACACTACCTTACAAAGTGAATACGAAAATTATTATAACAAATCCACAGTACTAGATAATGTATTTGCCAGTGAGGCGAATAGTATATCTGCCAGTATGAGCCGTTTTTTTGGATCCCTTCAAACGGCGGTTGATGATCCAACGAGTATTTCAGGTCGCCAGTCAGTTTTAGGTCAAGCTAATTCTTTGGTGGGGCAAATTAGCACAATTTCTAAATTTTTACGGGACAAAGAAGAAGAACTTAATATTGAAGTCAATGCCAATACAAACCGCCTCAATTCTATAGTTCAATCCATTGCAGACTTAAATGGTGCCATTAGAACAAATCAAGCTAATAATAGATTTGACGAACCTGGCATATTAAAAAATCAAAGAGATAATGCGATTTTAGAGTTGGCAAGTTTAATGTCTATTGAAACTCGTGATAGTGGAAAAAATGATGGCGCAGTCATGGTTAGTTTAAAGTCTGGCGAGTCTTTGGTGTTGGAAGATGGCTCATTTAGCGTATTTGAGATGAGTAATGATGCAGACTTAAATTACAAGTCTTTGCAGCTAAAGAGTAACGGCAAGCCCACCACATTGAATATCGATGAAAGTGAGTTGGGTGGGGCAATTGGGGGCTTGTTCAGATATCGTGATGAAGTGCTCGAAACCAGTCGCAAAGAGCTTGGGCAAATGGCCATGTCTTTGACAGAAGCACTCAATACTCAAAATCGACAAGGCATGGATTTAGATCAACAACTCGGTGGTGATATATTTTCTTTGCCAGAATTTTCTGGATTAAGTTATCCCGGTAATACTACTTTCAGCTCAGTGTCTGGGCGTATTACAAAAGGCTCAGCAAGTGAGATAACCAGTGCTGATTATGCCGTGACTGTTAATAGTGTCAATGGCGGCGCGCCACCTTCTTTAAACATCACCGTTGCAGCGTTAAACTCAGATGGCTCGCCAGTAACGGATATAAATGGCAATCCTATCAGTCAAAATTACCTATCGGTAGCTGCCGTATCTGGCACTTTTTCATCTGTTATCGGTGGCATAGAACTTGAGTTTACTAGTGGCTCTCTTTATACCGTTGGTGATCAGTTTTTACTGCAACCTACTAAAAACACAGCTGATCGTATCGAAACTGTCATGACAAGGCCCGAAGACCTAGCACTTGCTTTACCCATGCGTGTTGATGCAAACCTAAATAATTTTGGTGACGCCAAATTGGTTTCTACATTTGTTACCAATACTTTTATAGACAACACTTTCGGCGACAATGGCGCATCAGCTTTTGACGATGCTGGTGGTATTCATGGCCCTAGTAGCTCACCTACTGGTTTGGGTGGCGTCGGTGCACCGGCTCAAATTTTGTTTACCGCTAGTGATGAGTATCAAGTCCTTGACAGTGCCGGTACAGTTATTACAGTTGTATCAGGGACCACAGATTTTAGTAATTTATTATCTCAAGCTGAAAGTAACGGCACAGGCCCTGTTTGGCCCACTGCATTTAGTGCATTGGATGACTACCCAGGTTTTGACTTATCTTTACAAGGTATTCCTAAAGCAGGAGATAGCTTTGCAATTGGATACAACACTGATGGCTTAAATGATAATCGGAATGGATTGTTTTTGGCTGATATGCAAAACCAGAATCTGATGCAACTTAATAATAATGGTTCGGGTAAGCCTGTTAGTTTTCATGAGGCTTTCGCGAATATTATCAGTGATATAGGTCAAAAATCGGCGAGTGCTGATATATCTTTACAAGCCGCAGAAGCGCTTAAATCTCAATCATCTGATTGGTTTCAATCCATTTCTGGTGTGAGCTTGGATGAAGAGGCAGCTAACTTAGTTAGGTTTCAGCAATCTTATGCGGCTGCGGCGCGTTTGTTTAGCACGGCGCAGACTTTGTTTGACACTATTTTAGCGGTTGTTCGATAAATAAACGGGTGAAATTATGCGCATTTCCACAGGGCAACTCTACGATCGTAGTATCCGATCGGTATTAAATAACCAAGCGGATTTATCAGATATTCAGCAACAGTTATCATCAGGTAAAAAATTATTACGTCCGTCAGATGATCCTGTAGGAGCTGCGCAGGTCATAAGATTGACTGAAGAGATTGATCTGATTGCTCAGTATAAAAAAAATACTAATTTGTTGACCAATAGTTTGGAGCAAGAAGAAACTGTCTTGAGCAGTATAAATAATGCCATTAACCGTACTCGAGTATTAATGATCCAATCAGGTAATGGCATCATTGGTACTGGAGAAAGAAAAGCGATTGCTGGAGAGATTGAACAAATTCGTGATCAGACATTTGATTTAATGAATAGCCGAAATTCCGCAGGAGAATATATTTTTGCTGGGTTTCAATCAGCAACACCTGCATTCAGTTTTGATGCGAGTGCAGCAGGAAACAAATATAATTTCAAAGGCGACGGAGGTGAAAATGTAATTCAGGTGTCGGATAGTGTTCGCATACAAAAAAACAACTCAGGATTGAGTGTATTTGAAAACGTTTTAGCTAGTTTAAAATCGACTATCACTAGCTCTGTAGGGGCGACATCTGCATCGTTAGAGATACAAAGTCAACGTGCCTTCGACAATTTTCATAAAAGTAATTACGATGCTATAAACCCAGCCAATAACGAATTTCAAGTGAATATCATTTCAGCCACCCAAGCTCAAATAAGTAATGTAGGTACTGGCGTTTTACTCGATACTTTTGATTTTCTCAGTGGTCGCTCATTTTTGTACAATGGTTTAGAGTTAAATATTGCAGGCTCTGTAGGTGACACAGTAAATTTCCAGTTGCAGAAACCAGAGAAAAAAAATATTGCTGAAACACTTAACGATTTTGTCAATGCTTTGAATAACGAAAATATTGGTGATGGAGACTTTGATAAAGCGCTATCAGATGCTCTAATTGGTGTGGATAATTCATTAACAAGTATTGCTAATGCCACGTCTAGAATTGGTGGTCGAATAAATGTTGCCAATTCTGTATTTGCCTCAAATTTAGACATAGAAATAACTAATAAATCTGCACGCTCTAATATAGAAGATGTAGATTACGCCGAAGCAGTGTCAGAACTCAGCCGGCAAGAAACTGCATTACAGGCAGCTCAAGCCACTTTTTCTCGTGTAACGGGTACCTCATTGTTTGATTTTATCTAGGCTGATTTGGGCTAAATACACACAGCTTTTGTCGTTTTCATGAGATGAGTAATAACCGACATAAAGCTTGTTTTTTCTCAATACTAAGCCTGGGTAATTATTGTCACCGGATGAGGGGGAAATCAATAATTCTTGTAAATTTCCATTCGACAGATTCATTTTAAGCAATCCTGTTACAAGTCGACCATGCTTGACTATTCTGCTTGCTACTAAAGCAAAACCGCTATCAAGCTTTAACATCATGGGTCCACCAATATAACGTCCTAAATTAATCCATTGCCACTTTTTAAACGGAAATATGCTGTGTCCAAGTTGCGCTGTGTAACTGTCAGCGTCTCTTCTTACGAATGCAAAAGCTTTATTTTTTTCAAAAATAAGATCGCTTTCATTCGGATAACCTTTTTTATGTTTGTCCAAACTTAGGGCAAAGGGTTGATGTATGTGAAAGCGTCTTCTGGGATTGCCTGAATACAAATGGATTGCGTTTTGTTGTCTGTTGTATGCAAAACCATAGGCCTGATTTTTATGCCACCTTACTCCCCATAACCACCATCCTCTATCAGCAAACTCTCTAGCAGCCGACCAACTATGCTCTGTCTGTGATACCCAAGTTAAGTTACGTGTGCCTATTATTTTGTTATTGATAGAAGTGTGTCGAGCATAAGCAATAAGCAAAATATTGCCATCTGGAGTGACTGTTATCTTAGGAGCTCTTAAATCTGTTTCTAGAATGGCGATCCGAGTTGAGTATAAAACATTGGCTTGATCATCTAAGGTCAGTATACGAATTGTTCCATCTGCGCTGATGTGATTTTCCGCTTCTTTGAAGCAACAAAATAATTTTTGTTTAAACTCACATAAGTCAACAAACGCATTGTGTTCCGCTATATGTCCAATCATTTTTAACCAATTAAAATGCATTTTATAGTTTTTTTATCTTCTAAATTTAATTTAAACCATTGAAACTCATATAAAAATAGATTGTAAAAGTGGCAAAGTTTTGCCGTTTATCAGAAAAATGGCAAATTTATGTTAAAGGGAATGTCAAATGGGCCGATAGCATATTTGAGAGGGCCAGTAGTAATGATTTTTTAAATATAAAATCATTACTCTATTAGTGTTATTTAACCAGCTGAATAATTGTTGTAATTATTCAGTCGCCAGCAACGTCTGGACTGAGAGTGTAGGAGTATAACCATGGGTTTATTCGTAAATACCAATGTTTCATCGTTGAACGCACAGCGTAATCTGTTCGATTCAGGGCAAAAATTAAGTACATCTTTTGAACGTTTATCTTCAGGTTTCCGCATTAACAGTGCGGCTGATGATGCTGCTGGTTTGCAGATCACTGACAGATTAACAACCCAAGTAGAAGGCCTCAACCAAGCAGCACGTAACGCCAATGATGCAATTTCATTGACGCAAACAGCTGAAGGCGCATTAGGCGAAGTAACCACATCACTTCAACGTATCCGTACACTTGCAGTACAGTCACAAAACGGCATCAATACATCTGCTGACCGTACCGCGTTGCAGACAGAGGTTACAGCTCTTAAAAACGAAATCAGCCGCATTGCTTCTGACACCCAATTTGGAAGCCTAGAGATTTTGTCAGGTGGCTTCTCATCTAAGTTTTTGATAGGTGCGAATGGTGATCAGAATATTTCAGTGAATTTGTCCAGAACAAGTGGTTTTGGTTCATCTGGTTTAGGTGTCGCTAGTGTCAACGTATCTACTGTAGGCGGAGCTTCAGGTGCACTTGTTGCTGTTTCAAATGCGATATCTGCTATTGGTGGCGCTCGTGCTGATTTAGGTGCATTACAAAACCGTTTCCAATCTACTATTCGTAATTTGACTAATATTTCTGAAAATGTTTCGGGTGCAAGAGGCCGCATAAGAGATACTGACTTCGCCTCTGAAACAGCTGAATTAACCCGTAACCAGATTGTTCAGCAGGCAAGTTTGACTGTATTAAGCCAGGCTAATCAGCGACCACAGGCGGCTCTATCTTTACTAGGTTAACTTTTTCTGAGGTAGCCGTTTTTTAGGCTAGCCTACGATTGACCAAGGTCTCTAACCCCCTTATTTTGTTCAGGGGATTAGAAACAAAGGGTGATGCACTGGGTCGATAAGAAGATAGTAGCTGAGGATTTCGCTAACTTTATTATTTTAAACCTGTTATACCGGAGAATACCTCCGGCTTTTTTGTTGGCTTAACTAATTGAAATATATAGAATTAAAAAAGTAGTTTATTTTTCCCCTAAAGATTTTTTATTCCCTGCACGATACATAAACATAGACGTTACGCATCTAATAAAAATATAAGCGAACGCCTTTGCAGAAGCTAAATAAAAATAAAAGCACAGCTCTGCAACCACCAAGACAATTAATAATAAAAATAGTCGGGTGGTGTTTACAAAAAATCGTTAGGAGATTAAAAATGAGCTTATTTGTCAATACAAATGTGTCTTCGTTAAATGCAACTCGCCAGTTGTTTACGTCGAACAATAATTTAAGTACAGCGTTTGAACGCCTGTCGTCTGGTCTTCGCATAAATAGTGCAAAAGATGATGCTGCGGGATTGCAAATATCCAATCGTCTTACCACCCAGGTTCTCGGCCTAAATCAAGCGGTAAGAAATGCTAACGATGGTATTTCTGTGTCACAAACTATTGAAGGGGCACTAGCCGAAACCACATCCGCTTTGCAAAGAATTCGTGTTTTAGCCGTTCAATCACAGAATGGTATCAATGCTTCTTCGGATCGCGTGGCTCTGCAAAAAGAGGTGCAAGCTTTAAAAGATGAAATGAGCCGGATTGCTTCTACGACTCAATTTGGTGGTGTAAATGTGCTTGATGGTTCATATTCTTCCGCTTTTCTAGTGGGGGCAAATGCAGGTCAAATTATTAGTGTAAATGTTGAAAGGTCAGGCGGCTTTGGCGCTTCAGGCTTAGGTATTGGGAATTTAAGTGTCGACAGTATCACAGGTGCATCGTCTACTTTAAATTCAGTTTTGGTAGCTATTTCTATTATAGGTGCTCAACGTGCAGATTTAGGTGCTTTGCAAAATAGATTCCAATCTACTATTCGTAATCTAAGTAATATTTCTGAAAACGTCTCAGCGGCAAGAAGTCGTATTCGTGATACTGATTTTGCCGTTGAAACGGCAGAATTAACCCGCTGGCAGATAATCCAGCAAGCAAGTGTGACTGTGCTTGGTCAAGCCAATCAACGTCCCCAAGCTGCACTGCAATTATTACAAGGTTAATTAGGTTGTAAGTAAATATATTCAATATTGTTGAACAATTACTGAAGCAGGTTGCCACTATCAATATGAGAGTATATTTTATTTTCAGTTGCATAAAATAACGACTTAGATAAAAAAAGGTCGAATTGCAAATTATGGGGGAAGGCTGCAACCGACCTAGTCATGAAATATTTTGTATTTCATCAATGTATTATAAAATACTAGTGTGAAGATTGTTTGATTTAACAATGAAGCCTAGGCGTTTTGATAAAACCCTAAAAGACAGGGCAGAAACAAGGAGTTAGGAAGGGAAAGAAGTTTAGTCCACCAGTTCTGTAGGTTGTCTGAGGCATAAATTCAGATTTTGTGGATTTTTGTAATTATGACAATTAACAAAATTGCTAATTAGGTGATAGCTAGCGATTGACATAAAAGAGTCAGGTTTAGAGTAAGTGGTTCGTAAGACAATGATTGAATGTTTTTGTTGCAGACTATAGGAGTAGCCTCAGCTGAAATAAAGACTGCACTTTAATAGGTTCTAAGACTAGCTGTGCATTAACAAAATGGGAGTAACTCGTCACATAATAGATGTGCACTAAAAAAGAAGTGGCGGCGTAGAAGATTGAAACTGACCGCATTCTTAAATATCACATTTTGTGGTGAGAATAGATCAGATGACGCTTATTTATGGGTGTTTTAGTGGATGCGAATGCCGGTCAAGCTATCAGTGTTTATATTGATCAAGCTGGGGGATGTGATGTTTATGTATTTCTTGTGACAGACATATTTATGTTAATGCAGGCGCAGGCATCTGTGCTATGACGACAATATCCAAAGCTATTTCGATTATTAATGCTGAACGAGTTGATTTAGTTGCACTATAAAACCAATTTCAGTCAACGACCAGAAATTTATATTTTGAGAATTTTTGGCGGCAAAGCGTAGTGTTTGTGATACGAATTTTGCCGCCGAAACGCCAGAGTTAACCGGTAGGTATGCAGTTCAACGACCCACTGCTACTATATTAGGTTGAAAAATAGGCGCGCCCAAACTTTTTGATTTTGTTAGGTTAGTTACTTAGATGATTAAATTAGAAACATATAGGGTAGGAAATGAGAGGCCACCCGGGGCTGTGCCCCAAAATGTAATAATGGATTGTTGCCGTGTAAAGCTAGGGAGGGCAATTTTTTGAGATTATGTTGCAATGATTGTAATTTGTGGTGACATAATCTGTATCGAGTTTGCTCCAACTCCTAACGTGAGCAAGTTGGTCGGGGACATCCCGTAAGGGATTTTGCCCCGGCTTTTTTAAACACCATTAATATAATAGTGTTGCAAGACCTTGTAGTGCATCCAATACTTCTGCAATTTTTTTACATCTTAGTTGTGTAAATTAAAACGCCGACTAACAGGACTGAGAGTGTAGAAGTTTGGTTGAGAGGCCAGTATTCAGCTCTTCTAACCCTGCCAGTCGGACAGAAACAATGTTTGCTCCATCTCCTAACGTGAGCAAGTTAACCTGGAAGATACCTACAAAGATATTTTTCCCGGTCTTTTTTATGGCACCAATAAATTTTTAAATACATGTATCACAAAATCTTTGTGTTCTTAATAATAGATTGAATGCTCGTTTACAAATATTGATAAAGCATTTTATGTGCCAACTATTGGTTTGTGTTTTTAATAAACTGCAAATAATGATTCATTTATTTGTCCCAAAAATTTTGTAATGCAACTCACTGTTAAAATACACATTATTTCGAGAGATATAAGAGACATACTTTATGCCTCATAATTTATTCTCTTAGTTAATCATTAATTTTTTACTATCTTAATCTCCAGGATGTAGCTCACTTATGGATCAAAATACTCAGCTAGAAATTGTAAATATACTTCATATTTTATTCAGTGATATTCAAGTAAAAGAAGAAGATAAGCAACATTTGAGTAGGATAAAAATTACTACATCAGATGCATCACAAGAAGGTATGAAAGCCCTAACTGAAATGCTATCAAGTACTGTTTTTCCTCATGACAACCCTTTAGCGTTATATTTTTTCTTGTTTGACATTTGTAAAGAACCTAAATTTATTGACATGGTGTTTGATTCAATTGGCGAGTCCTTATCCCCAGTAATGTATTACGACCTTTTTTGGAACCTCAGCAGGCGTTCCTTCATTGGGCAAAGCATGGGAAGTGACATTAATAAAAAACTACGTCAGCATCATAAAAAAATGAGTTCACATACAAACGCTTTTTTAGACGAGATTGGTATGAGGCAAAAAAGACAGGCTACTGGGGTGCGTAATATTGCCATAATCAGCCCTCAGATATTAGACATGCGCCATTCTCCCACCCGAGAGGCCTTTAATCTGGCCCTACACCTTGACACCTACTTTGGCTGTAACACCTCCATTTTCAATACTAATTCAATGGCTTATGAAAATGTAATGGGGTTAACTGAACAGTTTGAATTTTATGATAATGAAGGCCTTAAAGGTTACCAAGTTGTTAGTGTAGATTATATGCAATTTAAGAAAAAAGACGTGCGTATTATGAGCTTTGAACCAGAGCCTATGAGTACACGTAAGTTAGCCAATATTTTAGATACATTGAACCAATTAAAAATAGATGCGGTCATTGCACACGGTGAAAACTTATTATTACAAGAGGCTGTGTTTGGAGTGTGGCCGTCTATTTTTGCGACCACAGGAACAGTAGTGCCTTTTGCGCATTCTGACGCATATTTTGTGCCCGGACATTTACACAATGAAAGTCACGAGCAGCTAGCTCGTGACTATGGCCATAGTGACTTTATGCTTGAGTCTATGCTTGTCACCCCCGAAGGAAAAGCTGAAAAGTCGTTACAAAGAAACGATTTTTCTATCGATTCTGAATGTTTTATGTATCTAGTGGTTGGCACACGTTTGAATAACGAGATGACAGCAGACTTTGCTCAAATTTGTCAACAATTGCTGGAGCATTCAACAGGCTGTGTTATCGCATTCGCGGGGACTAAAACGTTAAAGTTACAAACTTATTTTTCAAAGGAAAGTATTGATACAAACCGGGTAATAAACTTGGGGTTTCAAGATGACTTACCCGGTGTATGTAAAATGGCCGATGTTTTCCTTAATCCTTATCGTCTAGGCGGAGGTACAAGTTCACAAACTGCTATTCTGAATGGTTTGCCTATAGTTACTTTAAACCATGGTCATATTAGCGCGGTTGTTCCGAAGGCATTACGCCAACCAGATTGGCAATCTTACTTGGACTTTGCTATTGCGCTCAAAGCCGATCCTAAACTTTATATGGACTGGCAAATAAAATTGGAAGCACATTTTATTGAACATCTGAATACTAAAGATCAGGTAAGAAAAATTCATCAAAAGCTAATCGACATTGCAGCCAATAAATACCGTTAGCATGATGTATGTTTTGATTTTAAAGAGTTGGATTAATTTTTTATAAGCCAATTTTGAAATAAATTTACATGCTTCTCCATTTAACTCAGGTTAATTTTATCGGAGCATGGGTAATTGCCAAATTTAACAACCTGTTAGGTGTTTTATTTCCACAAAACGGCGATTATACCGATAACAAAACTTATTCAAATATTCTTGTAAGTAGTTACCCGTAACGCCATGAAAAGTGCCCAGAAAAAACGTTTCCAAATTACCTATCGCGATATGAGCTCAAGTCAATCATTCGTCTACCTTTTCACTTGGTGTGACTCTTGGCTCATTTTGGCTATGTCTTATCTATAATATTCAACGCAGGATAAACTTCCGTTTTGACATGTTGATTAGCTAAAAGGTGATATGATACAAATTGTTTCACTATTTTAAAATTCACATTTTTAAACGCTTTCATCGCGATAAACCCTGCCTTTTTATGCTTGTTTCCATATGCAATGCTAGCGGGGGGCCCTTCTGCTCCACAGCCACGCTTGCCTTTTTGCTTACCGCCAATAAAGGCATCATCTAACTTTATTGTGAACGACAGTCGGTAAAGGCTGTTACTGTGTCCCATAGCCGCTCTTACTTTCGTTAACATAAGCCGAGCTGTCTTCCAGTTCACTTCAATCAGCTTGCTTAGCCTTAACGCTGAAATACTGCCTTTGTCTGAGCCTATAAAATGCAGCGCCCAAAACCATTTGAGGAACGGTAGATGGCTACCATGAAATAAAGTGCCTGACATCACCGATGTTTGCTTGTG
>JAWUXU010000132.1:0-12223 GCA_034111145.1 Paraglaciecola sp.
CGCGGTTCCCATGTGATGTCAACAATTTAATTAATTTTCTTTTTAACTAAATCTTGCTACATCTCGCAGCAACTATACGTTTACCGTATATGCAACAAACTGGTTTACCCTGTTTGCTGCGAGTGACTCTGTTGTTTCCAACTCGTCTCCCTTGAAGCGAGGGCGCATTATAGACAGAACAACTTTGCATGCAACCCCTAATTTGCATTTATTGTTTAAGTGTCTATTAATCAACCTGAAAGACATGAAACCACCTTAATTTAAGGGTATCTAGCAAAAGGATCACTAATTTATAACCATACTATTTGCGAAAGCCATATAAATGAGTACCATAACTATGCTTTTATTCTTATAACCATAATATCCTTTTAGGTAGAGCCACATGAATCCATCTTATATTTTGAATATTTTTATCACAATCATCTTTGCTATTGTTCTTTATTTCGTTTTACCCATTGTTAGTACTGATATACCTAGTCAATTTTCGGCAGTAATAGGTGTTTTAGTCGGTGGTTTATTGGTACCTTCTTTGTCTAAACTTTTTACTTCTTCTGATGCACTAGGCAGTGAAGACACGTCAAGCGAAGTATCGACACTCTATGTGGGTAACCTCCCTTATCGTGCCGACGAAGAAGCGGTGCAAGAACATTTTCAAGAACAAGGCAATGTAATCTCTGTGAGATTAATGAAAGACCGTCGCACTGGGAAAAGGAAAGGCTATGGTTTTGTTGAAATGAATGCGAAGGGTGCAGCAAAAGCAATTAAAAACTTGAATGACTCAAATTTCCAAGAACGTACTTTGAAGGTGCGTTTAGCAAAAGAGAAAATTGAAGAAGAACAGGCTTAATTTAAAAGCTTTTAAAAAGCCAGCTTAATGCTGGCTTTTTTATTAGCTATTAACTCCGGAGCTAAAATTACTTTTCTGGTTGATAACCAATAGGTAAGTTGTTCACCAGTTTTTGGTTAAACTCGTTGAAGCGGTTAATAGCAGATATCAGATCAGGCTTAGCAACATCTTCACCTAAATTGATGATCAATTTATTAGTTAGATTTTCATATGACTTATTGTTTTCCAATTGAATTTTGGACCCATTTAACACATTCAATAGTTTGTTAAGATAGTCAGCAACAGGCTTTACAGCTTTCGCCGGATCGCTGCCTACACTATCTGCATCGAACCGAGAGACATTTTCATACGCTTTGATAACTTGAGTATTTTCGATTTTTTTTAATTGTAAAGCGAAACTAGATAATTCTTGTTCGTCAAAACCCAGTTCTAATGCTTGATTAAAAGCGGACTCAATATCCCCATTAAAGAATTCCTCTGCAAGTTCATTGGCGTCAGCTACTAATCTTCCAATAGCTTTGAGTTCGTTTTCATCTAACTCACCCTTTACTGTAAACGAAAATGAATTCTCTTGATAAAAGACCGTATTCTGTAGTGTTACTTTAATGTTAGATTTTGGCTCTGCTAATTCTGTTGTCTCTGGAACTTGTTCTACCTGCCCAACAATTACATCAGATTTTTCCACCGTATCTGTTACTGGCGTTAAATTTTTAGATGCTGTTGACGAAACAGCATTATTTTTGACCTGTTTTGTTACTACTGCCCTGTCATTTGATTCTGACTCAGTATTTGGGCCCGATTCTGAATCAGGTAGCAACTCTTGCAACTGTCGTTGACTGTACTCAAATTTTTGAAAGTCTTTAAAAGTAATATTAACGTCGTCACCATCTTTGGTTCGAATACTAAGTCTACCTGACTCTTTTTTCTCATAAGATATACCAGTCTCTTTAACCACAAGTTGAGACGGATCTTTTGGTTTCAGATCTTCTGGATTAAAAATATCACGTTTAAGATTGGCGATGCCACGTTCTATCAAACTTTTACTTTCGCTGATTCCATTAGCAATTTCTTCATTTAAGAAACCCGCCAAATCCTGCTCTGCTAGCTTTATACCTTTCAGCACGCCAGATGAAGCTTGTTTAAATAGCTCGTTAAGTTCACTATTATCTGCGCCTCTGTTCTGAGCATTTTTAATCGCGCCACCCACAAAATTTAGCACATTTTTTGCTATCTTTTCAAAATCAAATAATGAAGCTTTAGATTCTTGTGATACAGGTGCAGAAAAATCAGGTTTTTGTCGATCAATTTCCAACGTGTTGTTTAAAGCATTCGAATATACCCGGGCGCCCAAGGAGCGACTGGAACTAAATTGGTCCATCTTTTGTAATGTTTGGTTATTTTGCAAGTTGATGGCTTGCTTTAGACCATCATCACGCAGTTGATTTTGAATACTGTTTTCACTGCCCAAATGTTTGGGCTTATCGCCTAAGTATACTTTTAATTGATTAATGTTCATGGCAGATACCTCACTATCCTCAACTAATATATCGACAGGTTCTGGCTAATACTTTAGCTCGGTTCTCATAAAATTTATTAACAAATAATAATTTTAACTTTTCTTAAATATTGCAGAATCATTAAAAACACTTTAACTTGCGGGTTTTTATCCCCAATGATTGAGAATATACATGCGGCCAACTGAGATTCAGGCAGACAAATATGTTGAACAGTTAAAAGAGAAAACTGACCTACTTAAGGCTAGTTTTACTCATTATCCTATGCCTGAATTGGAAATATTTGCATCTGAACCATTGCATTATAGATTACGTGCCGAATTTCGGCTTTGGCATGATGGTGATGAGCTTCACCATGTTATGTTTGATCAAACCACTAAACAAAAGTACCGAGTTAATCATTTTCCTCCAGCCAGCCAAATCATTAATGATGTCATGGCAGATCTGCTTTTATTACTTAAAAATAATGAAACGGCGAGGAGAAAATTGTTTCAAGTTGACTATTTAGCCTCCCTTAGTGGAGAAATTATTGTATCTTTGCTTTATCACAAGGCATTAGATGAAACATGGACGGTTGAAATGCAGCAGATCCGTTCTGTATTAAGAAAAACATACAACATAGATATTATCGGTCGAGCAAAAAAACAAAAAATCATATTAGATAAAGATTATATAGTGGAAAAATTGCAAATCCATCAACGCAATTTCACACTTAAACAGATAGAGAACAGCTTTACCCAGCCCAATGCACGGGTCAACATTAAAATGATTGAATGGGCACTGAATATTACCCAAAATAGTTCAGGTGATTTACTCGAGCTCTATTGCGGATCTGGAAATTTTTCTGTGCCATTGGCGCAAAATTTTGAGAAAGTACTGGCCACCGAAATATCCAAAACCTCGGTTGCCGCAGCGCAAGACAACATTGCACAGAACGGTATAGACAATCTAAAAGTAATACGTATGTCGAGTGAAGAATTTGTTCAAGCTCAACAAGGTGTTCGTGAATTTCGACGTTTAAGAGACATAAATTTAGATGATTACCGATGCAAAACAGTATTAGTAGACCCTCCTCGTGCGGGCTTAGATAACAGCACAGTGGATATGGTTAGTCAGTATGAAAATATTGTGTATATATCATGTAACCCAGATACACTTAGACTTAATCTGGACAAATTATTACTCACACACACCATAACTCGATTTGCGTTATTCGATCAGTTTCCCTATACACACCATGCGGAATGTGGTGTTTATTTACAAAAGAATAACTAAACATTCGTCAAAGACAGTTAACTGGAAGCTTGTTCAGCTTTGGCTTGCAAAGCTCCATTAACGACAAATCTTAATTGAAGTTTTACTCGTTGTGCAACATTGACTTTTTGCTCATCCGATGCATCAAGTGCTTCCGCTCCTGCACTAAAAACCAATTTAACCATCGCTTCGGCTTGTAAATTTGCAATATTATAGGGTAAGCCCGTGGTAGATATAGTGTAATCAGTGAGTTCAACATTAAAATGTTTTATTTCCCGAAGTACAGCCGCTCTAAAGGCCATAGACGTACCTGTATGCTCTCGCAACAATAAACGAAATACATTATTATTAGCGGTTATAAATTCCATAAATGTATCAACTGAAGTGTTGATTACACCACCACCAGAAGCAATCCTTACACGGGCTTGACGCATCAATTGGCGCAAAGCTAAACCTGCTTCATCAACTAAGGTTAAACCTAATTCGTCTATATCTTTAAAGTGTCGATAAAAAGAAGTCGGTGCAATACCAGCTGACCGTGCAACTTCTCTAAGACTGATGCTCGACAAACTACGCTGTTCATCTAATAGCGAAAATGCCGCCTCAATAATAGAGCGGCGTGTACGTAACTTTTGTTCTTGACGGTTCAATAGCTAAACCTATTGTTGGCGGCTAGTGGAATTAACGCATAATTCTAACGTGAAAAAAGCAAAACTCATACCGAAGAAATATAACCTATTCACAGATAGAGCTTGCGAAACGTAAAATGCAACGTAAAATAAAGTACACATGTAAGCTGAATTAATGTTTTTTTAAATGATAAAACCTCGTTTGCTACTCACCAACTTATTGGTTTTTACTATTACTGGCCTTATAGCCGCTGTGTTAGTTCCATTAGAAGCTCTGAAAAATGGTTTTGATGCCTTTGAAATTATATCGTGTGTTGTTTTGATATATTTTTCAGGCATGTCAGTTACTGCTGGTTATCATCGCTTGTGGTCACACAAATCATATGAAGCCAACAAGTTTGTTAGAATAGTACTGGCAATAGGCGGAGCAATGTCACTGCAAAATAGTATATTGCATTGGTGTTCTGACCATCGTATACACCACAAACATGTTGACGATAATGACCGTGACCCTTACTCGGCCAAAAAAGGATTCTGGTATTCACACATTGGCTGGATGTTAAGAGAGTATCAAGTATATCGATATTCTGATTACAGTAACTGCCGTGACTTACAAAAAGATTCAGTAGTGGTATGGCAACATAAACATTATTTGAAGATTATGTTTAGCGCAAACTTTGGCCTGCCATTGTTACTTGGTTGGTTCAATGGTGATATTTGGGCCATGTTGTTATTAGCTGGCGTTTTCCGCTTGGTAGTGGTTCATCACGTCACTTTTTTCATCAACTCTTTAGCCCACATATGGGGTAGGCAACCTTATACCGATAATAATACTGCTCGAGATAACGGTATCTTAGCTTTTTTCACCTTTGGTGAGGGCTATCATAATTTCCATCATATATTTGAATATGACTACAGAAATGGTGTCAAATGGTGGCAGTTTGATCCAACTAAATGGTTAATCAAAGGGTTATCTTTTATCGGTTGGACCAGCAAGCTTCGACTCTGTCCAGAAGAAAGGATTGAAAAAGCTAAAGTGGCCATGCAATTGAAATTAGCTCAAGAAAAGGTATCAAAACTGGCCAACGCGGATGAAATATTAGCCAAGGTGCAGACTGAATACGAACTTTTAGCGCAGCGCATGACTGACTATTACGCTGCGAAGAAACAATTAATGGCTATCAAAAAACAAAGCTTAAAACGCAGCTATGAAAACCTTGAAGTACACTACAGATATAAAGAGTTAAAACAAAGTTTAGCCATACAAAAACAAAAATGGTTATATCTGAACCAGTTTGGCTTTTTGCCTGCAATGGCCGAGTACCAATGAAATAATGTCACTACAGGGCCTCATGTTGAGGCCTTTTTTTCCAAAAAAATATTCATAATATACGCTGAATGATTAACCTGATATGGTGATTTACTTTTACTTCAAGTCAATTATATTTGGATGCTAAAAACGCTAGAAGTTGTTCATATGGCATAGGTTTGGCAAACAAAAAACCTTGAGCTTCATCACAGCCTAGTTTTAACATATAACTAGCCTGTTCTCTTTTTTCGACACCTTCTGCAATTGTAGACAGCCCAAGCTTATTACCCAAAGTTACTATTGTCTCAGCAATAAATGTTGATTTTCCGACCATGATTTCTTTAACAAAACAACGATCTACTTTCAAACGGTCGAGGGGTAATTGTTGTAAATAACTCATGGAGGAGAAACCAGTTCCAAAATCATCAATTGCTACTTTTACTCCAAAATGTTTCAACTGTTTTAAGGCTTCAATCACAATTTGGGGCTCGTCCATAACCACACTTTCAGTGATTTCTAACTCAATCCTATCTGGCTCAACACCAAATTCAGTAATGGTATTTTTCACGCTATCAATAAAATTAGGATCTCGGAATTGTAGCATAGAAATATTGACCGCCATTCGCAGGCCTGTATATCCTTGTTTAGTTAGTGCACTTAATTTTCGGCATGATTCTTCCAGCACCCAGGTCCCAATATCTACAATAAGACCTGAATATTCAGCTAAAGGGATAAACACAGCTGGTGAAATAAAGCCGCCACCAGTAATTGGCCAGCGCAACAAGGCTTCCATACCAACGATTTTTTCAGTCACTAAATCAACTTGAGGTTGATACCAAAGCTGTAGCTTTTGAGCTTTGAAGTCTTTAGTTAATTGCCTGATCATTTCCAAACGCCAAATAGTCTCCTCTTCCATCTTGGGTGCATAATATTCAAAATTTGTATTAAGATTTTTCTTGGCTTTATTTAATGCAATATTACTATGCTTAAGAATATTGATACCAGTTGTTGGTTTACCATCCAATCGGTAAAACCCCAGAGAGGCCGAAAGCGACAAGGTATGTTCCCCCCCTTTAAAAGGGAGCACAAACATCTCATTTAGCGTTTGTGGATTAACAAAAAACTCTGAGCCAATTAAGCCAAAAACATCTGAACCAATACGGCCTATTTTTACTTTATCTAAAAAAGTTTCTTTTAAGCGTTGGGTTACTGCTAGTAGAGTACTGTTACCAACATCTTGGCCCAACCCATCATTAACATCTGCAAAATGTTTAATATCAATTAAGGCTACAACTGAATCTGAATTTTTGTTTTTGGCCGCACCACAATCATCTAACATCTTAATAAATTCAGTGCGGTTGGGCAACTTAGTCAACCAATCTTTAAAAGCAGAAGTACGAAGTTCATGAAATAAATTAACATTTTCATAACCAATAGAAATACTGGATAAAAACACTTCAAGTAATTGTTGATCAACTGCACCGATTTCTTTGCCTATTCGCATATAGACAGCGGCTTCGTAACCTGAACTATTAAGATAGAGCACAGAAAACTCTTCCTCAAATATATGTTTTTTGAACTGCAAACAGTTAGCAACTAGTTTGACTATTTGTACATCGTGTAAGTTTTCTAGTCTTTCATGGATACATTGAGCAAACTCACCTACAGCTCCAAGTACATAAACTCCATCATCATCTTTACCTATTACTGAGCCTGCTTTTGCACAGAAAACACCACTTGCTACCGTATTAATAAGCGAACTGATTTGGATGACTACGCCTTCGCAGAAACTGCTAACAGAGTGCTCTTCAGTTAAGTTTGTAGCAGAAATAATAATTTTTTGTAAACCTAGGCGGCTTTGATTAATGGATAGTATCTGTTGGTAAGAGCGCAAAGACGAAATAATGGTTGTTACCAGTTTACTTCGGGTCAACTCTGTCTTGGTTTTGTAGTCATTGATATCGTAATCTTTAATGACTTGTTCTTCGGGTGCATATCCTGGTTGCCCCGTACGTAAAATAATGCGGGGTTCCGTAATCTCCATTTCTTCACGCATTATTTTTGCCACAGTTAAGCCAGCATTATCATCTTCCATCACCACATCCAATAGAATAATTGCGATAGATGATCCCATATCTTCAATTATAGATAAGGCTTCGGCGCCAGAATAAGCATGAATAAAATTCAAGTTTTTATCGTTTAGCACCAAATCAGATAAAGCCAGCCTGGTGACTGAGTGAATTTCTTCATCATCGTCGACCACTAAAATATTCCATACGCCTTTAATTTTAGGTGTATTTGAATGAGTGTTTTCTGATAAAAAAATCAATTCATCATTTTCATATTCACTAGTGCTCATTTATATTCCATTAACATCAAAATCCTGCCGTCAGTAACAATCACGATTTATTTTTTATTCCATTTGGGTCAACACGATAAAAAGCTGCATAAAGTATGTAATAAAATAGAATTATATAATTAATTTAACATTTTATTTGTGCATACAACATAAATTAACGCAATATATAGATTATCGAATCTAAAATTTTAACTAGTGTTTGAAGTTTCATGAAAATTGAGTCTAACTCTCCACCCATTAATAATCAGCTAGAACTAATGCCGTCGCAAAAGACAGCTGCAGGTAGCAGTTCAGCTAAAACACCTTCAGAAAATAAGTCACACAAGCAATCAAGTAAGATACGCATTATTAATTGGTTTTCTCAAGCAGGCGTGCAACAGGAAAATAGCTCTTTTAAAAGCCCCACCAGCAATGAAAAAATCAGACGCAAGAAAGAGGTGTTAGCTCAACGAAAACTATATAATTTAGAAAAAATTATGGGCAAGGCTTTAGACTTTTGTCTAGATGACAGTAAAGATGAAGATCTAGATCCCGATTGGTTTTTTAGTTTTTTAAAAATAGCAGAAGAAATCTTTTCCCCCGCTATGCATGAACTATGGGGTATGATTTTTGCGGTTGAGACAGCAAAGCCAGGTAGTTTCTCCATAAAAACCTTAGGTATATTGAAACAACTTACACAAAAAGACGCGCAAATTTTTCGTAATGCAGTCAATCTAACAAGCAAACGCAAAGGTGAATTTACGCCTAAAATTTTACTGGGTTATTATCAAAAAACGAGTATTTGGTCATTATTTAGTTCCCATAAAACACATCGACTTAACTTGGCTGAATTTGGCTTTAGCTATCCTGATATCTTATCCCTAATGGATTTAGGATTAATACACCATACTGAAATTGAGTCTGGTGAATTGCCCATAGGTATATTAGGTGAGTGGCGGTGTGCTGGCCAGACATTGGAGCTAAGTGCTAAACGAACAGGCACTACCTTGGTGTATTACAAGTTCACCACTACTGGCGCTGAATTATGTAAATTGGTCACACAAAAAAGACAGGACACTTACGTTAATTCGCTCAAAACAACCCTAGCCAATGCATTCGATGTAGTCTAGATAATTATTGCGACTAAGTCGCTAAATCCCATCACCAAATTCATGTAAGCCACATTCTCTTTTCAATCCGAAGAAACGAGTATCTTGTTCATTCATACCTTCTTCCAAAGAACGGGTACTATGCCAATCACCGATAGACACATAACCTTTTTCCCATAAAGGGTGATACGGAAGATTATGTTCTTTTAAATACAAGTGAACATCTTTGTTCGACCAATCAATAATAGGATAAATCTTATATTGACTTTTCAACTGTTGCACAACGGGCAAGGTTTCTCGCATGTCTGACTGACTTCGGCGTAAACCAGCAAACCAACTTTTTGCTTGTAAATCATGCAACGCTTTTTGCATTGGCTCAACTTTATTGAGTGCGTTGTACTTTTCAATACCTTCTAGACCTTGTTCCCATATCCTTCCCATACGGGCTTCTTGCCAGGCAGAAGAAACATCAGCGCGATAAACCTTAAGATTTAAATTGAGACGTTGCGTTAACTTATCAACAAATTGATAAGTTTCAGCAAATAAATATCCAGTATCTGTCAGCACCACGGGAATATCAGGGTATTGCTGAGTCACCATATGTAACATCACAGCCGCTTGCGCACCAAAACTCGATGACAACATAAAGTTATGAGGCAAGTGTTCTAGTGCCCAAGTTATTCGCTGTTTAGCCAACTGCTTTTCTAGGACTAGGTTGGCTTGAACCAACTCGTCGCCTGAAATATTCATCGCGGCACTGCCTACAACACTAGATTGAATAGCTTGGCTCATCGTAAAAGTCCTTGGCTGAGTTAATAACGGGTTTAACAACTTTAGCTCTGATAAGAAAGTCACCAAAAGCTTCCTTAGCTTCACGCTCTTTAGACCATCGACCAATTAAGCTATCTAACTCACTCATGATTTCTTTTTCATCGATGTTTTCACGGTACATTCTAGGGATCCGCGTACCTTGACGATTCCCACCTAAATGAAAGTTGTATTTACCGGGGCCTTTACCCACCAAGCCAACTTCTGCCAGCATAGAACGGCCACAACCATTAGGACAGCCGTTGACTCGATAAATAATGCTTTCATTTTGCATACCATGCTTAGCTAAAATCACCTCGATTTCTGTCACCGCACTCGGTAAATAACGCTCCGCTTCTGCCATCGCCAATGGACATGTGGGCAATGCCACACAAGCCATCGAATCTTTACGCTGCAAACTCACATCGTCTGCCATTAACCCGTGCTCACGCGCTAATTGTTCGATCTGAGATTTTTGCTCTTTAGGCACCCCAGCCACTATTAAATTTTGATTAGCAGTTAGTCGAAAATCACCCGTATGTATTTTTGCAATTTCAGCACAACCAGTTTTAAGCGTTTTGCCTGGGTAGTCCAAAATACGGCCGTTTTCAATAAATAAGGTAAGGTGATGTTTACCGTCTACACCTTCGACCCAACCAATGCGATCACCACGTGAAGTAAATTCGTATGGGCGACTCTGTGTAAAACTAATACCTGAACGTTTTTCTACTTCAGCTTTGAAGTTTTCAACACCTACACGCTCTAACGTATATTTAGTCTTAGCGTTTTTACGATTAACACGGTTTCCCCAGTCACGCTGGGTAGACACCACGGCTTCTGCTACAGCCAAAGTGTGCTCTGAACTAATATAACCAAAATCATCTGCTTTACGTGGGAATGTAGAAGTATCACCATGGGTCATGGCTAAGCCACCACCCACCAGTACATTAAAACCAACTAACTTGCCATTTTCGGCAATAGCTACAAAATTTAAGTCATTAGCATGAACATCTACATCATTTTGAGGCGGAATAACCACTGTCGTTTTAAACTTACGAGGCAAGTAGTTATTGCCTAATATAGGCTCTACCTCTGTTGTTTCTGATTTTTCGCCGTCCAGCCAAATTTCTGCATAAGCACGTGTTTTAGGGAGCAAATGTTCACTTATTTTTTTCGCCCACTCATACGCTTCTTGGTGTACTTCAGACTCTACTGGGTTAGATGTGCATAACACGTTTCGGTTTACATCACCCGCAGTCGCAATAGAATCAACACCAACTTGATTAAGCATTTGGTGCATAGATTTAACGCTAGGCTTTAACACACCGTGAAACTGAAAAGTTTGACGTGTAGTTAAACGAATACTGCCATAGATACTTTTTTCTTCAGCAAATTTATCAATTGCTAGCCACTGCTTTGTAGTGATGATACCACCAGGTAAGCGGGCTCTTAACATCACATTTTGCAACGGCTCTAGCTTCTGCTTAGCGCGCTCTGCACGAATATCGCGGTCGTCTTGCTGATACATGCCATGAAAGCGAATGAGCTGGAAGTTGTCGCCAACAAATGCACCCGTTAAATCATCAGTGAGGTTTTCTGTGATGGTCCCACGTAACAAGTTACTTTGTTCTTTTAAGCGTTCGTTGTCAGCTAGTTTACCTTCAACGATAAAATTTTTGCGGTCATTACTCATTAGTAAACATCCTTCTGGTAACGTTTGGCACGGCGCAAGTCAGAAACATATTGTTCTGCTTGCTCTTCGCTTTTTGCGCCATGTTCAATCACAATTTGCACTAAAGCATCTTGTACATCTTTAGCCATATGATTGGCATCGCCGCACACATAAAGATGTGCGCCTTGTTCAAGCCACTGATAAAGTTCAGCGCCTTGTTCAAGCATTCGATGTTGCACATAGACTTTCTGTTCTTGGTCTCTAGAAAATGCCAAGCTAATTTTGTTGAGCACACCGTCTTTAACAAAACGTTGCCATTCGGTTTGATACAAGAAGTCTTGAGTATAATTGGGGTTGCCAAAAAACAACCAGTTTTCACCACTTGATTCTTCAACTTCACGCTGTTGCATAAAGGCTCGAAATGGGGCGATACCTGTCCCAGGACCAATCATAATGACAGGTGTGTTGCCATCATCGGGTAAACGGAAGTTGTCGTTCCTTTCAACAAACACATTCACTTCACCACCTTCATCTAAACGAGTAGACAGAAAGCTTGATGCACCACCTTGATGGACATGGCCGTGGGCATCATACTCAACTAAGGCAACGGTTAAGTGCACTTCATCCTCTACTTCTGCTTGGCTAGAAGCAATGGAGTAGAGTCGAGGTGTCATAATTCTTAAGGTATCAACAAACTGTTGCGCAGTAACTTTAGCTGGATACTGGCGCACAACATCAATGATT
>JAWUXU010000133.1:0-56054 GCA_034111145.1 Paraglaciecola sp.
AAGAAATACCAGGACAGCCACGATAAAAATAGCATATTTTTTCTACCTGAATTAAGTTGGACGCGTGTGAGTTATGAACACGCTGTCTTAACAAAGAGAAATCGTGCATAAATCTCAAATTAAGGGTGTTTGTGAGAGCAAATGAAAGGCTAAATAGTCAATGTGGTCGATTTTAAGTCGCTTGGTGCGCGAAAGGCGCAATGGTCCTTCGTTCTCGACGTTTTTATGCAAGATACCGGTGAGTTAAAGAGTTAAGCGCCCTTGAGCAAGGCTCTGACCTTGCCCATGGCGCGAAGTCGCTGATGTTGGATATGGCGTTTAAACTCATTCATCATCAACTCTGCCCCTGCGGCATAATGAAAGTGCTTCTCAAACTCTGTGGTAAGGGTGAGCCATTGTTCGTCTGATATAACCCTAGCCTTTGTAATATAGGTTGTTGCTGGTGTATTGTGAGCTGTCTAGGGTATCCGCTATCTTGGCTCGAATAGGAGTAGTAAGGTCAATATAGGCGGTCAACAAAGTCCATACAAGACAGTAATGCTACGTCGTCTAATAAGGCTTGCGATTTAAACCGCCCTTCGGTGGCCCGAAGGATGGCAGAAAATAAAATCTACCTGTGCAACCATCCTCTTTGTTGGCTTCTCTGGCAATGTATTCATTCAGATTGCGCATCAGCCAACTAATGTCATATAAACGCCTGCGGTACTCGGCTATGGTGTCATCTAAAGTCAATTTTTGGCCTTCACTTAGTGTATCCTGTGGCATAAATTTGAGTGAGTAATGTGCCTTTATGTAAAACGTTCTATATGCAAAGGGTGCCAGCGCCGCACAATGTCCTTGTCTGTTAAATCCATCACTTGTTTGACATCCACATGTAACACCATATGCACATGATTACTCATCACGGCGCAAGCGCAGATACGCTAGCCGCGCTATCTGTGATAAATACTGAAGACAAAAACAACAAAGGTTGTTCCACCCACCCACGGCGATGTTCATAAGTCTGGCCTGAATAACTATCGTCAGCGCGTCTGCCGTCCCACACAAAAAAGCCCGTCGTACGCAGCCAGAAACACAGTGATAATAAGGGGTGTCCCATAAAAAATTTGACTACTAAGTGGTTGGGGCATGTCATCAATCCTTCGATTTTTCCTAACCAAAGCTTGGCTTATCTTAATAGTGAGTCAAATTGTCATGGGTGGCCTGGTAAAGGGATCTTCTTTTGGCGAATGATCGGATCACTAAATGTCATGAATGTTCCCTGAAATATTAGATTATCTTATTTTTTAGATGAATTATTTGTGGGGATGCCATCCGGTTCTGAGCCTGATTTATTCAAGGGCAGAAAACTTGGGTGGTGAAAAATTGATTTGATGTTGTTCTAATCTCGATTAATTTGGTTAATTAGAAAACGGTAGCAGTACATTATGCATGTTAGCCATTACAGACCATGCCTCACGCATTAGCTAAATTGTGCATTTGTGGTGCAGACATTTCCAGATAATGCACGGTTGTTGCAACCTATAATAATTTTCGTCTTTTGTATTCAATAATGTGAGTATTAATATTTAGTTTTTGATTTTATTTATTGACATTTTACATTTTTAAACGTTTATAAATCAAGTGATTAGCCTTTATTTCTATAATTTATATATTCAAAAATGTGACCCTAGTCGTTAGCATAATAATGTGGAATACAGATTGCTATATGTATGTGGAATATTGCCATTATCGGTATAATAATTTGAATAACTAGGACAAGCCACATGCATGCTGAAAGTAGCAATACTAAAAGGTTTCTTTATGCTGCAAAACTTGCTGAATTAAAAACATTAAAGCAATTGTCTGATAACTGTCACTTGGTTACTGTAATTTGTGGTGTTATTCACGAGTTCCAAAAAGAGCGCGGCGTTAGTAATGTTTATCTTGCTTCTATGGGCGTGCATTATCTAAAAAAACGATTCATTCAAATACAAAATAGTCAAAATGCGCAACAGGTTTTGATGGAAATTCTTAACAGGCACTATATAGATAGTAAGCAAAATACTGACAATTATAGACTGCTTTTCAGTATCACTCTTAGCTTGCAGGGTATAGATAACCTGACGAGGTTAAGAAAATCCGTAGAAAATCATAAGATTACCCCGCTTGAATCAACACAAGCTTATTGTCGATTAATAGGCAGTTTAATTAGTATCATTTTCGAGGCGGCAGATATCTCCAGTGACACTCGGATCACAATGGCACTAGTGGCCTTATTTAATTTTATTCAAGCCAAAGAATATGCCGGTCAGGAAAGAGCGTGGGGAGCAATTGGATTTGCTGAATCACAGTTTACCGAAAATATTTGTCACCACTTACATCAACTACAGCAGTCACAAATAGGGAGTATTAACGTATTTTTAGAATACACGGATCCCTCTCATCAAAGTCTTTGGCAAACGTTGATCCAACATAAAGTGACAGATGAGGTGATTAAATTTAGACAGTTAATTTCGCAATTACGCGGCGGCGATCCAGTATCGTCAGAAATAAGTGAAGCTTGGTACGAGTCTACCACTCAGCGTATCGATCAAATGTATCTCATTGAATCGTCACTGTCGCAACAATTGATAGCGGTTTCCATTCGTAGAGTGAAAGAAAGTGAAACTGAATTAAAAGCCCATAAAACTGATATGAAAAGACAAGTTTATTTAGCCGGCTCGTCCGATTCGCCACTGACAACATTATTTAAAATGGATATGCCCGGTTTATGGGGTTTAAATGTTGGAAATGAACACAACCAAGCTGAACAAACTATCAGCGCTAATAAAGACGCTAATAAAGACAACCATCTCCACAAGCCTATGTATGATCTGTTGTTAAAACAGTCAAGGCGGATTGAAGAAATGTCGGGTGAACTTAATATTGCCAAACAAAGTCTGTCAGACCAAAAGTTAGTGAATAGAGCAAAGTTACTGCTTATTCAGCAGTTAAAATTATCAGAGACCGAAGCACACCATAAGATACAGCAAGCCGCAATGAAACAAGGCTTAACTTTAGCAGTAGTTGCGGAAAATATTATAAAAGTCTCGAAAGGAAAATTTACCCCAATGACTCGATTGTCTTAGGGGCCATATAGCTAGGGACACAATCTCAGACTAGCGTGGAGGCTCTACTAAGAACCTTAAAACAGCGGCGGTCACACTTATTCAACGGTTTAGTAGTGCGCTGGATCCGAACATTCACTTTCATTAAGCCGTTTCTTGTACTTCGCCCTTAGGTCAACTTTCGTTGTGTTAATCCACTAACCTGTGGATTTTTTATATGCTGTTTTTTTGAAGGTGCATTGAATGCAGATAAACTAGGTAACACCAAACTTACATGCATAAAAGTGCCTAGGGGTGACAGGAGCACCATAATGATATGGTCATTCTGATGCACACCATCAGCCGTCGGATGGCACGGTATTTGGAAAAATTCGGACTAATAACACAAGGCATGGAAAGTGCCTACCTCAATTTTCCTGATGATGACGAAGATAGTCTATTACAGTGACAAGGTGCTTCGGTGAGTTGCCTTAGTGCCATAGTGCCACAAGGATAAAAGACATTTACATTACAAACCCTGCCTGCCCGTGACAATAACGAATATGGACAACTGTCCGCTGCATTGGTTTTTTTTTGCATGGGCGGGTATTCGTAAATACTCGCCCATGAGATGGATTTAATGCCTGTGGTGCTAAATTAGTAGCTCCGCAATAAGCGAGCAGCACTTAAGCGTGACAAAAAACGGACAAGTCAGATACAAGAATTAACAAAGAATTAACAAGACAGCCACAATAATGCAATAGTGAGAATTAAGGAGTAAAAATCAGCTTGATTAAAGTAAAGCCTAATGTCGGGTTGGCACTTAATTAAAAGTCATTCCAAAACCGCCTACTCTTAATGATACAAACGTTTTTGCTAATATTCTCATCTCGAAAAATCGTGCATGTCCACTTATATCCATAACCATCAAATATGTTTTAACGTTTCAAAACGCCCTTTCTGGAGGGTTTATTGAGCTGTAATTGCAATACTTGGTATCACTTCTGATTGATAACGATGTAACGGGAGCGGCTAATATAACAAAGTAGTTAGATATAGGTCTCTACACTGATTATAAAATCTTGATGAAGGGGCCTAAAACCAAAAACAGACTTTATAATTTAAGTGAATACCGATTTTGAGAGAATAAGCATTAACCCCCAATATCCAGCATAAATAAGCGCCTAGTTCTAAATATTGTCACCCTGTTTTATCCCTTCTTCGTAACCATAATACTGGTTGTATTTCTGCCGTGCTCGAGCATAATTGAAAAGCTTGTTGTGTCATCTTGCATCTATGAGCCATATATATCGCAATCAGACTATCGAAGGGGAGGTCGCGCTTTGGTTAAGCTTGTACAGTATCTGCGTTGTTTCGGCATAGGCGCAATTTTATCGCTTCCTGCACTAACCTATGCTGCTTTGTCTGATAGTGATGAAACGAAGTCAAACAATACTGGCTGTTCAACATCCAGTGATACCGTAAGTGCTTCAAATGGCTCGCGTATAGTTGACGAGATTAATATTCAAAGTCATCCTATATTCGATGAAACCGACCCTAGCACCATAGGCTTACATCGCCTTGCTAATAAACTGCACATTGTCACCAAAAATTGGGTGATTGAAGAGCGACTCACCTTTGTGCCGGGTGATGACGTAGATGATCAAGACTTAAAAGAAGCCGAAGCGATTTTGAGAAATGAGCGTTATTTACGAGATGCAAAAATACGTTTTGTGCCAAGTTGCTCATCTACTGAGACGCTTAAGGTCAATGTGGAAACATGGGACAACTGGTCATTGATCCCCACGCTGTCATTTAGCCGCAGAGGCGGATACAACAAAAGTACCATAGGCATCAGGCAAGATAACCTGTTTGGTATGGGTATTCGTACCCGCATACGCTATAACCAAGACGAGCAGCGAAAAGGTTATCAACTTACCCTAGAATCAGCTGCGCCGTGGACAAAACATGCCAATTTATATCTGAATTTATTGGATAACGATGATGGCAAGCAGTTACAGCTTGTTTATAACCAACCTTTTTTTCATTTAGGCACTGAGCGTATGCGATTTGCTGAGTTCTTACAAGACGAGCGTACCGAAGATATTTTTCAGAACGGGCAAACTCGCAATAGTTTAAATATTGAACACCACCGATACCAAGTGGCCTATGGCTGGCAATTGTTTTCGGACGAAAAATCCACCGCCAGACTCTCAATTGGCATGACCAAAGATCAAGCTGTGTTTACACTGGATGAATTTAGTCCTTCTGTGGATCCGCTATTTTTAGCCGCTAACCGCAACTTTCAATATCCTTGGATTGCTTACGAACATCTACAGCGCGATATCATCGTGATGCAGGATATTTATCTCATACAGCAAGCCGAAGACATCAATCTTGGCTGGTATTTTCGCAGCCAGTTAGGTTTAGAACTTAATGATATTGATGACAATCATGATTTGGGTTATCACATATTCATAGATGCACAAAAGGGCACGCAGTGGGGTAAGGGTTTGTTCATGTTTGATCTCAATGCACGAGCCGATATCAATACCACTGCAGAGGATCACCTGCGGGTGGACTTAAACGGTGAATATTTCTACCAAATGACCGAAATGGTAAGCCTTTATGCAAGGCTGTCGGCCACACTCTCCTCAAATCCATTTTTAGATGCCCCAGTTGTACTTGATGATGATACGGGGGTGCGGGGCTATCCTGCTCAATATCAGCATGGTGATCACAGCATATCGGGCAGTGTAGAGGCACGATTATATACAGGCTACAGCTTTTATAAGTTGTTCGATTTAGGCTTTGCCACTTTTTTTGATGTTGGCAAGGCGTTTGACGGAGATGTTGAAGGCTTTAATGAGTCTGACAGCATTCTCGCTAGCGCAGGCATCGGCGCTCGCCTATTTTCTAATCGTTCTAGTAATGGAGGCGTGATTCATATGGATTTTACTAGGCCCTTAACACAAGGTGATAATGTAGATACTTGGGAATGGCGCATACAGATGCGCCGCGCTTTTTAAGCGGCAATGTCAGCCTGTTTAAAATATCCTCTTTTCAAAATTAAAGATGGTGATTTATGTTACCTATAATCAGTAGCCATGTTATAAATTAACTCTGGGTATATATTTCATGAGATACTAAATATGTTTACACACATAAGAGATGGCGTAATGAAAGACTGGGAGAATTAGCTATTAATTATTGAATATAACATTCACAGTGAGCAGGTGCGGAAAATTGATATAAAAATGAAAAAACATAAATTTATTCTATTGATCTATAACCTGATAATAACGTTATCCTAGGTTTTTTTGTAAACTATTAGTAAGTCTGAAAACAGTATAATTATGCCTTATAAAATTGCGATGATATGTGTGTTGTTACCACTATTTACTGTTCATTTAACATTAACGGTATCTATTTTTATTGAAAATTTACAGGCGTGCTTGCCATATTGGTCGGATTGCCACTCCATAAGTGCAACCGGTCGTCAATATCCAGAGTTCTTTGTTTTTAAAGCCTTAATGATACCCACAGCAGTATTCATGGGAATGTATTGGTTGTTGATGGATGTATGGCTCAAACAAATAAGTAATAACAAACTTCAGCCAATTTTAATTACCGGTTTTGGATGCATCGCCGTATTTATGCTTATTGTATATACAGTAACGCTTGGCGCCGTTGGCGAACCCTATGCTTTAGCTAGGCGACTTGGCGTAACGGTATATTTCGGATTTACCGCAGGTGCACACTTGCTATTACTGGTTAAATTTCGAAAGGTAAATATACAGCTATTAAAAATCTCTGGTGAAGTAAAGGCCATGTTCTATTTATGCATTGTTATGCTATCCACAGCCGTTGCTTCAGCCGCTGCTGGTTTGGTATGGGAAGAGGGGTGGGATAGTTGGGAAAACGCTTATGAGTGGTGGTTTTCTCTGGTGATGATATCACTTTTTTACTGTGTGGCTAGAATGTGGAAAAAGACGCATTTTAAAGTAACGCTTTCTACAAAGCTCTGACGTATCTTTTGTAGAGATGTATACAATCGAAGTGCGCGAGTTTATTTAACCCAATTAATTTAAAATACCGAGTAAATAAAGGATAGCAAATATGGATGCCTTATCAAATCAGGTTAATTGGCTTGAGCCTTTTATGTACTATTTTTTATTCGATTTAGCCATATTTGGCGTCCTGATAATAGGCTATTTGAGTATTAAGGTTGTTGCATTATTACTCAGTAAACAATCAAAAAATCAGTACAAATATCACTAATAATGGACAACAATAACGGCATAAAGGACTATAAACCAAAAATGAAAAACCAAAAATGAAAAACCAAAAATGAAAAACCAAAAAGAAAAAACCAAAAATGAAAAAGAAAAAATGAAAAATACCAAGAATATATTAGTAGCTCCTTGCCTCGACTTAAGCTTGACCTCTTTTGCAAGCGATAATAAAAAATATAGTCATTTCCATGCAAAAAAGTCGTCCGACGCTGCAACCGCTTTGTGCAATATTGTTAACTATAACAAAGTCTTAACGCAGCTCACACAAAAAGAAGAGATGAGCGTTGAGGATATGGTAAAGATACACGAACTGACTTACACGCTTGAGAATGTATTAGGCAAACTTTCAGAAGATTTAGCGAAGGCAGTAGTCGACCTAGAAGATGTGCATTTAGCCTCTGAAAAGTTGGACACAGATGCTATCAAAAAGCACGCAAATATCACAACAGCATTTTCTGCCAAACAAGCTTGTGGCGAACAAAAAGTCTAAAGTCAAGCCTCTGTTGGGGGCTGCTTTAAGAAAGCTAGTTAGTGTATTTCAATATTGTTCTGAGACAAAGCCACAATGTTAAGTTCATGCACTTTCCTTCTAGTTAGCTAATAAACTTTAATGCTCGGAAAGTGCAAAAATGATCCAAATATAAAGTATCGTCGACTAGCTGTAAGGGGTTAAAAAAACCTTATGATTTCACCGTTAATAATGACTTATAATGTGCATTAAGCTTACATTATAGCTGAGGGCCACAGTGCTAATTTACAAGAAACACACACCAAAATATCGATAGATACACACAACGGTTGTATCTCAAAACCCGCCCCATACAGTTCGGTGGATAAAAACCACCACACAGCCATTATGGGTATCAATTAGCTAACCAACTTCTCTTTAACAGGCGTGCGAAGTTACTGTTCGGGAAAAGGGCAGGCCCCAAAAATACGTAATTAAAGATAAATGATAGTTTCAAACTTGATTGTTTTTTCAATATTACCTACTAGTTTCGTACTTTATTTAACTCGCACAACTCTTTCCATTTCAAGCAATCTTGAACTTATAGATTAAAGCAGCCCAGTAGCGCTCATTATTAGGCGAATACCTAAACCAGCCGTGACTATCACCACAACCGCACCCAGCGTATTGCCTAGCCATTTATTTACGTATTTGCCTAGCTGTTTTTTCTGGTTCATCACAACCAGCAAAAACATTGCAATAATAGGTAACAATAATCCATTAGCAAACTGGGCGGTCAAAATAATGCTTATGGGTTTGATGCCGGTTAAAGCCAAGGCTACACCACTAAAAATAACACTAAGGGCAACCAGTTTGAAGACTCGCGACGAAGTGCCGCCTTTGATCCCTAATATTTCTGTGACTGCATAGGCGGTGGCTAAAGGGGCCGTGATTGAACTGCTTAAACCTGCTGCAAAAAAGCCCGTGCCTAACATGATTTTTGAAAATGACCCAAATAACGGCTCCAATTGTGTCGCCATATCGCCGGCTCCTGATATGTTTAAACCGCTACCAAAAATGCTGGCCGCGGCGGTGGAGGCTATCAATATTGTAATCAAACCTCCTAGCCCAATGGCGCTAACAGTATCTGCACGTGCATATTTTAAATCGTTTACCGACGACCACTTGGCTTTTACTGCAGAGGCATGTAAAAACAGGTTGTAGGGCACTACTGTGGTGCCAATAAGAGCGATTACCGTTAACAGGCTACCGTCTGGAATTTTGGGTGTGGTAAGCCCTTTAAAAAGTGCTGTTAAGTCTGGTCCTACTGAGATAAAAGTGGCAATAAATGCTAGTGCCATAAGTGCCACTAACATAAGCAACATGCGCTCAATTTGTTTATATGATCCGCGCCACAATAAAATACCAGCTAACAGCGAAATAATGATGACAGAAACCCGGTAAAGGGATTGACTCCTATCTGTTAGTGCTTCTATGCCTAATGCCGCGCCAGATAAATTGCCAGCTTCATAAGCAGCGTTACCCAAATACAAGGCCACAATGATCAAACCAAATAGTGGCCACTTCCAGACAGACTGATTCAACATGATACGCAGTGTTTCGCCAAGACCTTGTTGGGTTACTAACCCTAACCTCGCTGACATTTCTTGCAAAATAACAGTGGCGACAGTCGCAAACAGTAGCGCCCACAAAAGAGTGTATCCATAATTTGCTCCTGCTAAGGTACAAGCAGTAACCGTTCCTGGGCCAATAAAGGCGGCCGCAATTAATGCACCTGGACCGATATTTTTAATACGTTTTAACATAGGTTTTTACTTACTTTGTTTCTTATTATGAGACATAGGATTACATCACTCACCGGTTTTTCCAAAACCGCCACCAGTTGGCGATTGAATAGAGATACTGTCTCCTGAGACAACAACAGTATGTTCACATCCTGCTAAATCCTGTTCCTCGCCGTTGGGTTTAGTTAACCAATTACGTCCCAGTCTTCCGACTTCACCACCTCTGAGACCGAAGGGTGGGATTACTCGGTGCCCTGATAAAATGGAACACTGCATATCCTCTAAAAAAGTAATGGTGCGGGTAATGCCATCTCCTGCATTGTATTTACCTTTGCCGCCTGAATTGCGGTCAATTCTAAATTCTTTGAGGATCACCGGATAACGTTGTTCTAGTATTTCGGGGTCGGTCATTCGGGTATTTGTCATATGAGTATGCACTGCGGCTACACCATTAAAACCTTTTCCATCAGGATAGCCTTCTGTGGGACATACACCTGCGGGGCTACCGGAACAAATAGTTTCGTAATACTGATAACGTTCATTGCCAAAGGTGAGGTTGTTCATAGTGCCTTGGCTGGAACCTAACACACCTAAAGCAGCAAATAGCGCATTGGTCACAGCTTGGCTAGTTTCAACATTACCTGCTACTACCGCCGCTGGAAAACATGGATTAAGCAACGAACCTTCAGGCACAATAATATCTAGTGCTTGCATGCAGCCTGCGTTAAGCGGAACATCGTCGTTAACCAAACATCTAAATACATACATCACGGCTGCTTGGGTGATGGCTTTAGGTGCATTCAGGTTATTGTTTTGTTGTGCACTGGTACCTGTAAAATCAATAGATGCAAGTAACTTGACTTTATCAATACTAATTTTGACCACAATGGTCGCGCCTGATTCTAACGGGTAGCTAAACTCGCCATCTTCTAATCTAGCCAGCACTTTTTGTACTGAGGCTTTGGCGCTGTCTTGGATGTGTTGCATATAGGCATAAACGGTTTTTAGGCTATGCTGCTCGACCAGCTTCAGTAATTCATTCACACCTGTTTTATTAGCGGCGGTTTGCGCCATTAAATCAGCCATATTTTGGGCGACATTTCTGGCGGGGTAGGCACCTGAAGAAAACAGCTTTTCAATACGTTTAGCTTGAAACTGTCCTTGTTCAACCAGTTTTACGCTGTCTAGCAATATGCCTTCTTGATGGATATTTGTAGCGAGGGAAGACATTGAACCCGGTGCAATACCTCCAACGTCTTCATGGTGGGCGCGACTGGCAACATAAAATAAAATACTGTTTTTAGCTGAGTCAAACACCGGGGTAATAACTGTGATGTCGGGTAGGTGAGAGCCACCGTTGTAGGGATTGTTTTGTACAAATACATCGCCTGCATTGATAGATTGTGTGCCATTAATAATCACTTTGACACTGGCATCCATTGAGCCCAAATGTACCGGCACATGAGGTGCGTTGGCAATCAAGTTGCCAGCGGCATCAAAAATGGCACAAGAAAAATCTAAACGTTCTTTGACGTTGACTGATTGTGAGGTATTACGCAGCACTATGCCCATTTGCTGCGCTATGCTCATAAAGGCACTGTTAAATAATTCTAAGGTGACAGGGTCTGCCTTGCCTAAGGTATTTTCTTCTGAGGATAAAGATGAAGATGATTCTAAGTCTAAACCTGGATCTGATATTGTTTTGACTTTTTCAAAATGAAGCACCAAATGGCCGTTAACATTGACCTTCACGCGCCAGTTTTTCTCAACAATAATGGTGCCTGTAGGTTCAACAATGATGGCTGGGCCTACTATTTCATGGCCAAACTTAAGTGAGGATAGCTGGATCACGGGTGTCTCTAACCATTCACCTTGGCTATAAATTTGCCTGACGTTTTGTATTTTTATAGGTAAGTTGCTACCTAAGACTTGTTTGGCTTCTAGTGTTTTTTCGGCGCCACCAAAAGATTCAACAATCAAAGTATCAATCACTATATTTTTGTCTGTTGCATCGGCTCCTGTTTCAAGGAACTTAGCCCCACTAAACCCAAATTGTTGTTCATGCTGCTCTGTAAAGCATCGTTGCATGGTGGCAAAAGTATCTAATGAGATATTAAGGCTAGTGTCGGTATTGCGGTACTTGAGCAAAGCCGAACAGTGATGAGTGATTTGCTTATTGTTTAACCCTTGTCTATTTAAGTCTTCAAGATTCCCTTGTTTAAGTTGTTCAATAGCAGCATTAATGGCTTGCATGTTACCACTTTGAATAGCCGGGCTGGCGACTCTCTGACGTTCTACTTGTATATTGGCCAGCCCCATACCGTAAGCTGATAATATGCCAGAATAGCTATGCAAAAATACAGTTTTAATGCCTAACTTTTCAGCCACCAAACACGCATGTTGCCCACCTGCACCACCAAAACAGTTCAGAACATAATTGGACACGTCATAACCACGGGCAATAGATATTTTTTTGATGGCCTGCGCCATATGCTCAATAGCAATGGCCAAAAAACCTTCAGCTACGTCTTCAGCACAACGACCATCGTCAATATTTTTCGCGATGTCTGCAAAAGCTTGCATTGAACTTGTTTTATCTAAAGGTTGGTTTTGCTGTGGGCCAAAGATACTAGGGAAAAAATCAGCCTGAATTTTGCCTAAACACAGGTTAATGTCAGTGACCGCAAGCTTGCCATTACGTCGATAACATACTGGGCCCGGAACGGCACCTGCAGACTCTGGGCCTACCCGAAAACGACCATCGTGATAACGTAAAACTGAACCACCACCGGCAGCTACAGTATGAATGTGTAACATAGGCACACGCATACGCACACCCGCGACTTGTGTTTCGTAGGCTTTCTCAAACTCACCTGCATAGTGAGACACATCGGTAGAGGTGCCACCCATATCAAAACCAATGATTTTATCAAATCCTGCTAATTTAGCGGTGTGCACTGCACCCACTATCCCACCAGCGGGGCCAGATAGAATCGCATCTCGTCCGCGGAATGTATCTGCACTAGTTAGGCCGCCGGATGACTGCATAAACAATAATTGCACTGGCGTTTTTTGATTCAGCCCTTTACTAATATTTTGTATGTATCTTAATAATATCGGAGTGAGATAGGCATCTACTAAAGTGGTTTCACCTCTGGAGATAAGTTTTTGTAAGGGACTGACTTCGTGGCTAGCTGAAATTTGTTGAAAGCCAATTTCTTTGGCTAATTTTATTAGTTGTTTTTCATGTTGGTTATATTGATAACCATGCATTAGCACTATTGCTATGGCCGTTAGACCTTGGTTAAAGGCATTTTCTAATGTTTTTTTAGTTAATTCAATATCTAGCGCTTGTAAAATTTCACCCTTAGCCGAGACTCTCTCATTTATTTCGAGTACCTGAGTATAGAGAATATCTGGTTTTTCAATTTTTAAGGCAAAGGTATCGGGGCGTGCTTGATAACCAATTTCAAGTGCATCTTTAAAACCCTTAGTGATCGCCAGTAACACATTGTCACCTTTGCGTTCTAACAAAGCATTAGTCGCAACTGTGGTGCCCATTTTGATTTTGTCGATTAGGCCATCAGGCACAGGATCGGATTGGCTGATATCTAAAATTGATTTAATACCAAACACCGCAGCATCGTCATAAGCTTCTGGATTTTCAGACAAGTATTTTTTGCATAGCAGTGAGCCATCCGGATGCCGTGCAATGATATCTGTAAAAGTGCCACCGCGGTCAATCCAAAATTGCCAGTTTTTATAAGGTGTATGGAAGTCTTTAGTCATTGGATATGTAGTTGAGAACCTTGATTGTGATTATGCCAGACCCTATGTTTTAATCTATTAACTTGGCTAGAAGAATATAAAAGTAGACGTAAACGTATGATGATTATGACAGGTGACTTGTTAATCAAAGATGGCAGCATGCATCAAGCTATGCAAGCCTGTCAAAAACATGTTGCTCATTCGCGCACTGAAACAGGTTGTATTAGCCATGTAGTGTATCAAAATCCTAGTAATGCCTTACGTTTGTTTTTTTGTGAACAATGGGAAGATCAACCAAGCATCGATGCACATTTTGTTTTACCTAGTTCCTAAGCTTTTGTTGCACAGGTGAGAATGTTAGTTTCTGCAGCACCTAATTTGCATAGTTTTAATGCCGAACAAATTAAATAAAGAGTTATTTAAACCTTCTTGATATTTTTGACGACATAAGGAAAAGCAATACACCCTTACATAAAACTCAAAAGGATCTTGTTATGAAAAAATCAACGATTGTTAGCTTAGTATTATTCACCACATTTCTCAGCCAAGGGCTTTTTGCATACGATTGGGGCAGTGACGAATTTAGTAAAACCGTGCAGTTGGCTTTAGCCAATGATTCTCTTGATCAGCTTAATATTGATGCAGGCGCTGGCGACTTAAAGATAACGGGTAAAGCAGGTCAGCCAGAGATTACAGTTATTGCTAAAGTGTTTGGTGAAAAATCAAGTGATGATGATTATGTTCTCAGCCTTGAAAAAGCAGGAGATAAAGCGCTACTGATTGCCCAATTTAATGACAACACCTACAACAATGAAAGAATTGACCTAGAGATCAGCATGCCGTCCTCTTTGGCTTTGTTAGTAGATGATAGGTCTGGTGATATATCAATTGAATTGGTCAGCAATGGACTCACTTTGAATGACCGATCGGGTGATATTGAATTAAGTAACATCACAGGTCTAGTGAGAATTGAAGACCGTTCTGGTGATGTCAGTTTGCAGAATATTAAAAAAAACTTGAAGTAAGCCCAACTGGAATTGGGCTAAGGGTTATAAATTAGTTGCTTAATTAATGCTAATTTTAACCCATTATTTTGGGGTCAGAGACTTAATCTTTTGTCTGTTATCGTGCTTTATCTGATCGTTTTAACGTACGTTCTTTATTCAACATTAAAACCGACAAGCTAGGGGTTGTAACGTGTGTTCATAGCAAACCGACAGTTTGGCCAAAATAGCCAATTAACGTCGATTAAATAGGTAAGTCAAATAATATTTTTGGCCTGTTAATGCGTAACCTCAGAGTCGCTATCTGACATCACAAACAGTGCCCTAATAATAAAAAAACTACTTTCCATAATTCAAGTCACTAGTTACTTCTCTTTTTATCTACAACTAAACCATACGTAATTTTGTTCTTATTCGCAGATGATATCTTATATAAATACCTAACTTGGAGAGTCAAATGGCGCAGTGGTTAGATGCAACAGTGGTGAGTAGAACAGATTGGAATGATCACTTGTTTAGTGTGCGCTTTTCTTGTTTGGGCTTTCCTCAATTTAAAGCTGGACAGTTCACTAAGGTGGGCATTGAACATAATGATAAAATATTATCGCGTCCTTATTCACTAGTGAGTGGGCCTGATGATGATGAGTTAGAGATTATTGCCGTACCTGTCGAAGATGGTTTGTTGTCTCCCAAATTGCACAAGCTCCGAGTGGGCGATCCTTTAAAAATAATGTCACCCGCTACGGGGCTTCTGGTACTTGATGAGGTACCTAAAAGCAGAGACTTGTGGTTAATGGCAACTGGCACTGGAGTGGGTCCTTTTTTATCTATTTTAGCCACAGAGCAAGTCTGGGCTAGCTATGACAATATAGTATTAGTTTATGGCACACGTTATGAGCACGATCTTGCTTATACTTCATTGATTGAAGATTGGTCTAAAAAACACCCTGAAAAATTCCACTTTGTACCAATCGTAAGCCGATAAACTAAGGAAAATAAATTGCGTGGTCATATTCCTGTATTACTTAAAACATCATGTATTCAACAGCAAGTAGGCTTGGATATTCATGCAGCCCATAGCCAAGTTATGTTATGTGGTAATCCCGCTATGATCGAAGATACTATTCAAACATTAATTGAATTCGGTTTAACTAAACACCTTAGACGCTCACCTGGGCATATATCCCTGGAACGTTATTGGTAGAGAGGTGCAGCTGCGAAGTGTTGATGGGATGCAACGTAAAACCCAAAGGCTGCGATGCAGCTTGCAAAATATAAATTAATCCAGTTTCGCGGATTTGGTAGCAACAAAGACAAACCCAATATGCCAATTATTGTCCGTTGCGTTCGGCAATAGGGGCAAACGTAAACTAAATCGGTTAGTTCTGAGGCCCAAGCTAAAATACAAATAACCATAGCCACAAAGCCAACAATTTTTTTGTTATTACTTAACCAATTTAATGTGGTATCCATGTTATTCCTCATATAATTTATGCTGTTTGAATCATTAGGGTTATATTAACTTGATATGGAATGACCGTTTTGCATCAATACTTCCCCACACAATATGAAACATGCGGGTGTCTATAAATGCACTGTGAGAAAAGCACATTTTTGCTCCATGAGAAGTTCAGTCATCATATTTTGACTCGCAGCTTTGAGCCTCATCTTTTAACGTGACACATAACGACTGACTTATGGACGTATAATCTTGAACATAAAAGTATGTTGGAAACGGGACATACCTGTTAACAATTAAAAACGAGGCATCAACAACTGTTATTTCATTTTTGTATAAACAGTCACCACTAATAATTAAGGATTGATACTCAGGCTGATAATGTCCTGTTTAAACTCATCGATTTCTTCAATTAATCTGTTTAGTTGTTTTTTATCAGCTAATGCTAATATACCAATAAGATATTCGGCACTTGCCTTACTGTTAGCTTTTGAAGTCAAATTAAATGCTTCACTGCGGTAAGATTCTGGATATAAAATTAATGCTAATAATTTTTCTTCAAACATATTTGAACGGTCGGGAGTTAAAAAAAGTTCGCGCAATGCTTGCTGATAGGCTCGTTTATAATTAAGCCAATAATACCCTGTTTTTTCAAAACGATCACGAAATTGGGTGATGTGAGATTTTTGTTCATCATTTAATTTTCCGATCCATTTTTTTGTGCCTTTTTGATTTCTCTTTATCCACTTTTTATCCTGTTGAGTTGGCGTAAGCCCCCTGTCTTCGGTATTTTCCTCTTCTTCTTCGACGTTTTCTTTTTCTAATTGTGTCAATAAATAGGCAACCTGTTTCTCATTTAAGGTTTTACCTATAGTAACAATATCAGGCGCGACACGGGATCTAGCCCTCTTCCAATGCTCACGGCCCTTTTCGCGATGATAAGCAATACGAGCTTCATTTATGTGTTTAGTTTTAATGTCACTTATTACTTCTTCTAGATGTGCTTGATACTTAGGCAATTCGGAACTTCTATGCCAATCAATCCACTTGCTCAGCATTTCGTCAAATTGATCCTCTTGCTGTCCGTTGAGCTCTACATAATCGTCTAAGTACCAGTACACCAGCCAACTTATATTATTGTATGCAAATTTGGCCGAGCATCCCGAAAACAATAGTACGCATAATAATATTGTGATTTTTTTCATGAAATTATTTTCTTTAAAACTCAATTTTACATTTCACTGGCCCATATAATACTAGAAAAGTTTCAAGTGCCCATATAGAAAACTGAGATGTTACGTTATTCACTAATTTGTAGGGAATAAATTAGAACCGCTTCAGATAGTCTGAGGGCAAGCGCGATGCACGGCAGCAAGTGACGTTTACCAGTACTATTACCTTTTTTATGACATAAGCACAAATACGGTAACTCAAATATCAATAACGAATAAAGATTATAAAAATAACAGCCATTTTTCAAACCCTCTTCGTAAGTGTCTGACTAATATGAATAAGTATTGCCTTTATGGATACGACATATATATGCCATTGGTATGACAGAACTGTGCTAAGTACGATTAACGGCTAATATAACTGGAAAACATAAAGCGTATTGACCGAAGGTTAGCGAGTAGATTCCCAGTTGATATTTTTGTGTACGCCCAGCATGGCATGAAGCATACGCACGGACTAAAAACTATTCTCTAGTAACGTTATATAATGAAGATAACTTTGGTGTAATTAATAAGGAACCTACTCTAACCGGTTTCAAATTTATACCCAAAATAATTGGGATCGCATGGCGGCGGCAAATAAATGAGACCTCAGGTGCTTAGTTCACTAAGTGCAACGTCGGTTACCGATTGGGGTGAATAAGTGCAGCCAACAAACGTGCAGTTTCAAGGATGAAGTGTATATACTCTTAAAGTTTCAGCGCTTAACCCCCGCCTTTACCAAACCAATTCAGCTTTTTATGTAAACTCACCACCGAACCTACAATGATTAAGGCGGGTGGTTTGATTTGAGCCGCTTGCGCTTTTTGCTGAATATCTTGTAAGGTGCCCGTTACTACTTTTTGTTGTGATGTAGTAGCAGACTGCACCATGGCGATTTGTGTGGTCGCAGCTAGCCCATGTTTAACCAACTGCTCGCAAATAATGGGTAAGCCAGTTAAACCCATATAAAACACTATGGTTTGGTCTGGTTGGGCTAATCCTTGCCAGTTTAGGTTGATACTATTATCTTGTAAGTGACCTGTTGCAAAGACCACTGATTTTGCGTGATCTCTGTGGGTTAGGGGTATACCTGCATAACTGGCCGCACCGCTGGCCGCGGTAATACCTGGCACTACTTGAAAATTTATACCATGTTCGATTAGAGTTTCAAGTTCTTCACCGCCTCGGCCAAAAATGAAGGGATCACCACCTTTGAGCCTCACTACACGATTTCCAGCTAGAGCCTCTTTTGCCAAAAGTGTATTGATTTCACCTTGCGGGATAGTGTGTTTACTTTTAGCTTTGCCAACGTATATTTTTTCAGCATCACGCCTTACCAGCTCAAGTATTTCTGGAGAAACTAAGCGGTCATAGACCACTACATCAGCCTTTTGCATTAAACGTAAGGCTCTAAAAGTCAATAAATCTGGGTCGCCGGGACCAGCGCCTACTAAGTAAACTTCACCTACTGTTTTACTGGCATCGGGTGCATTCAATTTCTCTAAAAATTTTTGTTCAGCGACCTGTTCATTGCCTTGTAATACGTTTTCGGCAATATCGCCGTCTAGTACGTCTTCCCAAAAATAGCGGCGTTCCGTGACTGATTTAAATCGTTTTTTGACGGATTCTCTGAATTTTTCAGAAAACCGCCCTAATAAACTGACTTTTTGCGGGATGACAGATTCTAGTTTTTGCCTTAAATATCTAAGCAATACTGGCGCAACACCACCGCTACTCATAGCAATAATGATCGGTGAACGGTCAACAATGGATGGGGTAATAAATTGGCAAAGTGGGGTGTTGTCTACCACGTTAACCAAGATTTTTTGAACTCGTGCTTCATCGTGAATTTGTTTGTTTATTTCGCTGTTATCTGTGGCTACAAAGACCATTTGTTTGTTGGTCATGTCTGAGTCACAGTAAGGCCTGACAATAAGCTTAATTTTTTCTTCTTTAGCAAACCGTTGCACTGTATCGCATACCCAAGGTGCTACAACTGTTATATCTGCAGACGTTTTTAACAATAACTCCACTTTACGTGCGGCTACTTCTCCGGCGCCCACGACTAAACAAGTCAAGTCTGTGGTATCTAAAAATATCGGGAAGTATTTCATGTGTTAGTGCTCATTAAAATGACGTGATAAATTAGGTGATGTTTAAGGTGTTCAGTGTGCCTTGTCAGACAAGAAGTGCAAACCAATTAAAACAGCTCTGATATTCCATTAAGTTATTAAAAAAAATTAAACTGAAAATTTTTGCATAAAAAAAAAGGGGCTGAATAGCCCCTTTTGGATCTTATAAGTTTAAGACTTAGTCTCGGTTAGCTGGATTGCCACGTTTTTTTGGCGGTTGCTCTGACCACTCGCGCAGACCTAAACTGCGACCTGCAACACGGGTTTTTTGCAAAGTGTCCTGTGTCGCCTTGGGCATATCCTTAGGTAAGTCTACTGTACTGAAATTATCATAAATTTCGATAGAACCAATATTCTTACTGCTTATATCCGCTTCGTTGGCAATAGCGCCGACTATGTTGCCAGGCTTGGCACCATGAGTATGGCCTACTTCAATACGATAACGCTGCATACCTTCACTGGGTGGACCAGATTTGCGTTCACGTTTAACTCGTTCACCACCACCACGTTCACCACCACGTTCAGGACGAGCACCACGATCTCTCGGTGCGCGATCACTTCTTTCGTTACGATCATTTTTTGGTGGGGCAGCATTTAAATCAGGACGGTCACTATCTTTTAGGATAAGTGGCTCATCACCTTGGGCGATTTTGGCCAATGCGGCCATAATCACTTCTGGTGCAGCTTCGGTTTCTGCTTGGATTGACTCAACGATAGGGATAAGTGTCTCAATGGATGCATCACTAATCGCTTCAATAACACTACTTTTGAAACGAGATAAACGTGTTTCGTTTAACTGGGAAATCGATGGGATAGTCATTGCATCAATTGTTTGTCTTGTGGCGCGCTCAATAGAATACAACATGCGTTTTTCACGATGTGATATAAACAATATCGCATCACCTTCACGCCCAGCACGCCCAGTACGACCAATACGGTGAACATATGATTCTGTATCGTAAGGAACGTCAAAGTTGATAACGTGACTAACACGTTCAACATCGAGACCACGTGCTACTACATCTGTAGCAACTAAAATGTCAATTTTGCCTTTCTTTAAACGGTCAACAGTTCGTTCACGGGAGTTTTGTGGAATATCACCGTTGAGCGGTTCTACTGCATAACCTCTAGCAGAAAGTTTTTCAGCCAATTCCATAGTAGCTGTTTTAGTACGCACGAAGATAATGACCCCATCAAAGCTTTCGACTTCTAATATCCGGGTCAGGGCTTCCAATTTATGATGTCCAGCTACCTGACAATATCGCTGTCGGATAGTGCTGGCTGTGGCCACCTTAGATTCGATTTTGACTGATTTAGGGTCATTCAAATAACGCTTAGTTATTTTGCGAATAGCATCAGGCATCGTCGCTGAAAACAATGCAGTTTGACGCTCTTTTGGAGCATGGCCTAAAATCCACTCCACATCGTCAATAAAACCCATACGCAACATTTCATCGGCTTCATCGAGTACCAAAAACTTCAAGTTATCGAGTTTAAGTGTGCCCTTTTTAATGTGATCTATTACGCGGCCTGGTGTGCCTACAACAACTTGTGTGCCACGTTTTAGTTGGCGAATTTGGTTGTCATATGATGAACCACCATAAATAGGTAAGACGTTAATTTTCTTAAGAAAGCTAGCATAAACCTGAAAGGCTTCAGCTACTTGAATAGCCAGTTCTCTAGTAGGAGTTAAAACCATTAATTGGGTGCTTTTATCGTCAGGGTCAATGTTAGCCAGCATAGGTAATGCAAAAGCAGCGGTTTTACCAGTACCTGTTTGTGCAGTGCCTAATAAATCATGGCCTCCAATAATAAGTGGAATACATTCTGCTTGAATAGGTGTGGGTTTTTCATAGCCGACTTTGTCTAATGCTTGCAGTAATTCTTCGGGTAGTTTTAAATCTCTAAATGTTATTTCAGATGTGGTGGTTGTCATACATTTTCCCAGGGTACAGGCAGGCACAGCGTTATTTGAATCGGTAATACAATTTCTAAAATCAGTAGTACAATTATTTAAGGCGAAGCCGGCACGGTTTCAAAAGTGAAATTATATTCGATATTCAACATTTACTCCACGTAATGCTGTGTTTAATTGCTTTATTCTTAAGAAATGCCATTTTGTTGTGTGCTGCTTTGTAGTTTATTGTAAATCTTGTTCTAAATATGTAAATTTTGAATTTATAAATTTACATGAGGCGATGAAATTACGCATTTAGCCAATTTTTATTAAAGTACCTTTAGGACCTCGTATACCCTCTACTTTTGCAACAAAGTATCAAGAGAGATCGACTTATGTTCATTTTGATACTTTAGCTATTGAAGTATTAGCTGTAGATATTTTGCAAGTTAAACAAAATAATGTCATTTTTATAGCCAACTAAGAAAAAATACATCCCTTAACTTTGAACCGAAACCCAGCATTGTTAGTTCTTTCCAGAATGTGTCTAAAGCCTATTTAGAAATGCTGTATCCAAATGAACATGTGCGAATGTGATTTATCGATAAAGCCGTTACAGGAACTTAATTCTTATTCACTAAGCTTGCGTTTACCTGTCAGTGTCACCATTTTTTTCGGCTCTGGGGTGCGACTGAGCATTCAAAAAGTTATGATTAATTATCAGCCATCAATCGCTTCAGTAAATGGGGCAGAGTGTGTTGGGTGGATTTATTCTTAAAGAATGCAATGAGTTTAAAAATTTTGAGCTGCGTTTTATAAAAATATTGACGGTTAACTTGTACTTTAAAAATCCATATAACAATTCAAATGTACCTCTTTATAAGCTTGATTCTGATAAAAAAAATAACGGAAACTGACCGCTTTAGCTTAATATTTTTGATACGCACAAGACGCTATGAATATTAGGCATCTGGATAAAAATAGAGCAATGTTCCGCAAAAACATCTGATTTTTAGATTGATTTTGAAATCGCCAATACTTTGGCCAGTTTACAATGTTTGGGTGTCGTCAAAGTGAATGACAGCTAAATACAAAGGGTTGCCCAAATTGAAATCGCTGCCGAGTCAGAGCGCCTGTTTAACTTACCTGACTTCTTTCCAATGCCGATGTCAATGTGACGGTGGTGCTGTATAAATTGTCAATAAAACTTAGTGTGTTAGTCGCATAAGGTAAAAACACATGTCATGATACCAATATAAATATTATACAAGGAACAATTAAAATGAATTTTTTTACTTCTACACGAATAAAATATGGTATAGCTATCGTTACATTAAGCGTATTAGTTGGCTGCGGTAAACAAACTAGTGACGAGTATATTAAAGAAGCTGAGCAGTATGTTTCAGAAAATGATATTGCGGCCGCTATTGTAGCGCTAAAAAATGCAGTACAGATTGAGCCAAAATCAGCCAATGCTAGATTTGAACTTGGTTTGCTTTATATTCAACAGAAACAATTTGAGAGTGCTGAAAAAGAGCTTAATCGTGCGTTGGAATTTGGATTTGAACCATCAAAAGTATTACCCCTATTAACCCAAGCTTATCAGCAAACAGGCGCTTATTCGGCCATCAGTAAATTAGAGCATGATCAAGCGGGTCTAACGTCAGTCGAACGAGCTGAAATCGGTTATTTTAAAGTGGTTTCATTGGTACGATTAAATAAAATAGGTGATGCTCGCTTATTGATTGAAGGATTGGCAAAAATTGATACTAGCTCTGTTTTTAAGGGCCTAACGGCAGCTTATATGCTGGTGTTAGACGAAGAGTATGAAATAGCCGCTACTGCGGTAGCAAAACTACGGGAACAAACTCCGCAAAATGCAGAAGTATTAAAGTTATTAGCCCAACTGAAATTATCCCTTGGGGCACCTGATGAAGCCACTGAAATATTTAAAGATTATGTTCAGTTTTACCCTGAAGATAAACAAACAACGTTTGTCTTGGCAAAAATATTAGTCGATATCGGTGAATTAGAAGCTGCTGAACCTTATATAGATGAGCTTCTTTCGCTCAACGATGAAAATCCCTTGTTGAATCAGTTAAAATCAGCTGTGTATGCAAATAAGGGTGATTATGCTAACGCCCTTAAGCGGGCCGAGAAAGCCATTATCGGAGGTATTGATGAAACGTCTCTGCGTTTAGTGGCAGGCTATGCAGCTTATCAAATACAAGACTACTCAAGTGCCAATCGGCATTTATCTTATATCGCCGGATTGTTGCCAGACAATCATCCTGGTCTGAAGTTGCTCGCTGCTAGCCAACTTCAGTTAGGATTGACCTCAGAAGTGGGGGACGTGTTAGAGAGGCTTGATCAACTAACAGATAAAGACGCGCCTTTATTTACCAAGGCAAGTTATGAACTGCTTCGAGATGGTTTTGAAAAAGAAGCGAAAGTACTAATTGAAAAATCTGCATCCATCAGCAGAACAGCTGAAGATTTAACACGATTAGGACTTTTACAACTTTCTCTAAATAACCTTGACGGAATAGTTAATTTAGAAGAAGCAGTCAGCAAGTCCCCTGAGTTAGTAAGTGCACAAACCACTCTGGCGAGGGCTTATATGGTCACTAATCAGTATGACAAAGCTTTGAAGCTGGCAAGTCAGTGGAAAGACATCAGTCCTGATGATGCAAAACCTTATCTTCTGGCTGGCGATGTTTATACAAGACAACAGAAATTTACCGAAGCTAAAGCAGAATTTGAAAAAGCAAAAGCCCTTGATAGCACCAGTCCTGCGGCGGTATTAGGTATGGCTAACTTAGCGGTGGCGCAAAAAGATTTGCAACAGGCTAGTCTTTTATTAGACAAATTGTTGATAGAATTTCCGAATAATATACCTGCACTGGCGACTTATTATCTGGTCAATAAACAAGAGAATAAAGGAGCAGCAGGAGTTGAAAAAATCAAATCTGCTTTTGCCCGAGAACCTTCAAATATTGCTACAAGATTACTGCTAGCGCGTGTTCAAGTTGTTGAAACCAATTACCAAAACGCAATTGAGCTGTTGACTGAATTAAAAGGCCAAAAAGATTTACCAAAAGCGTATTGGAAAACATTAGGCGAAAGTTTCGTTAAAACTAACCAATTGTTGCCCGCTAATTTGCATTACGATGAATGGTTGGCAAAAGAACCTAATGATAAGGACGCTGTAGTAGGAAAATTATTGTTACTCGACAGCCAGAATAAGTTTGCAGAAGCCATACAATTGACCCAAGGATATCTTAATAATCGTCAAGATGTGCAGATGCAGCTGTTAAGCACCCACTTTCTACTTATGCAGGCTGATTATCCAGCTGCCCAAGAGGTATATGATACATTACCAGAAGATATACTCAGTCTACCCTTGGCCAAAGGTTTTCTGGCGCGTTTCCAGCTAAATAATAAACAACCAGAGTTGGCCTTAGAAAATGCGTTGGTTGCTTACAATGCCACTCCCAATAATAGAAACTTGGTCCTGCTTGTATTTACTTACGATATATTGAAGCAGCCAAATAAAAGCATAAAATTGTTAAAGCAACATGTCGATAAATTACCAGCAGATCTGGCTGCACAAATGTTATTAGCAGAAAGACAGATTGGTGGAGACTTAACTGGGGCAATAGTGACCTATGAAGTGGCTTTACAACAAAACCCAGATAATTATATTGCCAACAATAATTTAGCATATATATATTTACAGGAAGGTAATGTTGATAAGGCAAAAGTTTATGGCGAAAAAGCGGTTGAACTCAAACCGAATAACTCTTCGGCATTAGATACTCTAGCGCAGATATATGTGGCAGAAAAAGATTATAAAGAAGCTTTAAATTTATATAATCGAGCAATCACTGATGCCATGCAAAACGAGGAGATTTACCTTAACTACGTTGAAGCGTTGTTATTAGCTGAAGAAACGTTTTTAGCTGAAAGAAAACTTACTCAGCGAGAAATGAAAGAACAAAAATCTATCAGCCGCGTAGCTAAGTTAAAAGCTGAATATGCAATTAAATAGTGCTTGATTAGTTAAAGTTGGGAATAGATAAATTATAAAAAAGGCCGCATCTTGTGGCCTTTTTATTGTTGGACTTATCAAGCACTTATCAAGAGTTATAAATAAGAAGCCTGTCTAACAGTTTGTGTTCGGTTTAAATTAGCGGTGTATTATATGTTGGCCATGTGAGGTAATACTCCTAAAAATTATTTCAGGTACGTAGTCAGGTTATATTCAAGGTTATCTAAACAATCAGATTTAATCAGTGAGATTGCTTTTATTGACGGTTGAGTGTCACCTAACAATGTACTCCCTTCTTTGAGAATGATTCAAATGATAGACATTTTACCCATCCTAAAGGAAGACAAAACCGGTTATTAACCAGGCTCAACGTTTTTTTTACTTTAACTGCCGCCTAAGAAAATAGCCGTACTTCACCCGCCTGGCGTCTATTGGATTTTAACACTAATAATAATGTAATGAATCCAGGTAACGCTTGCACATACAGAGCAGCTGTTTTACCAGTGAGCCCGGCAAAAAGACCTGCAATAATGATACATATGAGTAGGAATACTTTTAAGCTTTGGTTGCCACTGATTAACCCCCAAAGTAAACCAAAGCCTAAAAAACCATTATATAAACCTTGGTTCATAGCTAACACCTCTGACGATAGCGCGACTTCTGCCGTCATTGAAAAAATCTTTTGCCCAACAGGGTGGGTCCAGAAAAACATTTCTAGCACCATTATGCCTATATGCAAAAGTGCTACTAAAAAGGTCATAAAACCAGCTAAAAACTTCATTGATAATGCCTTGACTACTTTGTATCAGATAAGTTTTCATATTGTGATAAATTGACTTCAGTTGCAAGGATTGGCGATGATACATCTGTCTTAATTAACAACCGGTCCGTATATCAAAAAAAAAGCGCCTTGCGGCGCTTTTATATATAACAAATTTGTTAGGGCTGTTTTCCATTTGGATCTTTCATGTATCGAAAGAAATCACTGTCTGGTTCAACAACTAACACATCCTGTTTGCTGCTAAAACTTTTCTTATAAGCATCCATACTTCGCAAAAAGCTATAGAACTCAGGATCTTTTGTGTAGGTTTCAGCATAAATCTGTGCTGCTTGCGCTTCACCTTCGCCTCGTAGTTTACGCAGGTTGCGTTCTGCGTCAGCCAACATAACGGTGATTTTGGCATCGATATCAGCTTTAATAAATTCAGCCTTCTCTTTACCTTCAGAGCGATGTTCTCTGGCGACTGCTTCACGTTCACTTCGCATGCGTTGGAAAATAAAGTTTCTTACTTCCAGTGGTAGGTTAATTTGTTTGACACGCACATCAATTATCTCTATGCCCAACTCGTCTGAGCTGGTCGCAGCTTGTGCCATGGCTTCATCCATCAATTCTGAACGTTCACCAGAAACAATTTGCTGAATGGTGCGGGTACCGAACTCAGAACGAAGACCGTTATTAACTTTCTGTTGCAACAGGATTTCTGCACTAGACTTGATACCACCAGTGGCTAAATAGTACTTAGCAAAATCTTCAATTTTCCACTTAACATATAAGTCGACAATCAAATCTTTTTTCTCAGCAGTCACAAAACGATCTGGCTGTTCGTCCAAGGTTTGAATACGTGCGTCGAGTGTTACCACACGGTCAAAGAAAGGTAGTTTTAAGTGTAGGCCTGGTTCGAAAACCGTGGTGTCACCGGTTTCGTTGTCTCTTTGTACTTTACCAAATTGAATAACAATGGCTTTGTTGCCTTCTTCTACAACAAATAATGAACCAAATATAAGCAAGCCTAAAGCTAGTATTATAAGAGCAATAAAATTTTTCATAGCCTAGTTTCTCCCACTACGTACGCCGTTATTACGGTTGTTTCTGGCGTTGCCGTTTATCGATTGTGTATCTTCATCTTGATTACGCAAACCTTCTAAAGTACTGCGGATATTAGCTGGCACAGTTGGCCCAGATTGATTTCCCAATATCTTGTCAAGTGGTAAATACATCATGTTGCCAGTACCTTCTGTATCCACCAAGATTTTGCTGGTATTACCATAGACTTCTTCCATAGTTTCAAGGTAAATACGACTACGTGTAACTTCTGGTGCTGAGGTATATTGAGGAAGTAATTCTTCAAATCGTGCGATGGCACCCTGTGCTTCCAATGTGACACGTTCTTTATAAGCTTTAGCTTCTTGTGCCAAACGGTTGACTTGTCCACGAGCACGAGGTTCGATCTCACGAGAATAAGCTTCTGCTTCGTTTATGAAGCGTTGTTCATCTTCTTGTGCTGCAATTGCATCATCAAAAGCTTCTTTCACTTCTTCTGGCGGTCTTGCATCCTTGAAGTTCATATCGACCACAGATATACCCATATCATATGACTCAATAATACCCGTTAATTCATCACTTACGCTTTGTCTTGTTGCTTCACGTCCACCTGTTAGTACGGCATCCATCTTCGAATGACCCACTACATAGCGAATAGCACTATCGAAAGCCTGACTCAAACTCTCTTCAGGACTAGTGACAGCAAAACTATATTTGTAAGGTTCAAGAATACGATATTGCACTTCCATCTCAACACGTACAACATTTTCGTCCTCAGTTAACATGGAACCAGACGACGGCATAGAACGGATCGTTTTTACATCTACCGGTATAATCTCGTCTATAAAAGTCGGTTTCCACTGAAGCCCTGGATCAACAAAATGACTAAACTCTCCAAAACGTAGCACTACCCCACGTTCTGCTTCACGGATAGTATAAAAACCACTGAACACCCAGCCAATTACCAATATGCCTACAATTACAGCAGCACCTATGCCACCAAGGCTTTTTCCGCCTGATGAGCCACCGGAACCACCACCACCAAACTTGCCAAATTTACTCATCAAGTTTTTGAATACCTCGTCTAAATCAGGTGGGCCCTGATCTCGGCCGCCCTTGTTTTTCCAAGGATCATTATTGTTTCCACCGGGCTCATTCCAAGCCATCATGTCTCTCCAGCTAGTTAATTCAAAAATAGGTCTAATGACCTTTACGAGTTTTATAAAATTTCTGATCTGTTGTATGTTATTAATGTTTTACAATATATGACTCTAAATCAACGTCGACACGTTTAATGAGTCGGTTCCAGTCATGTTGCTCCATGCGGACATCGACCTGCCAATCACCATTTTCGGCATAACTTTGCGCTGCAATGCAGTTCATGTCAAAAAACACACCACGCAAACTACTTTTTTGAGGGGGTATCGATAGAGTATGTTGTACCATGTTTTTAGATAAACATTCAGTAATTGCGTTCAGCAATAAATCAATACCAATGCCTTGCTGGGCAGATAGCCAAACTCGAATAGGAATACCCGACTCATCGCGATCTATCCTGGCACTCACACCATCCATTCGGTCAATTTTGTTACACACCATTAATTGTTGAATTTCGTTAGCTTTTATCTCTTCAAGCACTTCATTTACTTGTCCTATGTTCTCTCGATACTGGTCGTCAGAGTAATCTACAACATGCAATAACAAGTTTGCTTGCTGAGTTTCTTGTAACGTTGCTTTAAAGGCCGATATTAGATCATGGGGGAGATGACGAATAAAACCAACCGTATCGGCAAGAATTGCTGAACCTACATCTTGTAACTGGATCTTTCTGAGCGTTGGATCAAGTGTAGCAAACAGTTGGTCAGCTGCATAAACTGAAGAGTCTGTCATAGTATTAAATAACGTTGATTTGCCAGCGTTGGTATATCCCACTAAAGAGACTGTAGGGAATTCCGCCCGAATTCTAGAACGGCGACCTTGTTCCCTTTGTTTTTGGACTTTGTCGAGACGGCGCTGAATCGCTTTGACCCTGGCTCTCAATAGCCTTCTGTCAGTTTCAAGCTGACTTTCGCCTGGGCCGCGAAGACCAATCCCACCTTTTTGTTTATCTAAGTGAGTCCAACCTCGAATTAACCGGGTACTGATGTGGCGAAGTTGTGCGAGCTCTACTTGTAATTTTCCTTCGTGAGTTCGTGCACGTTGGGAAAAAATATCAAGGATCAACCCAGTGCGGTCAAGTACTCGACATTGACATAGTTGCTCTAAATTCCGTTCTTGAGAGGGGGATAAGCTATGGTTAAAGATAACTACATCAGCTTGCTGAGCTCTAACAGCGTTAGCAATTTCTTCTGCTTTACCGCTACCCACAAAATAGCGAGCCTGTGGTGCCTGCCGAGAACCCGTAACTACATCCATGGCATTTACACCGGCAGACGACACAAGCATTTGTAATTCTAATAAATCTTCTTTACTGTTTTCGTCCGCAAAATCAACATGCACTAAAACAGCTTGTTCACCTGCTTCGTAACGGTCAAACAATCCACTCTCCTAAAACCATCTAATTTTCGTCTGCTTCCGTTTGACCAACAGCAGGCATTAGAATTGCACGTGAAGGGACAACGGTAGAAATTGCGTGTTTATAAACCATCTGGCTTACAGTATTTTTTAGTAGGATCACAAATTGATCGAACGACTCAACTTGTCCCTGAAGTTTTATACCGTTAACAAGGTAAATAGATACGGGAATACGCTCTTTACGCAGCGCATTGAGGAATGGGTCTTGTAACGATTGCCCTTTTGCCATGATTTTTCCTTATGATATGTGAAATATTTACCCAAAAAGTTGATTATACAGAAAAACATAAAGCTGTATAGACAACTCTAGAGTTGAAATTTACTCTGCTTAATTACCTTGGACAGATTATTGGGAGAGAATGTGTCTAACAGGTGAATGTCTTTCCATCCTCTTAACCAAGTTAACTGCCTTTTAGCCAACTGTCGAGTGGCTGCGACAGACTTTTCACGCATTTCATTAAAATCAAAATCACCATCCAAATACTGCCACATTTGCCTGTATCCGACACATCTGATAGAAGGTAAGTTCAAATGTAGATCACCTCTATCTTTTAATTTTTCTACTTCAGCCTGAAATCCTGCATCAATCATCCCTTGAAAACGTTTAGAAATCCTCTCATGAAGTACTTTACGATCTTCTGGCGCTATACAGAACTGTCTTACACTATAGGGTATGGGGACAGATTTAGTCGCCATCAAGTCTGTCATTGAACGATTAGTTAGAAGATAAACTTCTAAAGCTCTGATTAAACGTTGAGGATCATTAGGATGAATACGTTTAGCAGAAGTAGGATCGATTTTGGCCAGTTGTTGATGCAATACGTGCCAACCTGATTCTTCGGCATTTGCTTCTATGGTTTTCCTCACGCTTTGATCTGACTTTGGTAACGGTGAAAGCCCGTCAATCAAGGCCTTATAATACATCATAGTGCCGCCCACCAATAATGGAATATTGCCCCTTGAAGTTATGTCTTGCATGGCTAATAGCGCATCTTTACGAAATTCGGCTACCGAGTAACTTTGTGCGGGATCCAAAATATTTATTAATCTGTGAGGGGCTTTTTTTAGTTCCTCTGCGTCTGGTTTAGCCGTGCCTATGTCCATACCACGATAGATCAGCGCAGAGTCGACACTTATTATTTCGCAGGGTAGGGTTTCGCAAAGTTCAATCGCCAGGTTAGTTTTGCCTGAAGCAGTAGGTCCCATCAAAAACAAAGCAGGTGGCAATGAATTAGAGACGTTGCTCATCGTTTCATTCATAGGTATTAAGCCAATCATCTAGACACACGGGTTGACCTATTTGAGCAATGTCATGTTCTAAGCTAACCGATAAATGAACAAACTGCTGCCACAACTCTTGTATCTGAATAACACTTATTTCTTCGTTGTAAACTATGCAAGACAACAAATGTTTGCGGACCTCTTTGGGTTCTTTTTCTGTGCAAGTCAAAATCTTCTCTAAGCATTCTATCCATCGAAACTGCCTTAACCCTGCAGGTACTTTGCGTAGAATAATTCTATTCGGTGTCCAGCCAATTTCCACACTGTTTTCCAAAAGTGGCTGATAAAGTATTTTTGCCTGTGCCAATAAATCAGCCGTTGCTTTTATTGAAATAGGCATCAACAAAGGTTGGCTAACCGGCATAGTATCTGAGTAGAGTTTAGACATCACATTAAGATGCAAAGCCGCTATTTCAAGTAAATAATATTGTTGCCCAACTTTAAGTAAGATTTTCTTATCTGTCACTTGTAGCCATTGTCCCGGCATTACAGTTAATTGTGCATCAGAGCTGGTCGCAGAATTCACTGGTTGTGTTGGGGTCATCAATTGTTGGTAGTTTTTTGAGGATTGATTGATAACTTGTGAAGAGTTGACTAAGTGTTGAGCCATACCCTTGTTTGCCAAAGTATTCGACGAAGCATATGACTTGTTAACAGCGTCAGTCGCAGTTCCAGCATAGCTAGGCACACTTTCATCTGCATTGATTTCAGATGCTGGTCTATGCAAAGGTTGAATATAGTCATGATTGGGCTGCGCCTGCGGCATTACGTTTACTTCAGGGTTTGGCTGTTGTTGCCCCTGCTGAAAATATTGATTAAGCGCATCGGTGAGCGCTCGGTATATAAAATCATGTACCAAACGAGCTTGATGAAATCTGACCTCATGTTTGGCTGGGTGCACGTTTACATCGACCTGGTTTGGCTCAAGTGTTAGGTACAACACATAAGCTGGATACAAATCGGCAGCAATCAGCCCTTCAAACGCTTGGCGAACAGCATGGTTGATTAACTTATCGCGCATCATGCGACCATTTACATAAAAGTATTGAAAGTCGCCTTGGGTCTTGGATTGTTCTGGTTGAGCTAACCAACCTTTTAACTCAAACTGCTGATATTGACTGTTAAGCTCAATGCTTTGCTCAGCAAATTCTTTGCCACAAATTGACCCTAAGCGTTTTAATTCGGTGCCCTGTAACTTTACCGCAGGGTATTTTCGCAGTAACTTACCATTGTGTTTAAGGCTAAAACTTACATCAAAACGACTCAATGCAATACGTCTAACCACTTCATCGATATGACTGAACTCGGTTTTTTCCGTTTTTAAAAATTTGCGCCTTGCGGGGGTATTAAAAAATAAATCAACTACATCTACACTGCTACCATTAGGGTGTGCCAATGGATTAAGTTGTACTTGCATGTCTCGCCCCTCACAGTGTGCTTGCCAAGCTTGAGTCTGCTCTTTGGGCTTAGAACTTAAACTCAAGCGTGCAACTGAACTGATACTGGCCAAGGCTTCACCACGAAAACCTAAACTACAGATAGCTTCCAAATCATCTAATTTGGTGATTTTACTGGTGGCATGGCGGCTAAGGGCCAATGCGAGTTCGTCATGGGGAATACCACTACCGTTGTCGCGGATCAATATTCGTTTATGGCCGCCTTTTTCAATATCAATTTCAATGGACGTAGCCCCGGAGTCTAGGCTGTTTTCCACTAATTCTTTGACCACGGAAGCGGGGCGCTCAACCACTTCACCAGCGGCAATTTGGTTGGCTAATATTGTAGGAAGAATTTGAATTGGCAAAACATTGACCTTGCTATAAATGCTAAATGAGTAAATTAAGTGCTGGGGATCGTCAATACTTGACCGATACGTACTACATCAGTATTTAGATTATTGGCTTTTTTTAATATACTGACTTGCACATCATAACGTTGAGCCAGCAAAGATAATGATTCGCCGCTACGCACTTTATGGGTACGGCTTTCTTGCTTCCATATTGCCCATAAAGAACCATCTGGAGGTGAACTTTTAAAATGTTGTTTGAGTCCGTTGAATAGTGACTGGGCCATCTTTTGTCGATACCTCGACCAATTTAAATTTTTCTCTTCTTGAGGGTTGGATATAAACCCCATTTCTATCAAAATTGACGGAATATCTGGCGAAGTTAGTACCGCAAAACTAGCCGCTTGAGGCGTCTTCTTATGTAACGTAGTGACTTTTTTTAGGTGTTTAAGCATATCTCGGCTTACGTCATAACTAGTGGTCAAAGAGTGATCCATAGACATATCGAGAAACGTTTGAGCTAAATAACGTTCATTGACTGTATCTTGAATAATTTCAGCGGCCCCGCCTAATAATTCGGAATGTCGTTCTGTTCTTTCTAACCAGCGACCCAGTTCAGTGTTTGCCCTTTTCATGGATAAGACCCATACAGAAGCCCCTTTAGGCTGAGGTGTTGTAAACGCATCCGCATGTATAGACACGAACATATCGGCCTTGTGTTTTCTGGCAAGTTGAGGCCGCTTATTTGGTGAAATAAAATAATCGCCGGTGCGTGTCATTACCGCTTTCATACCTTTTTCTTTACTAATTAAAGATGCCAATCGTTTCGCTACACCTAAAGTGACATCCTTTTCATAACTCCCACTAGGGCCAATCGAACCCGGATCTTCTCCACCGTGGCCTGCATCGATGACAATCACTATATCTCTGTCAGTGACAGATTTTGAGTTCATTACAATTTGTGGCACGGATGAATTTGGTTCTTTTAAATCAATAACTAACCTATCACCATAGGGAGGAGTAGGGGGCAGTGCAAAAATATTGTTTTCAAGTTTTCTGTTTAATTCGATGACAACTCGTACTGATTGAGAATTTTTGGCTGTGCTGTAACGCACTTTTTTAATCAACTTACTTTCATTGATGATCTTTGAAAAATCGAAGTTTTTTGGTGTGTTTTCTATATCGATGACTAATCGCGATGGACTTTTTAAAGTGAAATAGGTGTATTTAGGGGTGTCAGCTAAATCGAAAACTAAACGTGTAGTGTTTGGGGAAGGCCAGATGCGCAGTCCTTTGATGGTATTTTTAGCAAAATTTGAGGTGCTAAAAACCATCAATAAAAAACTGATTAAAAGTAGATTAGGTTGTCTGGACCAAAACGTTCGCATTATTAATTTTCTATTTTAATTGCCTAAGCAAATCCGAGCCTTTTGCAGATTTGGCCTGCATCGATAAGAAACGTCCTGTTTGTCTGTATTCTATACTAATGTGTAAATCCGCTGATGCCAAGAGGCCTGCGCCTTTGTCTGGCCATTCAATCAAACAAATACAATCAGAATCGAAATAATCACGTATGCCCATATATTCTAATTCTTCTGGATCAGACAGACGGTACAAGTCAAAGTGAAATACCCGCCAGTCTGCTATTTCATAAGGTTCAACCAAAGTATACGTAGGGCTTTTGACATTGCCACTATGCCCTAATCCTTGTATAAAACCTCGACTAAAAGTGGTTTTACCCGCCCCTAAATCCCCTTCAAGATATATCACCATACCTTGATGGCACTGTTGAGCCAATTTTCTAGCCAAAGCAACTGTGGCTTCTTCATTTGCCAAATCATAATGTGTTACAGGTAAAGACGATGGGGGGATAATCAAAGAAATACTCATAATCCGTTAACAATAGCTCGTAAAGGTTGCAATAATTCTGAGGCAATCATACCACGTTGACCATATTGTATGGCAACTCTGTCTCCTGCTTCAGCATGTGCGCATACTCCATATACAGCGGCTTTTTGTGAGGTAAATCCTTGTGCCAGAAAAGCACCAATAACGCCGGTTAATAAATCGCCCATACCTGCCGTTGCCATACCAGGGTTGCCACCTTTGCATACAAAGCGTCGTTTCTCTTGGTGAGACTCATGGGCTTGAATGACAGTACCTGCACCTTTTAGGACACAAATGGACTGATACTTTTGAGCGATGTGTTGACTAGATACATACCTATCGCATTCAATTTTAGCAATATTGCAGTTCAATAATCGACTCGCTTCTCCTGGATGAGGTGTTAATACTAGTGCGGGTAAATGTGCCAAAGTATTATGCATAGTTGCGTCATCCTTCACAGCTGCTAACAAATTTAGGCCGTCCGCATCAATGACTAGTGGCTTTGAATGGTGTTTTAGGTATTTAAATAAACTTGAAAATTGCTGATTAGCCCAAGCATCTTGACCTAGTCCTGGCCCTACAACGACGCAGTTACACCAATCTAACGCTTCCTCAAGTTTTTTGTGGGTTAGCATTATTTCTGGGCGACCAGCAGAGATACCCATGGCACTTGATTCATGGCAATAGACTTTTACTAAACCTACGCCACAGCGCAAAGCTGATTCCGCACTGAGTCGGATCGCCCCTGCCATACCTTGGTTACCGCCTATACACAGTAATTTTCCAAAAGAACCTTTGTGACTATGTATGGGTCTAGTTTGCAACGGTTGTAACATTGCCCAGTCGACTAATTGTGCTTCACTACGCGCTATTCCAAAAAACTCTTTGCCCACCCCTAGATCAGCAAAGACTAGTTTGCCACAAAATTCCTTACCAATGCCGCTAACCAGTCCCGGCTTGGTTGCAACAAAAGTGACAGTTACATCGGCTTTGACACATAAAGGCAGTGCTTGCCCTGTGTTAGCTTGCATTCCAGATGGTAAATCAATACTCAATACGGGCGTGCCCGTTTGATTGATTTGTTGGATGACCGATTGGAAGGTTGTTTTAACTTCGCCGGTTACACCCGTGCCTAATAAAGCGTCCACTAACACATCATATTGTGAATAGTTTGGCTCCGTAAATTCTAGTGTTGAACCCCCCACCTTTTGCCACTCTGCTTGTGCTTTTTTTGCATCAGCCATTAGTTTCCTTTCAGGCTGCTGGCAGACAACTACAACATCGATACCTTGCTGTTTGGCAAGCTTGGCTAACACGTAACCATCACCAGCATTATTACCGTTGCCGGCCACCACTAAAATATTTTGTGCATTAGGCCATTCTTGGGTTAATACTTGAAGCGCAGCAATACCTGCTCTTTGCATCAGTTCAAACATATTACATCCAGCAAGTTTGGCAGCCTTCGGTTCAAGGGCTCTGACTTGTTCTGAACTCACAATTTTATGTGCTAGACTCGCGGCCGCTCGATCCGTTAACAGGTTTTTAAATGTCATCTCTTAACACTTCTGAATTGTTGTCTTTGGCTAAAAATATCAAGGCTTGGGGAAAAGTGCTAGGTTTTCAACAAGTGGGTATTTGCGATGTTAACCTAGAACAGCATGAATCCCACCTACAATCTTGGCTGGATAAAGGTTATGCCGGTGAAATGAAATATATGGCAGAGCACGGCATGAAAAGAGCCAGACCAGCAGAACTATTACCCGGCACCTTGCGAGTCATCAGTGTAAGGATGGATTACCTGCCCCCAAATGCAAAGTTTGCTCAGACTTTAAAAAATAAACAACAAGCTTATATCAGTCGGTATGCTCTTGGTCGTGATTACCATAAGTTGTTGCGCTCTCGTTTGAAAAAGCTTGGTGAAAAAATTAAAACTGAATGTGCCAGCCTGAATTTCCGCCCTTTTGTTGATTCTGCTCCAGTACTCGAACATGCAATTGCTGAAAAGGCCGGTATTGGTTGGACAGGTAAGCATTCACTTACTATCAACAAAGAAGCAGGCTCTTGGTTTTTCTTAGGTGAGTTGTTTGTTAATATTCCTTTACCAGTGGATCAGCCGGTTAAAGAAAATTGTGGTAGTTGCAATGCTTGCATAACGATTTGTCCCACTCAAGCCATAGTAGAGCCTTATGTGGTGGACGCTAAACGTTGTATTTCATATCTCACCATAGAACAAAAAGGGGCAATCCCCGAACAATACCGAGCTTTGATTGGTAACCGTGTTTATGGTTGTGATGATTGCCAACTTATTTGTCCTTGGAATCGCTACGCTAATATCACCGCTGAAGCGGATTTCCACCCTAGACAAAAACTGATGAGCCAAGAACTTATCGACTTGTTTGCTTGGGATGAACAAACCTTCTTGAAAAATACCGAAGGTTCCGCGATAAGGCGTATTGGTTTCGAACGTTGGCAACGCAATCTAGCAGTTGGGTTAGGTAACGCACCTTACTCAGTCAAGATTATTAGTACTTTGCAGGCCGCTTTGAGTCAGTCTTCAGACTTAGTTAAAGAACATATTGAATGGGCTTTGGCGCAACATCAAAATAAAATGATTCAGGATGAAAGTGATGACAGCCGATTGACCCAAAGATTAGTGCGCAGCATTGAAAAAGGGTTAGTTAGGGACGCTTAGTTAGGGACGCTTAATCCGAGATATGCAATCAGCGTCGCCTAGTCAGAGATGCTAAGTAAGGGGTCCACTGCTTTTTAATTATCTTTAAACGTAATCTCTAACGATTCTACTCACTGATCCATGAGAACAAGAAATGTGTATGTTTGACTCAACATGATCCGCGGGGTAACCATACAGGCCGAAGCGATTTCCACGACTATGACTGATAATCAATGCAAAATTAGGATGAAAATCGATGTCCCCTCGAAAAGGGTCTAAAACAGGTATTTTGTATCTAGCAAAATGCAATAGCCCTATCTTTCTGCCTCTTCGAAACACAATATTATCGAATATTGGGTTTTCAATAACGGCATAAACAGCAAACTTGGGGATCTGTACTGGTACACCTTGCCAGACCATTTGGACTATTTGCAGTTCCGCAGCCAGCGAAGATACTGATTTGGGTAATTCAAATGTTTTCATTATTTCCCCTGAGATTAGCGATGGTTTAATTAAACGCTTCTTATCAAAAAATATAATATAAGTATAAAAGCTATCAAAAATTAAGGTAATAATCTTTGCACAGTGCAATATATTCTTTAGAATAGCTACCTAATTGGTTGTAAATACTAAGTTTTTCACATTTTTTGACTTTTTTGATACGACCAAATTCTAATAAAAACCGAGTCACATGTGTGTGCTGTTTTGGTTGCACCTGAAGTTCCCGCGTACAATACAAGCCTAAATATTCAGCATTCACAATAAAAATTTTAGCGGCCTGTTCGGGTAATACACAACAAAATTGACCGCTAGCAGATAGATGTTTTGTTACTGCTTGTAAAAGTGTTGGATGATCTAACTCAATTGTTTGTCGAGCAAGAGGCCTATTTTGTACTGAGCTGATTTTATTCGCACTGACATTAATTGGGAAATAAGGAGGGTTACAGACAATTAAATCATAACCTTCACCAAGGGAAATTTTTTGTAAGCTGCTATGATAAAAAGTGAGTCGTTGTGGCCATGGGCAATTTTTAGCATTTTCTATAGCTTGTGAAATAGCAGACGCGTCGATATCTATCCCATCTATTAAACAAGTATCTTGCGTTTTTTGTGCCAACATAATGCTTAACAGACCACTACCGGTGCCAATATCTAAAATGCGCTGAGCATTTTTAGTTCGCATCCAACTGCCCAACATGATGCTGTCGGTGCCCACTTTCATAGCACAGGCATCATGTTCTATAGTGAACTGTTTAAACGTAAACCCCACTTTAGAATACTTGTAAACGGATCATCTGAGCTGCCACAGTAGCCGCCTCAACAGGTTTGTATTTACTTAACCGACCTATCAACAACGGCGACAAAAATGGGCTTAGCAAACTGGCAAGTTTCTCGGCAAGCCTGCTCTCATCCCGTTCACCTAATAACAACGACGGTCTGACAGCACATGCATTATCCAAACCCGACATGCCAATAATGGCATTTTCTAATTCACCTTTTACTCGTAAGTAAAAATTATTACTTTTAGCATCTGCGCCAACTGAAGAAATCCAAACAAAGCTAACGGCACGTTGTGCTCTGGCAAGTTGAGCTGCGACATGCACATACTCAAAGTCTACTTTTCGAAATGCACTTTTGCTACCCGCTTTTTTGATTGTTGTACCTAAACAAACGTAAATATGCCGAGAACTAAAATAACCCTGATAATCCTCTAAATTCTCAAAGTCGACTACGATAGGCTCTACCTTGTCTGTGTCAACAGCATGAGGTGTAAAAAAATCTTTTGATAGTGGTTTGCGCAACAAACAAGTGACGGTTTGATATCGATGGTCTTTGCAAAGTTGCGCGACCAATGTTTTACCAACCAAACCAGTAGCACCTAAAACCAACGCTGTTTTTAACATATATTACCTACAATTTTATCTGCAGGTAATAAAATCCTACAATACGGTTATAGAGGCTTGGCCTCAAATAATAATACATCTTATCCTAATGACAAGAACAAGAACTAATAGGAAAATCAGGATGAATAAGATCACCTAACTTACAGTAAAAATTTTGTTATTGAATAAGGTTATTAAACTATGAGTAAAAGCGTAAGTTTTAATCTAGAAAAGTTTAAAAAATTGCCACCATAACGGATAATTTAGGCTTTTTTGAGTGCTTTTTGGATTGAGTTATCTGGACCTTGTATCCAGATTTTAAATTGGGTGATGGCAAAGTAAGGGATGTAAACATAATCGATTTTAAGACCTGTTATTCCTTATTTATAAGTGAGGATAAGGTGTTTGTTAGTAAATGCTTACATATCCCGTATAACTATAATAACTGGCTGAATACCATCGGTATCACCAATTATCAGAGCTAGTTCTTATGTAACACCACTGATATCAGCTTCAGATGTGTTACTAAATAATGCATCAAGTAATTCCATTTTATATTCTTTTAAATATTTAGTGAATAATCAGCATAATTATTGATGCGAAAATGACGGCTACAGGATACCATCTTGTATCTTGAAATGTCTTGATTAGGGTGAGCATAAATCTATGTCCAGTGTGACTTTTGCCGACGTGCAAACTGCCGAAAAACGTATCAGCCCTTTTATCAATAAAACTCCTGTGCTTGAATCTCAGTTACTAAATAACTGGTTAGGCCACAAATTTTTTTTTAAAGCCGAGTGTTTTCAGAAAACTGGCGCGTTTAAATTACGTGGCGCATTAAATATGATGTTAAGAGCCAGAGAAGAAGGGCGGCTTGGTAGCAAAGTGGTAGCCAGTAGTTCAGGTAATCATGCACAGGCAGTGGCATATGCTGCTAAAATATTGGGTGTTCAAGCCACTATTTATAGTGCACAAAACCTGTCTAAAGTAAAAGCGGCGGCAACCAAATATTATGGTGCAACACTTGATTTAAGCGCGACCCGTAAAGAGGCTGATGAAAAGGTCGCCGAAGCTGCGCATGAAAAAGGTGTTTTATGGATGCCCCCTTTTAATCATAACGACATTATAGCTGGACAAGGAACTGCTATGCTTGAAGCTATCAGGCAAACAGGTGAAGTAGATAGTGTGTTCGCTCCAGTGGGTGGTGGTGGATTGGTGTCGGGCTCGTTGATCAGTACTAGAGCTCTACTTCCTAATGCAAGTGTTATAGGCGTTGAACCTTTGGTTGCAAATGATGCTGCAGAATCCCTACGTAGCGGCGTCATCCAATCTTTATCAGAGCAGCCTAATACTTTGGCAGATGGTGCAGCAACATTACAAGTGGGTGAGAAGACCTTCCCTCATTTGCAGGCCTTAGACGGTTTTTATGAAGTGGATGAAACACGGATTGCCTATTGGACTCAGTGGTTGCAACACTTGCTTAAGATACATGTTGAGCCTACCTGTGCTATGAGCATGGGTGGGGTGGTTGAGTGGCTTAAATCGCAGACTAGGGAACAAAAGGTGTTGGTGATGTTATCTGGCGGCAATATCGATCAACAAAAAATGCTCAAAATATGGCAAGATGATCACTTGCAACAAGTCCCTAGTTTGTTGACTTAAACAACTGGGGTAAAATGCCACCACATCTAGACGTGAGTGGAAAATTACGCAATCTATTTCGCCAGTAATATGATCTTAAAAAAAGTATAAACCAAGCAGTTTTAGTGAATGATCAAGCAAAATGTTAAACCGCTACAATGGTTCGGTCACCTTAGTTAACGCTCTACTAGATTGTCCCTAGGCAGCGTTTATTAAAAATTCATAAGCTTTTTGAGGCAAATTCGAGTCAACGTTATATATGCCAGCATGATGAGTGGCAAAGTTTACTGGGATTGTCAGAACATCTCTTTTTCTCATCCAGACAGTGACGCAGCACATTCAACAACACTCACTATTATACAAGTATTGCATCCACTAAAAATCTAGGGCAAATTAAGTAAAACGTTTAGATGAGATCACTTGTGAAAATACTATTTATTGCCTGTTTGTTATTTGTCACTTCTATGGTGCTTGCTGCACCTAGCCATATCGGTAATGTAAAAGGTTACACCCTCAATAATGCTGGGGAGCTTATTCGCTTTTCAAATATGGTGTTTGATGGAGGAAAAGTAGTGGCAATCGGCACAGAAGAGCTTGGCCAAAAGTATCCCAATGCAACCTTTATCGATGGTGAAAATAAAGTGTTGTTACCGGGGCTCATTGACGCTCACGGGCATGTGATGGGATTAGGTGAAACCTTATTGCAAGTGGATTTACGCGAAAGCAAATCAGCTTTAGATGCAGCAAAAAAGGTGCAGGCTTATGCTAAAACTCAGCAAGATTTGGCTTGGGTAACAGGGCGAGGCTGGAATCAAGTGCTCTGGCCTGTTAAGGCTTACCCCACTGCCAGTTTGTTAGATGAATATGTCAATAATAAACCTGTGATGTTGTCTCGAGTGGATGGCCATGCCAGTTGGGTTAACTCAAAAGCCCTTGAAATCGCCGGTATTACCAAAGATACCCTTGATCCTCCGGGTGGAAAAATTGTACGGGATAAACAAGGTAACCCTACGGGAGTCTTAATTGATAATGCAGAAAGCTTAATGCTTAAACACTTGCCTAAAACCTCTGAAGCCCTTTTAACTGCTCAGTTGAATGCCGCAGGCAAACATCTTCTTTCTGAAGGTATCACTAGTGTGCATGACGCAGGTATTGATGTCGCGGTCTACGACTATTACAAAAAACGTGTGGCTGAACATTCGTTACCAGTGCGCATCTATCCTATGATTGCGGCAACCTCAGTGGATTTGAGGCAACTATTAGAAACAGGCCACGTGCAAGATCAATTCGATTGGTTATCTATCAGAAGTGTTAAAGTTTACGGTGACGGTGCCTTGGGCAGCCGCGGCGCTGCTTTGTTAAAACCTTACTCTGACGCCCCTGATAACAGCGGTTTATTGGTGACGCGAGAAGTGGACTTAAAACCCCTATTTGATTTGATTTTAGGGAGTGGATTCCAACTTAACTTTCACGCCATAGGCGACCGAGCTAACCGTTTGGCGTTAGACCAGTTTGCAGACAGTTTTAGTCAAGTTGGCGGTAAGTCGTTACGCAATCGTGTTGAACATGCTCAAGTCATCAATGTTGACGATATTCCTCGCTTTAAAACCCTAAATATCATTCCTGCTATGCAACCCACCCATGCTACCAGCGATATGAATATGGCAGAAGATAGGGTAGGTACCGACAGACTCAAAGGCGCTTACGCATGGCAAACTTTCTTGAAACAAGGTTCCCCAGTGGCTTTCGGTTCTGATTTCCCAGTAGAACTCTCCAACCCATTTTTTGGTTTGCATGCCGCAGTCACAAGACAAGATCGTAATAATACACCAGACAGTGGCTGGATCCCTAGCGAAGCGGTGACCGTCAAACAAGCCTTCCGTGGTTTTACTTTAGATGCAGCTTATGCGGCTCATCAAGAGAAAGTTTTGGGTGGTTTAACCGAAGGTAAATGGGCCGACTTTATTTTGATAGACCAAGATATTTTTACAATATCACCACAGAATATTTGGAAAACCCAAGTGCTTGAAACCTGGATTGTGGGTGAAAAGCGCTACACAAAAGCGCCTTAGTTTCCATATGTAAATTAAGAGGCCATATTGATGATTTTAAATTGGATCTTGGCCTCAGCCCCATAACACAGTGTTTTTATCAATAGTGCGTAAAGAAGTGGTAATACACAAACTGCAAACGCTGGACCAAAAACTTGACTAAATACCTTTGCCTCAACGTTTGAAGCTATGGCAATCGCGCCAATGACAACACCGATGCATCCCATCAACATATTCATATTTCCAAAGGTGGTAAATAGTTGTTTTGCCGCGTTTAACTCTTCTCGACTTAAATTTAAATCTTCACTAAACAATACTCTAAAAGCATGACTGCGTGATTGTTTTGAGCTGCTGGCGCAAGTGAGAATGAGTGCTGGTGGAACCAAGATTAAGAATGAGGGTACATTTACAAACATCATTATTTCGCCACTCATCACCATGGCCATTAAAGTCATACCAACAAATACCATTATTCCAAGTAAAAACATGATTAATCCTCTTTTAGTTTTGGTTAAAAATTGCAAGCTGGTACACAGTGCTTGACGGGTATACCAGTAATTGGCTTTTAAAGGTGTTTGTTGTGCCAAACAAACATATTCTTCTGCCAAATCTCCCAAAATAGGACCTTTCAACTCATTCGGTAAGGTCCAATGTAGAAGTTTTTCGATCAGTCTTGGGGGATTCATTCGCTGTACTCTTTATGTTGCATAGATAAACTCAACCCTTGCCACATATTGGTTAACGCTTCTTTACTGCGTTTAAGTGCTTTTTGCCCTTGAGCGGTAAGCTTAAAATACTTTTTAGCACGTCCGCCTCGTTCTGGCGTGACCTCACCCATTTTGCTGGTGAGCAACCCTTTTTTTTCTAACCTTTCTAAGGTGGTATATAGTGCACCGATTGTTACATCACGTTTGACTGCTTCTGCTAATAACCGGCGAATGGCACTGCCATACGCGTTGTCACTGAGCTTAAGAATAGACAGTAAAATGAATTGTTCGAACTCGCCCAAAAATTTTTCTTTATCTGACATTGTTAGCATAAACCGAGAATAGAATAACTACAATGTAGATGATATAAAGATAAAGTCAATATGTTTTATTTTGTAGACTAAATAACATTTACTTTTGATTTGTTGCAGATAAAACCATATAAACACAATTTTGCATATCGCTGGGGAAGGGGTCTTCTGGGTAATAGGTTTCTATAAAACCAAGAGATTGATAACACTGGTAAGCCACAATATTATCTTTGAATACAAATAAAGAGGCGCCTTTGGCTGGTTGCGCTAAAAAGGCTTGTTCAAGTATTTTTGTCATTAATACTTTTGCCAATCCTTGACCGCGATATTGGGGGTTAACGGTAAGTCGAGCAAGATGATGATGCTCTAAACGCCTATAATATTGACCAAATGCTAGCTGTTGTTGCTGATTGTTTAGTAGACCAAATGATTTGAAATGATCGGCTGTTAGCCGTTTAAGAAAGTTGTTGTCAGACATGTGGTAGGTCATATTCGGCCCACCCCATGTGTAGATGTCTTGATGATTGTTAAACCAATCTTTTACCTGTAAGTACTGTTGTTTAGTAGGGGTAGTTAGGGTCATTGGTTTAACTTTTATGGTTACTGCTCGGTTTGAATTATAAGCCTTTGTAGATTATAGGCCTTTGTAGAGAGTGCTGATCCACTTTTCTTCAGTGATGAAATTCCACGCCCAAGCAGTGTATTTTTCACCTAAACCTTGTTTCACCGCATCGTCAAGACTGATACCTTTGGCTTTCATGTTTTTTACCATGGCAGCAGTATCAACTAGCATGTCCAAAGCTTTTTGATAATCGACTTTAGTGGCTAAACTTCCGTGCCCAGGGATAATTTTTGTGTCCTCTTTAAGCATACCAATGAGTTTAGTGACGTTCGTAATATAACCCGCAACCGTGCCACCGCCATCTAAATCAATGTAGGGAAAACGCCCTTGAAAAAATAAGTCACCAGGGTGCAAAACATTGGCTTTTTCAAACCAGACTACGCTGTCACTGTCAGTATGGCCGGCTGGAAAATGCATTACTTTGATGGTGTCGCCATTAAAATGAAAGGTGACCCCTTGCTGATAAGTCACAACAGGCAATGCGGCATGTGTATGTGCTTCTTTATCTGCTAAACGTTTACGCACATTGTCATGGGCAAATATAGTACTGCCTTTAACTTCTGCGAAGTAGGCATTGGAACCAGTATGATCACCATGGTAGTGAGTGTTCACAATATATTTAATTTGCTTATTTGAGATATTACCAATAGCCGTGGCTATTTTTTCGGCTAGTGGTGCATATTGATCATCGATGACCAAAATACCATCATCGCCGGCCGATATACCGATATTACCTCCAGAACCCACCAGCATATGAACTGCTCCACTGACAATTTGACTCGTTACTTCGACCTTAGCCCACTTGTCTTGTGCAAGGCTTACACTTATGGAAAAAATAGCGGTAATCGCAGTAAATAAAAGAATATTTGAGACCATGGATAATGTCCTTAAGTAATTAACAAGTATATCTAGATGTTTATAGCAAGTAGATTCAGACTATGAAGCTTGTAACCCGTTTAAGGTAACCCGCATGTTTGAATTTACAAAACGTATTAGCTTTATATTTTTCATTATCAGTCTGGCAACCGCTTTTTACATTAACTTTAAGGTCAGCCCGACTTGGGTTGAATCTCAGTTACAATATCAAACATATAGTAATGAGTTGGGGCAGTTGGCATACCGTGCGAGTGGCCAAGAGAATTTGATAAACAATCCAGTGCCTTATACCGAGTCGCCTTTAAGACAATCAGTACTGAATAATCAACAAAATAAACCGTCGCTGTCACAGCAATGGGTCGTTAAAAATAAAACAAACGAAGTGGTATTAATCAAAGCTGATTTTCATTTTGGTATTTGGTCATTATTGCCTGCACTTGTCGCTGTTGTACTTTGTCTAATAACGCGCGAGCCTTTGGTCGCTTTGTTTGGCGGAATAGTGGTTGGTGCAGTAATGTTAGGGCGGTTCGATATTACTCATGAGGTATTTATTCCAAATGTTGGTACTTCGAGTGCCGCATCTATTTTGATTTTATATCTATGGCTACTGGGAGGTTTAATGGGTATGTGGGCAAAAACCGGTGCGGCTCAGGCCTTTGCTGATCATATGAGTCAACATTATGTAAAAGGTCCACGCTCAGCCAAGCTAGTCACTTGGTTTTTAGGTTTGGTTTTTTTTCAAGGGGGTACCATGAGTACGGTGTTGGTGGGTACCACTGTCAAACCTATTGCAGATAAGGCAGGTGTGAGCCATGAAGAGCTGAGTTATATTGTTGACTCAACTGCATCGCCTATCGCATCGATCATTGCATTTAATGCTTGGCCTGCTTACGTACAAGCTTTTTTATTTATTCCAGGTGTCGCTTTTTTGGCCACAGAAAATGACAGGGTAGCGTTCTTTTTTGCGAGTGTTCCTTTTAGTTTTTATGGGATTTTTGCCGTGCTTGGCACTTTTTTATTGAGTATCAATGTCACTACTTTCAGCGGTGCTCCCCTGAAAAATGCCATCAAACGTGTGACTGAAACCGGTGACTTAGACGCGCCTTATGCTTCACCGATTAGTGCCAAAGAATTACACCAAAGCATGGTGCCTAGAGGATATACAGCGCATAGACTAGAGTTTGTTTTGCCTTTAGTCAGCTTGATTATTATCGCTATAGGCTCTTATTTTGTAACGGGATCACCAAAGATACACTGGGCATTTTCAGGGGCTTTGTTCCTGTCTATTTTTATGGCCTTGGCAAAAGGCATGGCACTTAAAGACGTGTTAGATGGATTTGGAAATGGTTTAAAAGGTGTGGTAGTGGCCTCAGTTATATTAATGTTTGCTTTGACCATAGGTGTGCTTAGCAAACAGTTGGGCGGAGGCATCTATTTAGTAGAATCTTTGGGCGAACATATTCCTTTTTGGGCTTTACCCGTGATATTACAACTTATGACCATGCTTATTGCTTTTTCCACGGGCACCAGTTGGGGGACTTACGCTATCGCTTTCCCCTTAGGTTTGCCATTGGCATGGACTATTGCGCAGAGCCAAGGCCTAAATAACCCAGAACTGTTTATGATGGTGTGTTTTGCCACTATTTTGAACGGCAGTGTATATGGTGACCAATGTTCACCAATCTCAGATACCACTATTTTGAGTTCTATGACCACGGGCTGTGATTTGATGGATCACGTGAAATCGCAGATTGTGCCAGCCACTTATGCTGCCGCTCTGGCTGCAATATTATGGACAGTCACTGTTTGGTTTTTTGCCTAGCTGCTTTTTGCAGCTTCTTTTCTGGATGAAAAAGAATGATTTTGGTTTACGTGATCATAGTTTATGAACGTGGCTGAAAAAGGATTAGGTCAGCACTTGATTACAGCTATTAATTTTTCTGTTGAAGCAATAATCCGGTGAGTGCGTTAATTTTAATCGTCAGCTAATGAGCAACTTATGAGTAACTTATGAGCAACTTATGATCAACTAAGGTATTCAAATCTTGGTTTTGTCTCGCCATTAACATCTACTGTTTCAATAAACATATCCAGAGGCCTAACCCATAGACCCCTTTCACCGCCATTCTCATTATACAGAGGTCGATAAACCACTAATTTGGTTTCATCTTCTGAATGTTTAGCCACACCGATCACTTCGTATTCATTGCCTTTGTAATGACGGTAGCGTCCTATTTTTATTGACATCTTTATTCCTCTTTTTTAAGGCAGGTTATTGTTGTGCAGTAGCCTGTTTTTGTCTGATCTGTTGCCATGTAATTACAATTAATTGCACAGCGATGATAACAAAGCTAGCAAACAATAAACCACGCCAATCAATTAAGTTGAGAAACACGCCTGCACTCAACGCTGCTGCAGCTTGACAACCAAACACCAAAAATTCGTTTAAACCTTGGACTTTAAATCTTTCGGTAGGCTGATAACTTTGAGTCAGTAAAACCGTGCCCCCAACAAACAAAAAATTCCAGCCAATACCTAATAACACCAAAGCACTCCAATAATTCAGCCACTCGTTACCTGTTAGTGCGATTAGGATGGTGCTGACATAAGCAGATAAACCTAAGTAGATAATTTTCGACGTGCCTAACTTACTGATCAACCAACCACTAAATAACGACGGGAAAAACATCGCAAAAATATGGCTTTGGATCACCCATTTTGTATCTTGCAAAGAGTAGGCTTCATGCACGTGCATATGCACAGGTGTGGCTGTCATAATAAAGCTCATCAAGGCATAGCCTACAACCGATGCTGAAACAGCAAGTATAAAAACTGGCTGACGTACTATCAGACTTAATTGTCGTCCGGTATCCGCAGACTGTGCTGTAACAACGTGAGTATTATCGATTTGAGTAAACATCAGGCTGCAAAGTAACAATAAGGCCGCTGTTAAATAAAACCCACCAACAAAGGCTTGGTCTGAAAACAGTTCACCAAAAGTCACTAACTCCGGGCCTAAGATAGCGGCAACTAAGCCGCCCAATAGTACAGTCGAGGCTGCTTTAGGTACTAACTCAACATTGACTGATTCCATAGCCGCAAAACGTATTTGTTGAATGGCAGACATCATCATGCCTAATAGAAAAGCGGATAATACCAATCCCCAAAAACTGCTATTGGCGATGCTCGTAGCAGCCAATAGTGTTATTAGTGCGCCAAGGATGGTGGACCCTATAAAAATTGGCTTTCTACCAAAGTGTTGCATCAAACGTGTGACAGGCACAACACCGCAAGCGGTGCCTACAATACTCATGGCTAAGGGTAGGGTTGACCATTTAGGATCTGGTGTAAGCTGTGCACCCAAAACACCTCCCGCTAATACCAGCATAGTGCCTGCACTCATAGCTAAAGCTTGGATCAACGTTAAGAGCCAAACATTGACGGGCATTTTTTGCACTAATCAGTTTCCTTTTGACTTTGAAACAGTAATATCTGTGCATAGTGTAACGATTTGCTGGATTTTATTCTTGTGTAGATGAAAACGAAAAAGCTAATTGTTTATTATCTTCAGAGTTTGCTAATGCAACATGCAGTCCCACCAATCTAATCCCTCTATTTGCTTGGCGTGAGAGGCCTTCAGATAATAGGGAAAGAAAGTAGTTTTTATCCAACACCTGACATTTATGCTCAACTGTTGTCTGTTGAAAATCACTAAATTTAAGTTTTATACCCTGACTTTGAATTTTAGCTTGAGACTTGTTTAGTCGCTGCTCTAATAAGGGAAAAAGGTTATCGATCATTTTTATGCACTCATCCCTTGAATGAATGTCTTCTGTTAATGTTCTTTCTACTCCTACAGATTTACGTTGTCTGGCAAGACTTAGGTCTCGGTTATCTAGACCATGACTTCTATCCCAAATGACTGCACCAAACTTTCCAAACCGTTTGATTAAGTCTTCAAATGGGAATTGACGCACGTCAGCACAACTATAAAGCCCAATATGGTTTAACTTTGCTAACGTCACTTTACCTACGCCAGGAATTTTACCAAGGGGTAATTTAATCACAAAGTCGTCTAATTTATCGGGAGTGATAACACAAATGCCATTGGGTTTATTTTCATCGCTAGCAATCTTTGCGACAAACTTACACGGCGCAACGCCCGCAGAAGCTGTTAGCTGGGTCTCTTTGAAAATAACTTTTCTGATATCTTCGGCGATTAAAGTGGCACTGCCTGAAAACAAGTCACAATCAGATACATCTAAATATGCTTCGTCTAATGACAATGGTTCTACTTTGTCTGTGTATCTACTGAATATTTCGCGTATTTGTTGTGATATTTCATTGTATAGAGCCATTCTGCCGGGAGCTAATACTAAATCAGGGCAGAGTTTTAAAGCGTGTGCTGTGGCCATAGCTGAGCGCACTCCAAATTTTCTAGCTTGGTAGTTGCAAGTAGATATAACTCCACGCCTATCAGAACTGCCGCCTATGGCTAGTGGCACATTTCGATATTCTGGATTGTCGCGCATCTCAACGGCTGCATAATAACAGTCCATATCAATGTGGATTATTTTGCGCAAAGAATAAACCTGAAAAATAACTGTATATAAAATCAGTATTTTGCCGGAATGCTAGAATTTATCAATATAAAAAAACGCCAAACTAGTTGGCGTTTATTTAGTTATCACTTATAACGTCGCTTATAGGATTTGATCTTTTTTCCATTCATTTAATTTAACTTGCCTAGCTTGCTCTTTTTCCAAACGCATTTTTTTACGATCACAAGGCTCTGGACAATCACAAGCTTTAGCAATTCCTAAAGCGCCTAACCCGCCGCAACTACCAGCAATGGTCTTTTGCTGAAATATATAACCGACAGACATAGCCACAGCCACCAGTAAAAAAAATAAAAATGCGAAAATAAAGGTACTCAAAACTTGACTCCAATTTAGCTTGATACGTTAGTGATGTTGCCTTAATGAACAGTCACAAGCTGTTCAAATTTGGGGCTAGTATACTCCCTATATCCGCCTTTTTCTCTAGTAATCAGCAATACCGCAATATTGTAAGTGTGTGCTAGTTCTAATGCTTTTTCCTTACCCATGACATTGAGTGCTGTTGCTAAACCGTCAGCCGTCATAGAAGATGGATGTACCACCGTTACAGAAACTAAGTTGTGGTGAATAGGGTAACCAGTGTTTGGATTGATAAGATGGGAATAACGAACACCATTTTCCTCATAATAGTTTCGATAATCACCGGAGGTTGCCACAGCGTTGGTTCCTATACTTATGATTTTTTGAATTGAACGTTGATTTGTTTCGGGTTTCTCAATAGCAATTTTCCAAGGTATGCCTGAAGCTTTTATACCTGATAATCTCATTTCGCCACCTATTTCTACTAGGTAATTTGTAATATTAGAGGCAACTAAAAGTTCTGCAAGTTGGTCAACAGCATATCCCTTAGCAATGGTCGATAAATCCACATAAAGTGAGGGCTGTGTTTTAATTGCCCACGTCTCACCGATTATCAATTGATCTAACCCAATCTGTTGTTTAGTACTATTAATTAGTTCATCTGTCGGAATCTTCACGGGCCGGCTTTGCGGTCCAAACCCCCAAAGATTGACCAGCGGGCCTACTGTCACATCTAATAGCCCTGCACTCATAACACCTAAACGTTTTGCTTCATTCAATACATAAAGGGTCTGTGCAGACATAGAAAACGGTTCAACACTGCGCCATTGATTAAAACGACTTAGTTCCGATTCCGGTATATAGGTTGACATCAATTGGTTGATATCAATTAATGTTTGCTCAATTTGTTGTGTTAACTTTTGCTTATCTACACCATGCACAGGTGCAAATTTCACGTTGTAAGTGGTACCCATAGTTGGGCCTGTTATGTGGGTTTCTTGCTCTTTAGGGGCGGAGCATCCGATTAAGATTGTACAAATAACAACAATTAAAAGTCTGAAGTTAAGAATTGATTGCATATTATATTTTGAGCCTATAAGAAAAGGGGCATATAGCCCCTTTAAAATTTATTATTGATAACTGAGTTAAAGCTAACCCCTTTAAATTTAACCGCCAAAATCATCCAACATAATATTTTCGTCTTCTACACCTAGTTCTTTCAACATATTGATAACGGCCGCATTCATCATAGGCGGGCCACACATGTAGAATTCACAATCTTCAGGTGCGGGATGTTGTTTTAGGTAATTTTCCAAAAGCACATTATGTATAAATCCAGTATCACCTTTCCAATTATCTTCAGGTTGAGGATCAGATAAAGCCACGTGCCACTTAAAGTTTTCATTTTCCTTTTGTAGCATATCGAAATCTTCTACATAAAACATTTCACGTAAAGAACGAGCGCCGTACCAGAACGTAATCGGACGAGTTGAATGTAATCTACGAAGTTGGTCAAAGATGTGTGAACGCATGGGTGCCATACCTGCACCACCACCCACAAACACCATTTCAGCAGGGCTTTCTTTGGCGTAGAACTCTCCAAATGGTCCTGAAATAGTGGCTTTATCGCCTTCTTTCAAACTCCAGATGTAAGAGGACATTTTACCAGCTGGCAGCGTTAAGTTATTAGGTGGCGGCGAAGCGACTCGCACATTCAACATAATAATCCCTTCTTCTTCAGGGTAGTTGGCCATTGAATAAGCACGGATAGTTTCTTCGTCTACTTTTGACTCGATATTAAAAAATCCAAAACGTTCCCAATCGCCACGATATTCTTGAGGAATATCGAAGTCTTTGTACTTAACGTGGTGAGGTGGCGCTTCAATCTGAATATAACCCCCAGCTTTAAAAGGAACACTTTCGCCATTAGGTATTTTAAGTACAAGCTCTTTGATAAAGGTGGCTTTGTTGTCATTAGAAACGACTTCACAATCCCACTTTTTGATACCAAACACTTCTTCTTCTAATTCAATGTCCATGTTCTCTTTAATAGACACCTGACAAGACAATCGGCAACCATGTTTAGCCTCTTTCTTGCTAATATGGTCTACCTCAGTGGGCAAAAGTTCTCCACCACCGGCTTTAATATCGACACGACATTGACCACAAGTACCCCCACCCCCACAAGCAGAAGATACAAAAATACCTGCGTTTGCAAGGGCGCCTAATAATTTATCACCAGGTTGTGCTGTAATCGACTCTTGAGACCCACCATTTATGGTGATGGTCACTTCGCCTTCTGGTACGAGTTTAGATTTCGCAAACATAATGATAAGCACTAGCGCTAAAACGATAGTGATAAACATGCCTACACCAAGATAAATTTCATTCGGATTCATTTAATTTTCCTCAAAGAGCCGTTTATAGCGCGACGCCGGTAAATGACTGGAAACCAAGCGCCATAAGACCTGCGATCATAAATACAGAACCTAAGCCTCGTATACCTTCTGGCATATCAGCATATTTTAGTTTTTCGCGGACTGCGGCTAGCAGGGTGATAGCAATCGCCCAGCCTAAGCCACTGCCTACACCGTAAACAATGCTTTCACTGAAGTTGTACTCACGTTGAATCGCGAATGCAACACCACCGAATATTGCACAGTTTACTGTGATAAGGGGTAAGAATATCCCTAAAGCGTTGTATAGCGCTGGGAAAAACTTATCTAAGCTCATTTCCAATATTTGTACTAACGCAGCTATTACGCCAATAAAAGTTAAAAAGCTCAAAAAACTTAAGTCTGCTTCCGGAAAACCAGCCCAGCCTAGTGCCCCAGGCGCTAAGATATTGACAAATATGATTTGGTTAACTGGAACCGAGATCCCTAAAACAACTATTACTGCTACACCCAAACCCATGGCTGTTTTGACTTTTTTGGATACTGCCAAAAAAGTACACATGCCTAGGAATAAAGATAAAGCCATGTTTTCAATGAAAACAGATTTGATAAAGATACTAAGATAATGTTCCATGAATTATTCCTTTGGCTCAACTTGTGCTGGACGTATAGTGCGGATTGCCCAAATAAGACCACCAATCAAAAAGAACGAACTAAAAGGTAAAATCAATAAACCATTACCTTGATACCAGCCACCATTTTGAATCAAAGGTAAGATTTCAATACCTAGTAGAGTACCGAATCCAAATAATTCTTTGACGGTTCCAATCACTATCAACACCATTGAGTAGCCTATGCCGTTACCAAGACCATCCAGGAATGACATAAGAGGTGGACTCTTCATAGCATAAGCTTCTGCCCGCCCCATGACGATACAGTTAGTAATTATTAAGCCTACAAATACCGAAAGCTGTTTTGATATCTCGTATGAGTATGCTTTTAATATTTGGTCAACCACTATTACCAAAGAGGCAATAATAGTCATTTGAATAATTATCCTTACGCTGGACGGTATATGATTACGGATCAAAGAGATAAACAAGTTAGAAAATGCGGTGACTGTGGTCAGTGCTAATGACATAACCAATGCCGTTTCTAATTTGGTAGTAATTGCCAAAGCCGAGCAAACGCCCAGTACTTGCAATGCGATGGGGTTATTGTCCAGGATAGGTCCGAGCAATACCTTTTTCATTTCTTTAGTTTCAGCCATAATATGAACTCCTTACGATTTCCAAGTCTGATTTTTAAGATATGGCCCGTAGCCATTCTCGCCGACCCAATAAGTCAATGTGTTTTGTACACCGTTACTGGTAAGGGTTGCGCCAGAGAGCGCATCAACCGCATATTGGTCCTTGGAGTTATCGCCTTTATTAACCTGGATAGCCACCTCGTTGTTTTTGTACAGTTTTTTACCGTCCCATTTTGCCTTCCAGCTAGGGTTTTGTATTTCACCACCTAAACCAGGCGTTTCTGTATGCTGATAATAGACCAACTCACGTATTGTATTTCCATCAGCATCAAGGGCTAATAATCCATACATCAAGCCCCACAGGCCACTGCCATGGATAGGAAGCACTAAACGAGTAACGTCACCGAGGTCATCTTTAACAACGTATATAGTAGCAATATTAGCTCGTTGTTTAAATCCAACCTTTGTGTTTTGGACTTTGACTGTAAATTCAGGATTTTTAGCTTCTTTATACATGTCGAAGTCTTTTTTAGGCTCATCGACATATTGACCGGTTTCAAGGTCAATAAAACGTTCTTCAATATATTTATCAAACGTTCCAGCAATATCACCTGCAGCCAAACTAATTAAACCTGCTGCTTCTACAATGTTAGATTGTTTATCTATTGCGGCATTAGTTTGCTGTAAGTCGCGCAACCCCACGGCTGCGCTCGATACAATAATTGAACAGACTAAACATACAGCAACAACAACACCTACGGTATTACCTAAAGTTTCTTTTTTAGCTGACACGTGCAATCCTCCGTTTTATATTGCTTTGGGCAACAAAATAGTCGAACAAAGGCGCCCACAGGTTAGCGAATAATATGGCTAACATAATTCCTTCAGGGAAGGCTGGGTTTATCACGCGGATCATCACAGTCATACAACCGATTAGAATACCGTAAGCCCATTTACCTTGATTTGTAAAAGATGCCGACACAGGGTCGGTTGCCATAAAGAACATACCAAAGGCCATACCGCCAATCACCATATGCCAATACCAAGGCATGGCAAACATCGGATTGCTAGCACTTCCGACTAAATTTAATAAGCTTGAAAATAAAAACACACCTATGGCTACACCTAGCACAATTCGCCATGAAGCGATGCGCATATAAATGATAAATAGCCCACCAATTAATATAGCCAGCGAGGACACCTCACCCATAGAGCCTTGTATATTTCCAAAGAAAGCATTAAACCAATCAGCATTAATACTCCAATCAGTGACTGAACCATTTGCCGCTTTGCCTAACCAAGTTGCGCCTGAGTAACCATCTACAGCTGTCCAAATTGAATCACCTGACATTTGTGCAGGGTAAGCAAAATATAAAAATGCTCGACCAGACAACGCTGGATTTAAAAAGTTACGGCCGGTACCACCAAATATTTCTTTAGCTATAACAATACCAAACGTAATACCTAAGGCTGCCTGCCATAAAGGAACAGTAGCAGGCAAGGTAAGGGAGAATAAAACTGAAGTGACAAAAAAACCTTCGTTAATTTCATGTTTTCTCACAGAAGCAAATAACACTTCCCAGAACGCACCTACTGCAAATACAGTGGCGTAAACTGGTACAAAAAAACAGGCCCCATATAACATCAAACCAATCCAGCCAGTGCTGGCGTCAAGTTGACCGCCAAGCATTTCATACAGGCCCGCTTGCCAGAACGCTGTGGCTGTATCAGCCCAGACTGCGCCTTCTGTGACAATCGCAAGTTGTGCTTGTTGACCAATATTAAACATGCCATAAAACATGGCTGGGAATGTCGCCATCCACACAAAAATCATGATGCGTTTTAAATCGATACTATCTTTAACGTGGGTATTAGCCTTAGTGACGGTTCCCGGCGTATAAAAAATAGTCGCTGCCGCTTCATATAAGGCGTAAAACTTCTCATATTTTCCACCCGCTTCAAAATCAGGTTCGATTTTCTCTAAAAATACTTTTAAGCCCATGATTAACCCTCTTTCTCAATCTGATCTAAACATTCTCGCAGAATCGGCCCATAGTTATATTTGCCAGGGCAAACATAGGTGCATAGTGCTAAATCTTCTTCGTCTAGCTCCAAACAACCCAAGCTTTGAGCGCCATCTGTATCGCCAGAAATAATGTCTCTCAAAAATAATGTAGGCAAGATGTCTAACGGCATAATACGTTCATAGTTACCTATGGGAACCATAGAACGATCAG
>JAWUXU010000134.1:0-31456 GCA_034111145.1 Paraglaciecola sp.
AGCACCGCCGGTTATGGCATTTCATCTATTGGTCATATTGCCTTCCCCTTCACCCAACAAGGTCAGCACGCTTAAGGGAGATTTGGCAGCTCAATACTCAGCCTATGGTTTCCCCTGTCAACGCTTAACTCGACACCTTACGGTGCAAAGCCCATGACTCGGGGTCTTGGCGGTGAGCGTACCTTACCAAGTAGAGGAATTACATCCGGGGCGGCCGCCGCTCCGATCTTCTACCGATTTATCTCGGCGCACTGGGTGGCCTATTTAAGTTTCGGCCTATTTAAGTTTCGTATTTAAGTTGGTCTTATGGGTGGCCTATTTAAGTTGTCTTTTAAGTTGGCCTATTTAAGTTGGTCCTATTTAAGTTGGTCGCCTATTTAAGTTGGCCTATTTAAGTTGGCCTATTTAAGTTGGCACTTTGTAAAATGCCGCTCGCTGCTAAAATTTTTAACCGCAAAAAATGGCTTATTCTATGGGCGCCAACCGCGTTGTCGTTACGAATGTTTCCCTTCAAGCTGTACTCAAATGACTTCCCCGCGGTCGTCCGCTGTCATTTTCCCTAAGAATAAGCCATTTTATGCTGAAACGTTAAAGGCGGAAAAGCAGTGACAGAGCCACCAAATATTATGCTATTACAAATAGCCACTATAGTGGCTATCCTGTTAATTCGTAAATATCTAACTGATTTTTAAATAAAATGAAATTGTAGTTCCAGTTAACAGAGGATAATATATACCTAAATTTATGATACAAGGAGAGTTTTAAATGAGAAGTAAGCTACTCGCTTTATTTTTTCTGATTTCTAACGTAATCACCACGCCAAGTTACGCTGCATTAGAAGATACCATTCAACACAATAACGTTATCTACTTCCTTTATTCGGCCCCTAATAAAATTGTTCGTTATGACACGCTAGAAAAGGCATTTACTGAAGAAATTGCTTTGGCAAAAACACCAACGGCATTTTCAGTAGATAACGATTTTATCTATGTAGGTTCAAATCGAGAAATTAGTGCTATTAACTTAGCTGATGGCAGTACTCAATTTATTAGGAATTCGAGTAATGAAGTTTCTGCGATCACAAACTCTGCATTACAAATTCACTATACTGATGGTGGCACCCTAATTTCTGTAGAAAAAGCTAATTATGCAGAAACAAACGATTTTGACTTATGGCATAGCGGTAATGGATTCGTTCATTCTGCGGTGCAAAATGCACTTTATAGCCGAAGTTCAGGTATATCCCCTTCTGACATTAGAAAAATGACGTTAGATGGTCAAGGTATTCCTATTAATGATAATGACAGCCCTTACCATGGTGATTATCCATCCGCATCTATACTTTATTTGAATGATAGTGAGAGCAAAGTTTATGATAATGCTGGAATTGTATATTTTTCTTCTGATTTAACCTATGCAGGTAGTTTACCCGTTGACATAACCGATATGACCTTTACTGGTGACAACCCCATTGTATTGTCAGGCTCACAGCTTTATTTGTTTGATGCTACCAATATTGAACAAGGGTCGTTAACTATAGAAAGCAATGCTTTTTTTATTGCTAACGGTGAAGAAGAGGTGTTTACATTTTCTGAAGACAATAGTGAGCTTACCGTAAAAATTCACGACTTATCCTCTTTTTCCTTGGCTGAACCGGGCGAACCAGTTGATCCAACCTCTATTAACTATACGCCTGAAGCATGGGCTCATGATGCTGATGACGTTGTATTTATGCTAGACAATGATTCACTTAGCATTTTTCTTTGGTCAACAGAAAGTAACGAATATTTAACGTCTTATGTGCTAAAAAATCCTGCTACTTGGATGGTTTTTTCACAATCTCATCATCGTCTTTATTTAGGCTACAGTAACGGTAAAATTACTTATTTTAATGTAAATGACGATAATCCAGTTGAAGTACATTTCACAACACTAGCCACTCATGTATTAGGGTTAGCGGATGCTGGGAACTACTTATTCGCAACTGATAATTCAGGTGCTTGGAATACACATTATACTTTTAACAAAGAAGGCGAAGTGGTTGATTCGGTTGACTGGCGGAATGTATCTGAGGAATATATTTGGAACCCACTTACTCAACGCATTTACCACTTTAGAGATGGCTCCTCGCCCAATGATATTGAATGGACAGAAATAGATTCAAGTACAGGCGAGTTTGGTGATGATGGCGACTCACCCTATCATGGCGATACTATTAAGGTAGCTGCACCGTTAATAAATAGCTTTGATAATCAACTATTGCTCAATGGTGGTGGCCAGTTGCTTGATACTTATTCACTAGAAGTACTTAATACACTGTCCAATGACATATCCGATGCTGCTTGGTTCGAAAATCAGTTAGTTTCAGTTAACAAGAATAATGGATATTTACAATTTTGGAGTGACAGTTTTCAATTACTTAATGAAAACAAAGTAATGAACAATCGAGTTGAAAAAATCTTTGATTTAAATAATCATTTAGTTACGGTAACTAGAGCGTCAGGTGGTTATAAATTTTTTCGGTATGATATGGCAGATTTACCTGATAGCGATAATGATGGTTATCATGATTTAATTGATTCCTGCCCTACGGATGCTAATACAGAACAACTAGATTCGGATGGAGACTCTATTGGTGATGTCTGTGACCCAGACAACGATAACGATACTATTCCAGATGAAATTGAAACTTCTGTTGGACTAAATCCTTATGATAGCTCTGATGCTATGACTGACTTAGACAACGATGGTTTTTCAAACTTAGTAGAATATTTATATGAAACAAAAATTGATCATGAAAATTCATCTCCTGAGCAACTAAGCAACTTTAGTGAATCCTTTGAAAGTGACTGGCCTAAAGGTTTTTTTGTTTCCGTCGATTCTCAGCAACCATGGAATTTAGAATATGCAGTAGAGACTAATAATACTGCATTAACAACCTTCAACCCTGTGACCACTCAAGGAGCCAGCGAACTTAATTTCATTGCTAATTTTGAGGGCGGTGTATTTTCTTATGACTACCAAGTACAAGGCAGTTACAGCTACTATTCCGATTTCAATGTATATATTGATGGTGAAATAGTTAGTTTATCCTCTTGGTGGTTAAAAGGTGACTGGCAGCAGTACACTTTTAATGTACCAGAAGGTGAACACACGATTACATTTAAGGTGACATCTAGTTCTATATATGACTGGACCACTTTAAATAGCTACTTTATTGATAATGTGTACTTCGGTAAAGATACAGACAATGATGGTATTTTCGATCCGTTAGACAACTGTCCTGAACGTTCAAATAGGTCACAAGATGATAGCGACGGTGATGGTATTGGTGATTATTGCGACACAGAGCCTAATGTAGCCGATGTTGATACAGATGGCGACGGTGTGAGTGATTCTATTGATAATTGTCCCGCTATTTCAAATGAGGTTCAGGATAATCTTGATGGTGACGAACAAGGTGATGCTTGTGACGAAGATATTGACAATGACGGCATTTCAAATGATATAGAAAATAGCTATAGCTTCTTGAATCCAAAAGATCCCTCAGATGCACTGGCTGATCAAGACAATGACGGGGCTAGTAATTTATATGAAATTTTAAATGCTAAAGATCCTAAAGTAGCTAATTCATATCAATCATTCAATATCTTTGATTACTATCCTTTAGGCGAGATTACGCAAGAGTATAGTGATGGCAATAATACTTATATAGTCAATATGAAAAGAGGCATCAAAAACGGTACATTTGATGTTGAAAGTAATTTCACATCACCTGTGCAGCTAGAAGTTAGAGCTGATTGCATATACTTAACCGCCTTACCAGATAAGGGAGATAACTTCCCTTCGCTGACCCCTGAAAATTGGTGTGAATTACCGAGTAAAATTAGTGAAGGACAAACATTTACATTCGAAAATATCGTTACCTTTACAGATACTTATACTGGTGCTGTTTACCAAAAATTTAAATTTAAAAGACGTATCGAATTGCAAGACTTTGGTAGTAAACAATGGCAAGGAAAATCGTACAATTTTGTGACGCTAATGCATAGCTATGAAATGTATGATATTGAATCTGGTCAGTTGTATGATACAAGCACAGACTACATGACATTACTTGAAGGTCTTGGTGAAGAATCATTGGACGATGGCATCAACCTCGCCACCTTTAAGGCCAAAAGCCTTAATACTTCTTGGATGACACCAGAGAAAAATATTAATAATGAGAGCAGTTCCTCAAGTACAAGTGGCGGTGGTTCAACCTCATACATTGGTATAAGTTTCTTACTTTTTCTGTATCGACTACGCCAAGTAAAATCAAGAACAAGATCCCAGTAAATTTACCTGCCTACTGAAACGAAAAACCCAGCTAATCAAGGCTGGATTTTTCATACCTTCGATTAAAAATCCTATTGAGACACCCATCGAAAAAAAACAATAAAATAACAATTAAATCAATATATTATGTAAGGTTCAGTGGCAGAGTCAGTAAAGGAAATTGGCGAAGCCGATGATTTATTCTTGTGCTTTTGCCCTCCCCTCGCATCTATGTTCGCCAATTATTTATGATATTTCGTAGGGCAATTTACATGGATGTAAATTGAGTCGCAGAGTGCCGGGAGCACATTGCGGCGACCTGCTAAATCTCATCAATAATTGGATGAAGAACATAACCGGCGAGCGGCACTTTTTGCTTACTTTTTGCTACTGTAGGCAAAAAGTAAGTCATTCAGCAAGCGGATGCCGCGCGGGATGCTGTGTGAAAAAAGCCATGGATGGCAGTAAGCGTCAGCGCATGCTTTAACACTGTATAAAATATAAAAAGCTCAACGACGTTGACCCAACAACTCTGCCTTAACACTATCGGGCGCAAACGCCACATCAACCCCATTCAACTGTATCTGGGCAAGCTGCTCAGCAGACAACCTCACCACCTCCCTCGCTAACTTATACTCATCAGCAATCTCAATCCCCGACACACCAGGGGCGTCGGTATTCAAAGTCACTACTATGCCCCTTTCGATGAAGGTTTTAATGGGATGTTCAGCGAGATCAGTACAAGCACCCGTTTGAAAGTTGGAGGTCAAACAACACTCTATGCTGATATTGTTGTTCGCCATAGAGTCCATTAAATGAGCGTCTTCACGCGCTGCCACACCATGTCCAATTCGCGTTGCGCCTAATTCATTAATTGCTTGCCAAATGCTGTGTGGCCCGTCGGCTTCACCTGCGTGCACGGTAATGTGCCAGCCGGCATCTCTGGCTAATTTAAAATGTTGTTTAAACCTGATGGCAGGAAAACCTTTTTCGTCACCAGCCAAATCTAGAGCTACTATGTCATCTTTGGCTCGGAGCAATGCTTGTAACTCTTGATGACAAGTTGCTTCACCGTAACTGCGGCTTAATATGCCGATGAGATTGACGGGGACACCGTATTTTTTACTGCCTGCTTTACAGCCAGCGACCACAGCATCAACCACTTGATCAATGGGAAGTTGATGGGCCTTTGCCATAAAAACTGGCGAAAAGCGTAATTCTACATAAGTGAGCCCTGCCCGCTTAGCATCTTCGACATTTTCATATGCCACTCTATAACAGGCTTGTTCTGAGGCTAACACTGAGACACCCAGTTCCATTTGCTGCAAAAAAGCCAAAAGATCAGTTGTTTTAACTTGGACTTGCGTCGCTTGAATAAGCTCTTCTAAGCTTTTCTGCTGCAGTGGGATAGAAAATTCTTGAGCAAGTTGCCAAATAGTTGTCGGGCGAATATTACCATCGAGATGTCGATGTATATCGGTTAAAGGGTAGTCAGGGTTTATCACAGGTGGCTAGCCTATAGTATCTAAGTTATTTAACAACAAGACTGCTTGAGTGCGAGTATTAACACTAAACTTTCTTAAAACAGCACTGATATGTGCTTTAACTGTTGCCTCAGTAATATTTAAGTCAAAAGCAATCTGTTTATTGAGTAGACCATTTTGCAGTAGTTTTAATACTTGGAATTGTTTAGGTGTTAGTTCGCCTACTAGTTTTACAATATCATTAACTGGCACATCTTGCTCAATAGCGATTTTCATACCTTCCGGTAACCAGTTATTGCCACCCATTATGTGCTTTAATGCATCCGCTAAATTAGGCGTGGCTGTAGCTTTTGGAATGAACCCCTTAGCGCCTATGTTCATTACTTTTGATATCACTTCAACTGAGTCACTTGCAGAAATAACAGCTACAGGTACTTGTGGAAAATCTTTAGAGACTCGGATTAGACCGTAAAAGCCATCACAACCAGGCATATTTAAGTCTAATAGCACTAAATCAAAGTCAGTATTTTGTTCCAAAGCCCTTAACGTAGAGTCTAAGCTATCCGATTGGATAATATCAACGTTCCCAAATAATGGTCGCAGTGCCGATACCAGAGCTTCCCTGTAAAGAGGATGATCATCTGCTACTAAAAACTTCGGCACCTAACTTAACCCACATTTATACCTTCATTAGTTAAGACTAATCTTTTAGTCTTAACTAATGAAGGTATAAATCACTTTATTATCGTATTTCAGTCGCTGGTTTTAATTTTTTAATGAATTGCCTATTTATCAAACTTATTTTCAATGAAAAAGTCGACTACGTAAGGACATGCTAGTGTCGAAGTATCAACTGATTGCCAATATTGGTTTACCGCCATTTTTTGCATCATTCTACCCATTACGTTTCCTGAACGTGTCTAAATAAATCAGCAATCAATTGGATTTAATCAGAGCACACCATGGTACTTAAATATATTTTTACCAAATTTCTGACTTCTTTGCTTAATTCATCAAAATATCTACTCCAGCGGTCGACAACAAACACCCTTAAATGCCCTGCCCTTTAAAGCGTGTGGATATTTAACACAATCCGCACCCGCCAATGCTGGATACCTGCGGGCTTGAATGCATTCAGATAAAAAGTGCCATTAAAAGACATGATGATAGTTGTCTAGCCACAGTGTGTTGCAGCATAATTAAACCACTGGTTCACATAAAAGCATAATACCGATCACAAGAAAGGAAATTGCTTGCATTAGATTGCACAGGTAGAATTGATAATTCATTTATTTAGGTCATCACGGCATTATGCAAGACGTTAAAGACACCATTTATTCTCAACCACAACAAGTCGCTGAATTTTGCTTTGACCAATCAGTGGCGGAAGTCTTTCCTGACATGATCCAGCGCTCTGTTCCTGGATACAGCACAATAGTCGATACTATAGGTCAGATATGCGCTAGGTATGCTCAACCACACAGCAATATATATGATTTAGGTTGTTCATTAGGGGCTGTCAGTTTAGCCGCAAGTAAATATATTAAAACTAAGAACTGTCAGATTCTGGCCATTGATAATTCACCTGCGATGGCACAGCGCTGTAAATTACATGTGCAAGCCTTTAAAGCGACGACACCTATAAGCGTTATTTGTGATGATATACAAAATATTGATATTAAAAATGCATCTTGTGTGGTCATGAATTTTACATTGCAATTTATTCCACCAGAACAACGTATCCATATTATGCATAAAATATATGCCGGATTAAATCCAGGTGGTGTTTTATTATTATCTGAAAAGCTTAGCCATGATACCGAACAAGGTAATGAATTAGTGATTGACCTGCACCACGAGTTTAAACGCAGAAACGGTTATAGCGAATTAGAAATAAGCCAAAAACGTACAGCATTAGAAGACGTAATGCGCACTGAAACCTTTGAACAGCACAAAGACAGATTAAAACAAGTGGGTTTTACCGACGTTGTTCGCTGGTTTACTTGTTTCAACTTTGCATCAATGGTGGCGATAAAGGGATAATAGCGGCTAGAGGCTTCGCGCTACGCAAAATCTTTTTCATGTTAAGTTTACTGCCAATCAATGGTGTCATTTAATGGTATTGGTATTTTTTTCTTCAAGCTATAAGCTCGAGGCTAGTCACTCGCAACTGCTTTTAATTTCAGGAGGTCCTTTGGCTGTTAATTGGTTTAATGATTTTTACAAACATATCGCTGACTCACCTTTAAGTCATTGGTTAGAAGTCCTGCCGGCTCAAATAGCCAGTTGGCAAAAAGAACAACAACACGGTGATTTTACTAAATGGATAAAATTACTCAGTAAATTACCTGAGATCACCCCTTCTTCTATTAATCTGCAAAACAAAGTGGAATTCGGTCATGCATCTGATATCAGTGAATATGCTCAAAAACAAGTAGTCGGTTTGCTCAAGCAATTCATGCCTTGGCGCAAAGGACCGTTTCATTTGTTTGGTATTCATATCGATACTGAGTGGCGCTCCGATTGGAAATGGGACAGAGTGCAACCCCACATTCACCCTCTTAAAAATCGTTATGTATTAGATGTAGGTTGTGGCAGCGGTTACCATATGTGGCGTATGTTAGGTGAAGAGGCGAAAATGGTAGTAGGTGCTGACCCGTCACAACTTTTTTTGATGCAATTTCAAGCAATGAAACACTTCAATACTGACTCGCGTATTCACTTATTACCCGTAGGTGTGGAACAATTACCTGAACTCAAAGCTTTTGACACTGTGTTTTCCATGGGCGTGTTGTATCACAGACGTAGCCCCATCGATTTTTTATACCAATTAAAAAATCAGCTGCGAAAAGGGGGGGAATTAGTACTTGAAACATTAGTGGTAGAAGGCAACGAAACAACCGTATTGATGCCTGGTGAACGTTATGCACAGATGCGCAATGTGTGGTACCTGCCCAGTACAGCTGCGTTAACGCTTTGGATGCGAAGAGTTGGTTTTAAAAATATTCGAGTAGTCGATGTAGCGCCCACATCATTAGAAGAACAAAGGGCAACACAGTGGATGGACGGTCAGTCCTTGAGCGACTTCCTTGACCCGAACGATCAAAGCAAAACTATCGAGGGTTATCCTGCTCCGCTTAGAGCCGTTTTAGTGGCTGAATGTTAATCGGTGTTTTAGTTGACCTTATTCGAATACGTTAGACAAAGTGCCTAGTTACACGCCTAGGCATTCGTGTTACCAACTCATAGCCAATAGTGCCTGCCCAGCTTGCCACTTCGTTAGCCGATAATTCCTTACCCCATAACAATGCTTTGTCACCAATTTGAACCTTTGCTAAGTCCGTTACATCAACACAAATCAAGTCCATAGACACCCTACCCGCCAGCGGTGCTCTTTGCTGGTTGATTAACACCGGTGTACCCGATGTTGCACTACGTGGATAACCATCACCATAACCGACTGCAATTGTGGCGATAACAGAGGACCGTTGTGCTGTCCATGTGCAGCCATAACCTACGGATTCACCCGTTGAAATCTTACGCAAAGCGATCACTTGTGACTCAAAATTCATGGCGGGAATAAGGTTTTTTGCTTGGTCAATAGGTTCAGCAAAAGGACTGAGGCCGTACAACATAATTCCCGGTCGATTCCAATCTGCTCTGGTTTGATGCCAAGCTAATAACGCAGCCGAATTGGCCATACTCAGTTCTAATTTCTGACTAGAATGCTTAACTATTGGCTTAAAACAGTTTTCGAATCGGTTGATTTGCATGGCAGTGTGCGCACCACCCACATCATCGGCATGGGCAAAATGTGTCATTAAAACGATACTATGGACGTTCGCCGATGCAGCCAACTTAGCATATATAGACTCAGCCTCTTGTGGCAAAAAACCCAGCCGGTGCATGCCAGTATCAATTTTCAACCAAATCTTTATTGGTTTTTGAAGTCTGCTGTTAAGTAATTGTGCTAGTTGTAAACGACTATGAATAACCAGTTCACATTGATTATGCAGCGCAATCTTTAGTTCGGTTTTATCAAAACATCCTTCGAGTAATAAAATAGATTTCTTCAAACCGTTATCACGTAAAATAAGCGCTTCTTCAAGACAAGATACTGTAAACATTTCAACTTGTGGCTCTAACGCTTTAGCCACCTCTGCAGCACCATGTCCATAGGCATCGGCCTTTATCACGGCAACAGTTTTAGAATGGGGAGACATATCTTGAGCTAAACGGCAGTTAGCCTGAACAGCGGCTAAATCAATAATAATTTTTGCAGGTCGGGACATAAGGCTTGTTTACATTCCAGCTGTGGTTAAGAGTATTTGTTTAAAAATCATAGTTAATAATTATGTTTATTTGCAGAATATAGGGCTTGCGCAAGCTGCCAAATATCGCCGACATTGCCATTGCCTAGAGGTCGCCCGTCTAGTTCAACCACAGGTGCAATCTCTTTACTTGAGCTAGTTAGCCAAAGCTCATCAGCATTGTGAACTTCGTTCATACTGATCGCTCTTTCTTGTACTTGCAACGTACCGTCTTTACGTAAAATATCCAGTAACATTTTGCGAGTAATACCAGGCAATAATTGGTTATCTAAAGGTGGGGTCATCACCACTTCATTTTTTACAATAAACACATTACAGGCGCTAGCTTCTGTCAACTCGTTAAGATGGTTATATAAAATAGTTTCGTGTACTCCAGCTTCTTGACCTTGTTGAAAATGCATAACATTGCCTAATAATGAAGTCGATTTAATTTGGCAACGTTTCCAGCGTAAATCCTCTGAACTGGTCACTCTGTATTGATTAGCACTTTTTTTATCGGCGATGGGTGCCGCTGGGATCTCAAAAGCGTACGCAAATACAGTGGGCTGAATATTTTCAGGATAAGCATGGGATCGTTTAACATCGGCACCTCGGCTAACATGGAAGTACAACCCAAGATTTCCCCCGCCATTTTTTTTAATCAGAGTTTGTGCGATATCACGCCAGTCATCTATACCCATTTTTAATTTAATACCAATGGCATCAAGGCCATTTTGCATACGCTCAAAATGTAAATTAAAACCCACTAACTGAGTATCATAAGATGGCACCACTTCATATATGCCGTCACCAAACAGAAACCCACGATCCATAGGAGAGATCTTAGCTTCAGACATAGGTTTAAATTGACCATCTAAAAAAACAATATTGTTATCAAAAGCCATAAAACACCCTATAAATAAGCAGAACCCTATTGAGTAATTATGCCATGAATAAAACGATCAAATTAGTAATATATACATTGTTTTTATATTCCTTCACCTATTGGTCGGTTACAATATACAAATAATTTCTTAAAATATAATCAGCAAAAAATGTCGCAAGTTGGAAAGTTCAATACTCTGGAAGTCGTTAATGAAGTGCCATTTGGATTCTATCTAGACGCAGGCGATAAAGGTCAAATTTTGCTACCTACGAAAAATGCACCCTCGGGTTGCAAGTTAGGCGATATGGTTAATGCATTAATTTATCATGATAGTGATGACCGTCTTATCGCCACCATTAGACGTCCCAAGGTGTTTGTTGATAACTGTGCTTATTTAAAGGCGGTCAGTGTTACCAATGTAGGTGTCTTTTTAGATTGGGGCTTAGAAAAAGACTTGTTGGTGCCATTTAGTGAACAAGATTACCCTATGTCTGAAGGGGTATCTTATGTGGTCTATGTGTTTTGTGATGAAGAAACCGGTCGCCTTGCAGCATCAACCAAACTCAAGGATTTCTTATATGAAGAGTCATGTGAAGAAGGCGGTACATTTGAGCCCAAACAAGAAGTTGAGTTGTTGATATGTGGGCAGACAGATATGGGTTACAAAGCAATTATAAATGGCTCACATCTAGGCCTAATATTTAGAGACGAAGTGTTTCAACCCATTAAAGTGGGGCATTCGCTAAAAGGTTATATCAAGGGAATTCGCGAAGATGGCAAAATTGATTTGTGTTTTCAATTTCACGACCCGACTTCTCGCAACACTCTTGAAGAACAAATAATCGAAGACCTAATTGCACATGAAGGTTTATCCACCCTAACCGATAAAAGCTCTGCAGATGAAATTTCTAGACGTTTTAAAGTAAGTAAGAATGTATATAAAAAAGCGATTGGGTCTTTGTTTAGACAAAAACGTATCTTATTAGACAAAACTAAAATAACTCTCATTACTAAACCAGAAAAATAGGTAAAGAAACAAACTATGAAAGCAACGGTAACTTGGCAAGAAAACCTACGATTTAGTTGTAAAACAGACACAGGTCAGACCTTAGAATTAGACGGTAATGGAAAAACAGTGTCTCCAATGGGATCTGTCTTAATGTCCATCGGAGCGTGTTCGTCTATCGATGTAGTCAATATCCTTAAAGAGTCTCAAAAACAAGTAGATGATTGTGTGTGCCAACTTGATGCAAAAAGAGCAGAAGAGGCGCCTCGCGTTTTTACTGCTGTTCATGCTCACTACATTGTCAAAGGCGATGGCTTAACTGAAAAAGATGTTGCCAGAGCTGTGCAGTTGTCAGTAGAAAAATACTGCTCAGTGATGTTGATGTTAACCGGCAATGTTGAAATCACAACGAGTTATGAATTGACCTAGCGTTAAGCGCTACGCAAAATATGCTGTATATTTGGTTTTACTTTTAATCAAAAGCGTCACTACGTTTACTCTCAGACTACCATCTATCAAGTTCAGCATTGATTACAATGCTGACGCTGATTTGTATATAGGTGGGCGGGTTATAGGCGGGTTGGTTATAGAGAAGCTGGCTAAAAGACAGTTGGCTGCAAGATATTTAATAGTATGAGTTATACACGTTAGTTTTCCAGTAAGCTTTTGATATTCAATTAGTTATTTTTAAAAACCAGTTCTATAATATTTTCAAAAATTCGAGCAGCGCGACCTCTTCCTTCTTACTCATATCAAACGGCTCTAAAATATCTGATGTGATTGGAAAATCAAGCATAGGGTCTAAGTCTTTTGGCCTTCTAGGGCGGGCACCACCATTTGAATACATCCGAACAATGCCTTTCAAATCATCGAATAAGCCGTTATGCATCCAAGGCGATGTTTGTGCTAAATGGCGTAACATAGGCGTTCTGAATTTTCCCATATCAGCGGGTATCTTAGTCAGTTCATAAGTGCCTAAATCTTCAAAACGTCTGCCAAAATAATGTAGCCCTGTGTTATGGAACTTTTGGTCCGAAAATAGTTCTCCGTTGTGACAGTTAACGCAACCGGCTTTGGTTCGGAATATATGCATACCCAACAGTTGAGTATCCGTTAATGCCCTCTTTGCTTTTGCATAGTCTTGATTTTTGGCATATCGATAAAATACATCAAAAGCGGTATCTGCTCCTCTTAAGGTTGTTTGAAATTCAGCTAAAGCTAATGCCATATCGGGCCAGTTTACTTTTTTGTCAGGATAGGCCTTTTGCCATGCTTGAGTTAAAGCAGGTAAATTCTGCACTTGTGCTTCGGCATATTGTGGTGTTGCGCCCATTTCTGATGGATGTGTAAGGGGATCAGTGGCTTGAATATGCAATTCTGTTGATCTACCATCCCAAAATAAGACGTCCCATAAATCGACGTTAAGTAAAGAAGGAGAGTTTCGGTGACCTTTTTGTCCATTAATGCCCATTGATACTCGGGTTGGATCAGAAAAGCCGACACTGGGACGATGGCATGAAGCGCAACTGATATCACCCGTCTTTGATAGTGAAGGAGTGTGAAACAGTATTCTTCCTAACTCAGCAAGATCCTTATCCACCATAGCCGCAGCAGGTAGAGGTAAGATATCTTGTTTGGCAAGTGCTGATTTTTGAGGCCACTTTTCAGGCTGGGTTAAATAAGATGACCACAGTTCTGAATTGGCATGCACTTGGACAGTACTTAATGCAATCATCCACAACATCAAACTAATGACGGGCTTTTTATAGCTCATAGCTTACTTCTAACCAAAATGAGCGACCCACTTCAAGACCTGTTTGCCCTTGTGCAACAGAAAAAGTACGAGCGTCCAGCAAATTACTGATTTCTAATCCAATACCTAATTTGTGCTTGCCTAATGATAAGGTGTAATTCCCGGCCAAACTAAACAAGGCGATGGCGGGCCTTCTTACTTCGACGTACAGCGGGTATAAAAAAGAATCAATTTGGCAGTTACCGCAAATCTGTATATCACGTTCAATTTCCTGCAACAGGCCGGTTTGCACAGCAGAATCAAATTCGCCAACATAACTCACATTAAAATTTGTGCTAAAACTCTTACCCCAGTCACTTTGCACACTAAAGTTAGCACTAACAGGACGACTATAATCCAAATTACGCAGATTCAGGTCCTGTTGGCTCATTAGTCTTGAAATGCTGTTTTGTGCGTTGCCCGTTCTTAAGATAACTAATTCATCTTCTGGAATGTTTTCTACGCTGTTGTCGTAAGAGCTTGCGGAACTTTTATTTTCAGATCGGCTGATATGAAACCACAGAGCATGCTTTTCAAAGGCAATATTATAAGACGCCGTATAACGCTCATATTCACCGTAACCTAAGTTGTCTTGTGAAATAACGGTAATACCGTCAACAAGCTCTATTTCACCCCGAGTGACCTGATCTTTTTGCCTACGGTGCACCGTTTGTAAAGAAAATATACCGCCAAATAAACTTTGTTGCCAACCCAAAGAAATTTCATCATTAAAGGGTGTTTCCAAATCGTTATAGTTGTATCTAAAACGTTGTGCTTGAGTCGATACTAACCAATCACCTACATTACCTCTGGATAACGCACGGTATTGCGTTAAATAAGGGCGTTGCTGCTCTCTAATTAAGTAGGTCATTGGTCCACTTGAGTAATAGCGGTTCAAACCCAGCGATAACAAATAAGCATTGTCGCCGAAAGGGTCAAAGCCAACACTAAATCGAGGAGCCACATTGGTATTTTCAAAAACGGTGTCATATTCAGCCCGTGCCCCAAGGTTTATTCTGAAGCGATCAAATTCCAATCGACTGTCAGTATAAATAGAGGCGGAATCTCTTCTCACATCAATATTTTCAACCGGGTAGATACGTCGATATCTAAAAAATTGCCCACGCGTAAGCAAGTTATCTTCATATGCAGCGCTTTGTATTGGGTCACTAAAATCAATTTGTCCACCCAATTGCTGCTCAAAAACAGGTAACGGAGTAACATAGCTTTGCTCAATACAATCAACGAGTTGGCCTCCACAATTAATGTTGGCGTCGCGGAAAGGACTATTATAGATAAGCCCTGTTTGCGTGCGGTTTCGTGCTAGATTAGCTTGTTCTAACGATACGCCAATATCAGACAACAGATTGCCGCCTAAAAATTCCATTGCATCAAAATTCAAATCATTATCAAATCTTATAATGTTCTGATTTTTTTCAATGTCGCCATATCCACCTTCAATTGAGAAGGGAACGTCATCTACATCAATACCCCAGTTTTTACCCGCAGCGCGATACCAAGGACGATAAGTATTAGGAGCTGATCGTGAATTTTCGCTAAAAGAATAAGAAAGTCGGCTACGCAAATCAACATTTTCAAAGCCTTCTTTTGTGCTAATAATGAAACTCGCGCCACCACCTTCGTTGATGATTTGTGAATTTAATACATCGGTCATAATGTGCTGACCTGTATAAGGTGAATAACTAGCATGAAATCGAATTTCATCAAACAACATGTCCTTAATGCGATATTGAATAGATGAACTAATTGACTCTCGATTTGTTTGGGTAAGTTGCTGCAGGCTAATCTCGTCAATAAGTGAACTAGTGCGAGACAGCGATATGATTAATTCATGATTTTCTAAAGGTTTGACTTTACCTGTTATTGACAATGTTTCTTTGGCAAAAGAGGGCTCTCGAGGTAATTCAGTGTTACTACGATTTTCAGAGTTGTCGTTGTTATAGTCCCGTTCGTCTATCAACGTATAGTTATTAAACTCACTTCGACTAGTACGATAATCTATGCGTAGAGTGGGAGATTGAAAGTAACTACGGGGTTGCACGTCAACCACACCACCACTAAATTGACCAAACTTAGCAGGTACGTTACTTTCGTAGAGGGTAACTTCGCCTACTAAGGCTTGGTTAATAAAAAAGCTTTGCGGGTGTCCCTGCACATCATTTATAGCGTTAAGTGAGAGGTTGGATGCGTCGGGGTCGAGTAATGAATTATTACTTGCGCCATCAAAAAAAAAGCCCGTTTGCCAGGGTGCAGCACCTGATACTGATATTAATTGACTGCGGATTTCTGCTTGCTGTGACACATTCAGCGCACTTTCACTGGTTTGCACACCTGGCAAAATCGATAGCATATCAGTGATGTTGCCATTACCTTTAGGGCTGTCACTTATAAAATCACGATCGAGTACGTACTTCCCCGTCAACCCAATACTGATAGGGAGTGGACGTCTGCCCACAACGGTAATGACCTCGAAGCGTCTTTCTAAGCACTGCTTAAACTTTTGGCTATCACCCCCTGACTCTTCTGAACATTTTTGTGAAACGGGGTCTGGGGGAGTGCCAATTAATGTTTGTGGCGCTGCGTTAACAGGGACACTTAAAAACAGCAGCGCAATAAACTGCGCTGCAAAATGATCCACTAATTTCACTAATTCCCTTCTCCAAGGGGCGAAACATCAGTTTCGTCTGCAACGCCATCGCCATCCGAATCAGTATCAGCGACCACATCAGAAAGGCTAATTTCTTCCTGAGTGGCTTGCACTGAATAAAAATTGGCTAAACCATCACCATCCGTATCGACTGAAGCGATATTAGTGGATGGGAAATCGTTTTGTAAGGCTTGAACTTCAGCAAGGAGTGCACGGCTAATAATAAGATCTTCACCACTGAGGTTTAATGATGTAATAATATCGTCTACCGCAGTATAGTGTCTGGCGAAAGCGAGTGCTTCTAAAGCATCTTCATATTGATCTGAAAATTCAGCAGTACTTAACAACTTAACCGAAGCAGCTAACGCATCTGAGAGCTCAGTTATATGGGTATTCATGTTGCTAAGCTGCACACTATAATCACTGTTGTTATAATTATTACGCAGTTGAATAATAGCGGCAGAGCGCTGTAGGGATGAGTCGTCCTCAAAAATTGCGCTCGAGATTGCCTGAAGCACTTCAGTAAGGGTTGCCGTTTTGTCTTCCTCTACATCATAAGTTGCAGTCAGTGCTTTATCAACCACGTTTAAAATAGCTGTATTTGCAGCTGTAAAATGACCATTGCTGCTAAACAATACCGCAACTTGCGCTAGACGTTGATATATATCAGAACGTGAGTAGTCTTGTAAGCGGGCGTTCATTGCTTCAATAACAACCGTTGTTGCTGCATTTTCGCCAACCATTTCTAACGCACTGGTCGCATCTACATGGGCATCCATTACGTCTCGTTCATCCTGATTATCGACACCAAAGTAAGCCGTTCTGATGGTATTACAAATATTTGCAGCATTTAATGCTTTTGCTGTCTCGCCAACACGTTGATAAAAACCAACGTATTTTAAACAGCCACGTACACCTGTTGAAAATGATGTCGTGGATGTGTTTTCAATTAAATAAGCATCGCTTGCTAAAATTTCCAAGCCTCTATCGTAGGCAGCTATTGCACCGTCTACATTATCTAAGTCAAGTAGTGTTTCACCCAAATACCTACTGGTTAAATTAGACGTCAGTTTTGTTTGGATCTCGCGTAGGTCACCCACATAGAGTCCCTCGATTTCAGCGATAGCGTCTGCCACAGTGCCACCATTTCGAAATATTTTTATTGCTTGAGCGTCTTGGATACTAGATTGTATAGCATCAATGCGACTGCTATCTGGTGCTGCAACACGCAGTGCTAAATTTTCTTCAAATTCATAAAGTAACTCACTTGAGTAGGCAACATCAATAAGCGGAAAGATGTACTCAACGGCTGTCACAGCTGAAAAATCTTGAGCGGCATAAGTGTGTTCAGCATCATAATCGGCAACCGCATAATAAGAAAATGTATAAGCCATCTGATCTTTAGCTTTTTCTATCTCTCCCAACGTCAAGAAAAACCCTATGGAACGGGCATTATTAAGAGGTGCTAGCTGATAGTATTTTTCACCTTGATTATCACCCCGTCTGACTAATTGATAACCTGTTTCACGCACAGTCATGGTATATCTTTCAACTGAATCTAATGCAATTTGTTTGTTTTCATCGCTTCTATCATTTAAAAAAGCATCAATATTTGCTTCTACCTGAACGACATATGACCTAACTAAGCCACCAAACACTCTCGAATATTCCTTTGTTTTACCGCCTAATAAATCTGTGTAAGTATTGAGTTGATCAATTATCCTTTGCGAAAGTACCTGATCCTCTAATACGCGCGCGTTGTTGTGCAGACCATGAATAAACAGAGCATCACTGGAGCTCATGTTCTCAAGCCCGTTGTCGACTAAGTATTGTGCGTATATCTGTAAAGCAAGCTCAAACTGCTCAGCGGCTATTTCATTACTGCCAATTTCAGCATTGAAAACGCCTAAGCGTCTATATAAGTTCGACTTTGCTTGCTGAGTAGTAATATTGTTTTCAATGACAGCATCGAGCTGCGCGGTCAAACCTGCACTAGCATAGCCGATAGCGAGTGCGACATAAGCAGCCTCGGTGGCGATGTCATCATTGATGGGTGCAAGCGTTTCGCTGGCTTGCTTTAAATGTGATAAATCTGAGCGGTAATAATACGCTGCTTTGTCGGCATTTGTGGTAAACGAGGGTGACAAAGCAACCGTAAAGTCAGCACTGCCTAGTGCATCGCTTAAGGTCACGATAAAACTATCTTCGGGTAGCGTAAACTCATCCGCTACATAGGTGAAATTGCCATCAGTTGCCAATGTCAGCACACCATTGACTGGTGATTGGGCTAACGCAAAGGTAACGCTATCGCCATCTATATCATCAGCTACAAGTTGCCCTGAAATCTCATCTGCTGCAGTCACGTTTAATGTGGATTGTTGTAATGTAGGTAAGTCATTTACTGCATCGATAATAAAACTCAAGGCATAAAGTGTATTGCCTGCTTCAACGGTTGCTGAATCAGTGCCATTGAAGTGTGCGTTGGGTGTATAAGTAATGCCAGTTGCAGCAACGGCTAAATTTCCGTTGCTGACGGTAGTTAATACAATGGGTGTGTCACTAAAAACAATACTTTCTTGAATGCTTGCGTCTTCTTGCAATTGTAAAGAAATTTGTTCGTTGATGATTTTGTCGCTATCACTTCCACAGCCAGTTAATGCGAGTATTATTGACCCACCCATTAGGGTGCTTTGAATGTAAGTTAAGGGATTGAAAAATTTTCGGATTGCCATTATAAATATGCTCCTGTCAAGTTCGAGCGCATGGTACATACAGAATCATTGCAATGCAAATGATAATCATTAACATTACAATTCCTATATGTCAAAACCTACTCTGGATCAGTATTTTCATAGAAACTAATTGTTTAACGCCATACCTCGCAGTGAGCAATAAACTACAAAATGTCAATAAAGTGTTATAACGCAGGGGGGGTGGAGTCTAGGAGCCTAAGCGTATATTTTACTGACTACCATAGATAACAATTGACCTTTGGGACTGCTAAAACAGTACTCATTTATTGCCTGTAAATTAGTAGGGAAATTTACAGACAATAACATCACATCTTCCAGAGTTTTGTTCTTGATCATTAAAACGCTCGATGCATTTGATTGCGGCTCAACCCAAAGCTCATAATTTATCAGGTGAATTAATAGAGTGAAACTGGACTTTTTAAAAGTACAGCTTCGACTAATTAAACAGTTTGATAGTTTGATAGTTTGATAGTTCGACAAAGAAGCCAAGATTAGATGCAAATTTATGAGGTTCACATATACGTGTCATTGCCTCATTTAAATTATTTAAATGAGGCAGAAAGGGCTCTGTTCATCCCTGCTAAATTCAACTAAAAATGGGATGAAGAGCCTTGGCCTCAACAGCCCTTTTTTTTATAAAATACGTCCGTGTATATTGCCCTAAAGCTATCATGTAGATGTTCAAAATATGTCTCGAATTTTTCCGCTTTACACTTAAGGTGCAGGACTCTATACCCAACGTCTAAAACCTAGCAAACGCCTGTTCAAAGTCGGCGACTATATCGTCTATATCTTCAATACCAATCGACATTCTGATCATATTATCATTGACGCCCATTTCTTGTCTTTGCTGAGCACTATTTTCGAAATAAATAGTAGAGGCGACTGGCAAGGCTAAGGTGCGAGTATCTCCCAAATGGGTGGCGCAGATGACTAGGTCTAATGCATTTAAAAATTGAATTGGATCGATATCATCGGCTAAATCTACACTTAAAATACCCCCATAACCATTAAAAAGTGTTTTAGCTAAAAAGTGCTGTGGATGGTCAGCTAAACCTGGATAGTAAACGTTTAAAACTTTTTCATTATTATCTAGATACAAAGCCAGACTCATTGCATTTTCACATATTTTATCTGTACGCAAAACTAAGGTTTCTAAGCCGATTGAAATAGCATGAGCTGAATCGGGCGATAGAGTCCCGCCCATATCTCTAAGACCTCTTTTACGGATTTGGGTAAGACCCCATTGCGTTTTATCTGGTCCCCGGTAAATAGGCAAAATATTTTCAAAGCGACTCCAATCAAATAATCCAGTATCCACCACTGCACCACCTAAAACGTTGCCATGCCCAGCGATATATTTTGTTAGAGAACTGATAGTCAACGAAGCCAAAACTGAACTGGCATCAAAAATATTAGCTGGGGTCATAGTATTGTCAATTAAAAACAGCGCTTTTTTAGACTCACATAATTGACCAATAGCAATTAGATCAGGCACTTGAGTAACTGGATTGGCTATGGTTTCTAGAAAAACCGCTTTAGTATTTGTTTTAAAAGCAGCTTCCACATTTTGTACATCAGTTACATCTACAAAACTTATCTCAATGCCCAAAGCTTGCATAGTTTCGGTAAAACTATGCGTATTGCCAAATAAAAAATGACTGACAATCAGATGATCTCCCACCTTAAATAGACTGAACATAGTTGCGGTAATGGCCGCCATACCGGTTGAAAAAGTGATCGTCCCTATTCCACCTTCTAAATGAGTAAGAATATTTTGCAGCGCAGTATTGGAGCCTGACGACGAGCGAGAATATACATGACCTAATTTCTTACCCTGAAAAACATCAACCAAACCTTGTGCATCTTTATATTCGAACAACACAGAATTATTAGTGGCCTGATGTACCGCACCATTTTCAGGTGTATTCAATAACCTGTCTGCATGTACCAAACGAGTAGTAAAACCTTTATTTTTCAATCTTTTTCTCCGCAGGGGGAACAACTTTAGTGATCATTTTTTCAGGGTATTTACCGTGCGCTTGTTTGAAGTGCAGATAAATCCTATTCAGTTCAGATTGGGTATTGTCGCTTATATTTAGCACTGGACCAAACTCGATTAGTTTTTTCTTATAATCAAAGGCTACCAAAAAAACCGGTACTTTGGATTTGTAAGCAATTTTTAGAAAACCAGTTTTCCAAGGCGATACTGGACTGCGGGTGCCTTCCGGAGCAAGGCACAAGATCATATTTTCGGCTTCTCGCATCCTATTTGCCATATCATCAACCACACCATGTTTGGTGCCGCGTTCGATAGGAATACCTCCTAACCAGCGCAATAAAAGACTAAAGGGAGGAATAAAAATACTGTGTTTGCCAAAGAAAGAAATCTTGAGGCGCAAATTAAGTGCAACCGCTATTCCCAATACAAAGTCCCAATTAGAAGTATGCGGTGCAACCGCAAGGATCATCTTTGCACAACAAGGAAATATGCCGCTATAACGCCAACCCATCGATGTTAATACAGTTGTTCCCAGCCGTTGACTAAATTTATTGCCTATTCTAGGAATTTTTTCGCAAAGTATAGGAGTATTTACGTTATCAAGCATTTCATTCTTGGCTTGTGCAATTTAAACTAGGTAAATGGTCGCTCATGATAACTTTTTGTCGAGTGTAAACGAAATGTTAAATTAAAGAGTGGCTATGCTAATACCATTTAGGTAGCCCCGTTAGGCTCACCGCTAATTTTAATCGTCACTGGAACACAAAATTTGAGAATTTTACTATTTGTGTTGTCTATGTTCAGCACCCTTGCACATAGCCAACAAACTGCCCAAAATTTATTTGGTCAATATCGCAATGCACTGTATCAAATCAAGATAATAGAATTAGAGTCTGGTGATAAGTCATCTATAGGATCCGGTTTTCAAGTCGATTCATTAGGCAATGTAGTCACAAATTATCATGTAGTATCTGAGTATGTGTATAACCCTGACAAATACAGAATCGAATATTTAGCTTATGATGGTTCCCAGGGATTATTGCAACTGGTTGATGTAGACGTAGTCAATGACTTAGCCCTAGTCAGAAAGTTGGTGTTATCAGAACAAGAAAGTGCTTTTCCTATTGCACAATCTTTGCCGTTGCAAGGCAGTGCTATTTATTCTCTGGGTAATCCCCACGATTTAGGCATGATAGTGGTGCCAGGTACATTTAACGGATTAAAGAAAAGTAGCTTTTATCAACGTATCCACTTTACCGGTTCTATTAACCCTGGAATGAGTGGTGGCCCCGTAGTCAATGAGCTTGGCGAAGTCATGGGGGTTAATGTAGCCACTGCTGGCAATCAAATAGGGTTCCTCATTCCTTTAGAAAAAATTCAGGCACTTTTAAAAAGCCAAAGCGCAACTGTGTTACAAAATCAACAGTTAAAGCCTCGCATACAAGAACAATTATTGGCTAATCAGAATAAACTTTTTTCCTTGTTAAATAATCAACCTTGGGACACAAGTGAATTAGGGGAAGCCATGATCCCTTCTAAGATAACAGACTTCATTTCATGCTGGGGTAGCTCAAATACGAGTGATAAAGAGGCATTATACTTGTCGGTAGAAAAACGCTGTCAGTTAGATGAACAAATATATTTACACAATGGATTACGTACTGGCGGTCTCGAGCTTGAGTTCGAATGGTTAGATGGTAAAGCCTTGGGTGAGCATCGCTTTTACAATTTTTATTCACAAAGCATTACTGGAGCAGGTGCGAGTAATAATGCGTCAAAAAAAGATGTTACAAATTTTCGTTGCCAACACGATAAAGTCACCAATATTAATGGTGTGACTAACAAAACAGTTTTGTGTTTAAGGGCGTATAAAGAGTTCGATCAACTTTATGATGTGCTTTTTGTTGCAGCAACACTAGATCACAGGCAACAAGGTTTGATCAGTCATTATACGCTGGCTGGCGTAAGCAAAGAGTCTGCTTTGATATTTACTCAGAAATTTATGGACGCAATAGCATGGCAATAGTTTTAGAACTACTTTCTCGTAAAAATATCCCACTTAAACATTATAAATTTGAACAAGACTATGTATGTGTAGGCCGTGACTTTAATAATGACTTACGTTTAGATGACCCCTATGTTTGTCCCAGTCATATGTTGGTAGCCATCGACCCAGAATCGGGCAAACTAATGGTCAATGATTGTCAGTCAACCAATGGCATCAAAGTGAATAATAAATTCGTTAGACAAGCGACCCTTAATTCCAATGACGTCATAAAAATAGGTCGCACTCGATTAAGGATAATCGATACTAAAGTGCCTTTAGTTGAAGCTATGGCTTTGAGCGAATTAGAAGAAAATATTAGTTGGTTAAACCAAAGTTTTTTAGCTATTTGTTTATCTTTAGTTTGTGTGGGCTTTTTATTACTTTCAAAATACTTGAGCAGCGTACAAGAGTTTAGTTTGATTAAAGCACTTCCCTCTGAGCTAGGGCAATTGGCTATTATTTGTTTATGGCCTTTATGCTTTGCGATTTTAGCTAAAGTTGTTAATAAAGAAAGTCATATTGTTAGCCAGTTCAGTCTAACATTATTAACAGTTCTGCTCGCCAATGGGCTGATTTTGTTGCAGAAGATAGCGATATTTAATATTCACCCTGATGCTTGGTTTATATGGCTTGAGTTGGTCATATTTGCACTCGTTGTGGGTGGTTTCATATGGTTAAGTTTATTTATTGCATTTCATCAAACTAATCACAGGCGCAATATCGTTGCATCTACGATGACCTTTATCGTACTGATCCCTATTTATACCCTGGGCTTTTTAAACACTGACGAATTTAATTCCAGGCCTAGCTACAACCCGATACTACTGCCACCCACCTACAATATTACGTTTGCAGTAAAAACAAATGACTTTATTGATAACGCTAATGGCTTGTTTACCCAAGTTGATAAGCTTAAAACTAAATAAACGCTTAGCTTAACTGCGCCATAGAGGCTTACAAGACCAGAGGGGTTTATGACTAAAGGATTGATGACTAAAGGCTCGATGACTAAAGGGTTGATGGCTAAAGGATTAATGAGTAGAGGGGTTTATGTGTATTTTATTTGTTGCTGTTAATCAGCATAAAGATTACCCATTAATTATTGCTGCTAATCGTGATGAGTTTTTCAACCGTAGAACTTCGCAATCTCGACTCTGGGAAGGAGAATATGGGATTATTGCAGGCAAAGATTTGCAGGCAGGCGGCACATGGATGGGGATCAATAAACGCGGTTACATCGCATCTTTAACCAATATTCGCGATCCAAAAAAAGTGTCTACCGATGCGATTACACGGGGCGAATTAGTCAGCCACTATCTGCAAAAACCAGTTAACAACTATCATCAGACATTAAGTACCAGTAAAAATAGCTACAACGGCTACAACCTATTGTTTGGTAAATGGAATGCACTATCGGTATACAATAATCATTTGGACCAGATACAACCATTAACGGACGGTTATTATGGGTTATCCAATGCGAGTCTAAATAGCCCTTGGCCCAAAATTAACAAGGGAGTGGGTAAGTTGCGAGAATATTGTCAAGATGGACACGATATCAACCCAGATATATTGTTTAAGCTATTGTTAGATAAAAGTTTAGCCGCTGACGAAGATCTGCCGCAAACGGGTGTACCTATTGACTGGGAACGCCGTTTATCCTCTATTTTTATTCTTGGCGATGAATATGGCACCCGCTCTTCAACAGTGTTAAAAATCGATACGCAGCAAAACGTTACCTGGTACGAACGCACATACAACAATGCTGCAACCTGCACCTCCAGCCAGAGTTTTAATTTTAATATAAAGTAGTACTAATTTAACTCGAATTTTGTTTTACCAATGGCATAATGTGTTTTCATTAACCGCCCAGCTATTTTATCATTAAGGAACATCATGTTTGAAGTATTGCCTCAGCTTCCTGCCGACCCAATTTTAGGTTTATCTACTGCTTTTAAAGCGGACACTAATCCTAGCAAAATTGACTTAGGCGTAGGCGTTTATAAAGACGAACAAGGTCACACGCCTATCCTAAATTCAGTGGCCAAAGCACAAGTCATTCTTTTTGATAAAGAAGACTCTAAAACCTATATTACTCCTGAAGGTGTTCAAGGTTACATTGATGGTATGTTGCAGCTGATGTTAGGCAAAGGCAACCCAGTATTGTTAGCGGACAGAATAGCCGCAGTGCAAGCGCCTGGTGGATGCGGTGCGTTAAGAATTTTATCAGAATTGATTAAGCGCTGTGATGAAAACACTACCGTTTGGGTCAGTGACCCAACTTGGGCCAACCACATACCGCTGATTGGCAATGCTGGACTGACGATTGAAACTTATCCTTACTTTGATAAAACCAATGCCAGTATAAATTTTGACGCTATGGTTGAAGTTCTTGGTCAAGTCAAAAAAGGCGATGTGGTGTTATTACACGGCTGCTGTCACAACCCTACCGGAGCAGACCTAACCAAAGAGCAATGGCATGTTGTATTAGAACTTGCGCAAAAGACTGGATTTATTCCTTTTGTGGATACCGCTTACCAAGGTTTTGGTGATGGTTTAGAAGAGGATGCCTACGGAATGCGTTTGTTAGTCAACAACTTGCCTGAAGTGATTATTGCGGCATCTTGCTCTAAAAACTTTGGTTTATACCGCGAACGAGTCGGAATTGCCGTGATGGTCACCGAAAACAGCAAAACCCGACAAGCTATTCAAAGCCAAATACAATTCATTGCCCGTGGTATTTACTCTATGCCACCCTCATACGGGGGAGCACTGGTCGATATTATTTTGAATGATGACGTATTACGCCATGAATGGATGGCAGAGGTAGAAGCTATGCGATGTCGTATGCAAGATCTTCGCTCACTACTGGTATCAAAAATGAATGAGTACGGTTCAAGCAAAGATTTTGAATTCGTTAAAAAACAAAAAGGTATGTTTTCATTTTTATGTATTACGCCAGAGCAAGTGCAAGCTGTGCGAGACCAACATAGTGTCTATTTTGTTGGCTCTAGCCGTGTCAATATTGCAGGGATCAGTAAAGCTAACGTTGATACATTAGCCAAAGCACTGATATCTGTTATCTAGATATATGTTGTGCGCCCATAAAAAACCCGGTATCGACCGGGTTTTTTAGTGTAGGACTATTATCAATTTAATCTATTGGTTTGGAACTCTCAACTCTACTTTTAAGTTTTTGCCCCGGTCTAAAAGTGACGACTCGTCTCGCCTTAATTGGAATATCTTCTCCGGTTTTAGGGTTTCTACCGGGACGTTCATTTTTTTGTCTTAAATCAAAATTACCAAATCCAGATAATTTGACTTGTTCACCGGATTCTAAAGCTTCACGCACTTCTTCAAAAAAAGTTTCGACTAGATCTTTAGCATCACGCTTATTGATACCAAGCTTTTCAAATAAATGTTCTGCCATTTCGGCTTTGGTTAACGCCATACCGTCAATCCCTCAAAGATGCTTCAAAATTTTGCGACAACGTAGCTAAAATACCATCTACTGTTGCCTGAATGTCATTTTCTTCTAGTGTTTTAGTTTTATCTTGCAAGATAAGTGAAATCGCTAGGCTTTTCTTTCCTGGTGCAATTCCCTTCCCTCTATACACGTCGAACAAGTTTAGGCCAACTAATTGATTTGCGCCAGATTTTTCTATGCAATCCAAAATATCCCCAACCACTTTACCATCATCTACTACGATTGCAATGTCACGTCGATTTGCAGGAAATTTTGAAATCTCTTGGGCTTTAGGCAATTTATTTATACCTAAAGCGCTCATTTCCAATTCAAAGACAAAACATCTTCCATTTAACCCCAATGACTTTTCAAATTTGGGGTGTATTGCTCCAATGGTTCCTAGCATCGTATCGCCGACGAAAATTTCAGCACATTGACCAGGGTGTAAAGCACTATGACTTGCGCTTTCGAAACGATAATCCACTACACCAGCGCAATTAAGAAGATTTTCCACGTCAGCTTTCACATCAAAAAAGTCAATTGATCGCGTTGGGTTATCCCAGTTTTCATCCGCCACTAAACCACAAGCAACACCACTGATAACAAGCTCTTGCTTTACACCCATCTTTTCATTGTCATCGGGCATAAAACGCAGGCCAGACTCAAATAGTCTAACGCGACTTTGCTGGCGTTTTTGGTTGTATGATACCGACTGTAATAAGCCCGTCCACAAACTTACACGCATAGTCGACATTTCAGAAGAAATAGGGTGAGGTAACTGCAAACCTTCTATTTGAGGGTACAATAAAGATTGAATTTTTGGGTCAACAAATGAATATGTAATAGCTTCTTGGTAGTCACTTTCAACCAAGGTATTTTTCAGTTGGCTTAAATGTATTTTTTGTTCTTGATGTTGCGACATTTTCAAACTTGCAACTGGCGAAATATCAGGTATCTGGTTGTATCCATATACCCTAGCGACTTCTTCAATTAAATCTTCTTCGATACTAATATCAAAACGATAAGGCGGTACACTAATTTTCCATATACTATTTTCAAAGGAAACGCTCTTTTCACAAGAAACGTTCTCCTCAAAAGAGACACTAAAGCCTAAGCGTTTAAAAATATCGGTCACAGTGTCGGCAGCAATTTCAATACCTAATACTTTACTTAAGCGGCTGTGCCTTAACGATACCGAACGATTATTTGGAACAAAAGCCAGGTCTATAGCCTCAATCACTGGGCCCGCTTCACCACCTACAATATCAAGCAGCAACTGAGTAGCTCGCTGCATTGCAACCTGCTGCAACTGAGGGTCAACACCTCTTTCATAACGATGAGATGCATCAGTATGTAAACCATATTGCCGCGCTTTTCCCATAATAGCATCGGGTGCAAAAAACGCACTTTCAAGAAAAATATCTTTGCTTTCTCTGGTCATACCGGAATCAAGACCACCAAATATACCGGCCATAGCTAAAGCCTTGTTACTATCGGCAATCACTAGAGTGTTGTCCTGGAGTGTGACTTCATTGCCATCTAACAAGGTGAGCTTTTCATCTTGCTTTGCAAAACGAACCACTACATCACCTTCAAGTTTGTTATTGTCAAACGCATGCATAGGGTGACCAAGCTCTAACAACACAAAATTAGTGATATCTACAACAGGGTCAATACTTCTGACACCTGAACGTCTAAGTTTTTCTACCATCCACAAAGGAGTCACTGCATCTAGATTAATACTCTTAATCACACGCCCTAAATAACGGGGACAGGCCTGAGGAGCAAGCAATTGAATGTTTCGGCTATCAGTAATGCTTGGTGTAACTATAGGTACCTGGGGTTCGTTAACTGAAATTTTATTCAGCACCCCAACTTCACGAGCTAGACCTTTAATGCCTAAACAATCCGCGCGGTTAGGTGTTAGGTCCACTTCAATAGTCACATCATCAAGTTGTAAATACTCTCTAATATCTTCGCCAACAGGCGCGTCTATCGGTAATTCTAAAATGCCATCATGGTCGTCAGATATACCTAGCTCAGAAAAGCTACACAACATACCAAAGGAAGGTTGTCCACGTAACTTGGCCTTTTTAATTTTAAAGTTACCCGGTAACACTGCCCCTACTATTGCCACAGCGACTTTAATACCTTGACGACAATTAGATGCGCCACAAACTATATCTAATAGTTCATCGCCACCCACATCGATTTTTGTCACTTGTAGTTTATCTGCATCAGGATGCTGGCCACATTCAACCACTTCACCCACAACCACACCAGAAAAATCACCAGCCACGGCTTCAACGCTGTCAACTTCTAGGCCGGCCATGCTCAGCTGTTCTGATAACTCATTTGTTGATACAGATGGACTGACCCATTCCCTTAACCATTTTTCACTAAATTTCATATTCTTGACCCGACCTAATTAAATTGCTTAAGAAAACGAAGATCGTTTTCAAAAAAGGCACGTAAATCATTCACTTCGTAACGCAACATAGTTAAACGTTCTACGCCCATACCGAAAGCAAAACCAGTGTAAACTTCTGGGTCAATGTTGACCGCTTTTAGCACATTGGGATGAACCATGCCACAGCCCAAAACCTCTAACCATTTACCATTCTTGCCCATCACATCGACTTCTGCAGATGGTTCAGTGAAAGGAAAATATGAGGGCCGAAAACGTACTTGTAAGTCTTGTTCAAAAAAGTTGTTTAAAAAATCATGCAAAATGCCTTTTAGTTCAGCAAAACTAACATTTTTGTCGACCATCAAACCTTCAACCTGATGAAACATGGGTGTATGTGTTTGATCATAGTCATTACGATACACGCGACCGGGTGAAATTATCCTAAGAGGAGGCTGCTCCACTTCCATTGTGCGGATTTGCACACCTGAAGTTTGAGTACGCAACATCACATCAGGATTAAAATAAAAAGTATCGTGATCAGCACGAGCTGGATGGTTCGCTGGAATATTCAATGCATCAAAGTTATGAAACCCATCTTCTATCTCTGGCCCTGTTTTAACGCTAAAACCCAATTCATTAAAAAAACTCTCGATACGATTAATAGTGCGAGTGACTGGGTGCAAACCACCTCTACTTGTCCCTCTTCCTGGCAACGAGACATCAATGGTCTCACCAGCCAACTTTTGGTTAAGCTCTTGGGTTTGTAATAACACCCCTTTAGCATGGATCAATTGTTGAATTTTCTGTTTGGCCTGATTGATCTTTTGACCTGCAGCAGGACGCTCCTCATTGGACAGTTTACCTAAGCCTTTAAGTAACTCGGTCATCCGTCCCTTTTTACCCATAAAGTCAACGCGTACAGTGTCTAAAACATTAACGTCTTGAGCCGCATTGATCTGTTCTTCAGCCTGCGTAATGATGGCCCTGAGATCCATAGATTCCCCGAAGTAGAATAAATATTGTCAACGAAACAGGCACATAGCGGTTTCAATCAACGAATTAATATAAAATAGCAGCGTATTCTACATTAAAAGTGTTGTGGTCTGAATACTAAATCAATGGAAAATATCTATAAATATCAGATTTTTAGGGATTGCTGGCTGGCATAGTTTACATGGGAATAAAAAATGAAAACTATTGGAAAACCTTTATCTCGTGTAAATAATCAACCATGGGACTATTGTTCGAATTAAACCTTTTGTTGTTTAGTGACGACTAATAATCCTAACCTTTGTAATTAATACACTCTATTGAGGATGACAGTTTGAAAAAAGTTCTTCCCGTTCTTTTCGTTTTAATTTTAGTTTGCTTTTCAAAACAAAGTTTATCTGCCAATTTTACGTTTGGAAAATATATTCGATGGCTATATCGCCATTGATCCGAGTATGTGGTGGGACGAACAAATAATGTTGAAACGAAGCGAGCAATTTTTATCCCGCCAAAAACTCAATAAAGTGCAATTATTCATATCAACGTCAAAAAGAGTGGGAAATATATACCCAAAAGAAAACTATGTTAGAACTGATTGAAAAATTTGAATCAGTTCAGAAGCCCGGATTGAACTTTGGTTCCAGAGTATATGGCCTCGAAGAAAACCACCAAACTATGCCAATCCTGAGTTTTTATAACGGAATGAGGTTTATATTTGAAGGCTACATGATTGACGAAGAGACCAGATTTCGCCCGGCGACTGAATTGGAGTTGCACTTCGCTAGACTGTCAGAAAAGCTGGGAGTTGAATTAAAATTAAATGAAAGTTTAGTGAATTGGTTCCCTCAGGATCAAATGTCTAATGATCAATTTGATATGGATACCCAAAGGGGGATAGGCTTTTTAGCGTTAAATCTAAGATGGTACCCAGATTCACCTAACGCATATATTAATCTTGGTGACGGCTATAAAAATGCAGATGACCCTCAAAAATCCTTGGCGACATTTAAAAAAGGACTTTCATTTTTCCCTGATAACAAAGCACTCAAAGCCGTTGTTAATAACTTATATTCAAACTGAGAAATAACTGAGCGTTAACTTTAGATTTCACAAAGAAAAACGGCGAGCATCATGCTCGCCGTTCCCTGAAAGAACTTAAACTGTTGATTAAAAAAATTTAGCTAAAAATTATGCTAATGCACCTTTAGCTGCATTTACTAATGCAACGAATGCATTTTTGTCATGTACCGCTATGTCGGCTAAAATCTTACGATCTATTTCAACAGAGGCTTTTTTCAAACCATTGATGAAACGGCTGTAAGACA
>JAWUXU010000135.1:0-37111 GCA_034111145.1 Paraglaciecola sp.
ACATCAACTATGTTTTCAGGGGAGTCTGTGCGGTAAATAAGCTTCACAAGATCTTTACCAATCCAGTTTACCTTGAGTGAAGCGGATAATTTTGTAATGAGATCATCCGTCTCAAAGTTAGTTGATTTTTCATTTATTAATGTTAAATCATGCGCAACATTAATTAGCATATGTCGGCTATGCATCAAGGTATCTAAAGTAGCCATTCTGTCTTTTAAATCAGTTGATACTGATAAATCTTCAAGAAAAGGGTTCATTTTGGCACTTTCTTGTACCAATATCGTGGTGTGTGTTTCCCAAGTTCTTGGGGCGAGAAAGAATATAATTACCGCGATAAAGGGTAATATCATTGTTGGCAATATAATTAAATACCGGTGACGCCATATTGCTGCCAAAATAAGGTGAATATTCACCATTAATGATGTTGTCGTATTAGACATCTGTAAATAAAATCATAGTGTTCGTTGATAATTTAGGATCAAATTTGATAGTTACCTTCTTATTGAAGTGACCTATATACATTCGTAATACTTCGGCTCGTTCCATTGAAAGCGCTAATTTTTCAAAATTATTTGTTCCTTTTGCCGGTGCAATATTAATGATAATGTGTTGCTCCTTATTGATTACTAAGCTGACGATTTTGATTTTATCTTCGTCATTTAATTCTTTATTATTTAGGTCATAAGCGAAGGTGTAGCTTTTTACTGCTATATTTTGTGAGCGTCGTAATGCTTGGATACTCGTTAACAATTTTTTATTAACGGCTCTATTATTGGCTACTGTATCTTCGTGCTCAATTGCAGCTAAAGAGTCACTTATCGAGGTGGAAACACAACCTGAACAGGCAAACAAGCTAACGAGTAAAATTCCGTTTAACGAAAATTGTTTGATATGGCATACCTTAATTTACTGAGAGTTACATGGTAACTTCACATTACGTGCCACAATGTTTATCGTTGTTATTTAAAGGGTTTTATTGTTTTAAGGTTATTTTAAATAGAATGTTATTTGTTTTTTCGCGTCCTGCGTTTTAAAATGCAAATAAGATTTTCGGTAATTGTTAGCAAGGTGAACTTCAGAAATACTGACGAAAGTGAAGTCGATGCACTAACTAATGTACTCATCGCAATTGATACGCTGAAGCTAGTACAGAGAATAGACGCCAGAGTCCTAATTTCTAAAACGCACGGTGCAATAATCACCCATGGCCAGAGCATCAAAGCCATGATCATTAATGGACTCGGCTCTACTCAAAATCCTATTTATTTGTCACCGACCATCTTTGAAGGTAAAGGTGTTTGTGCACTGATGGGTGAAGGGATTGAGGCGCAACATTTGAATAATGATGTACATGGGCGAACGCTGGACACCATCTATAAATATGGGACTAGCACTGTTGGCGGATATGGCTAATGAGGTCTCACAGGAAATCATTCAGGCTACAGGCAGACAAAACGCGCATCTAGACATATCCAGTATAAAAGTGTGTGGAGATTATGCCGTTGAGCATCTTTACCCTGACGATACAAACAGGCCTCCCTTGCCACGCTATGAAAGAGGCCTACATTACGCTGGGTATTTCAGACAATGGGTGGTATTCATCGGGTTTATATGCCGGACTAGGGCAGTTGCATGACGGGGTTGAATGAAGAAAAAGAAAAGATCATCCGGTTATTTACTCCGGAAGTTTGTCGAGTGTAAACTGGTTTAGTCTTAGTCAGGAGTACACCGTGCTGTTAATCCGGCAGTTTTGGCGATATTGACAATTGGCGAGAACAATTTTACCGGCAAGACCAGATGCGTCTGTGGATTAGTCAGGCTTGAGCTAAGTAAAAATAATTTGAGACTCAAAAAGATGCGGAATGTCTGATCACGGGTATATGTCGTAATATAAATGTGGTTAAAATTGTTAGTTTTGGATAAAAATAGCAATGTGAGTCAATCTGGATTCAAACATGTCTGAGTCGTACTGCAAGTATAATAAACAGTCATGCAAATTATTAGAAGTACTTATATTAAACTCATATTAAGCTGACGATAATTAAAATCACTACCCGTCACCTAAAGGAATCGCATTAAAAATTGCTTGACACAGGTCCCCCTAATTTGAACTGTTACTTCGCTTTACACGACGTAAATTGACCAAATACGAGCCCACACTTATCGTACATTTCTAAGACATTGAAGATCCTCGTCTTCTAATAAATCAGCTATTTATATGGTTGACGCATGGTCACATGATAATCAGCTGGCACTTGGACGAGTGAAAGTGGATGAAAAATCGAATGAAATAACCGCCTTACCTTCCCTACTAAAAAACTTAGACATCACAGGCAGTATCATCACAACCGATGCATTAGACACACAAAATAAATCGGCTGAACTGATCGTCATTGCAGATATAGCTGCATGGCGGCTAATGACAACCTCCTTTGGGTGGCTATTTATAAGACCCTAGCATATATAACGTCCAATATTCAGAACACTCTTTTAGGTAATTTTGTTAGCCAGTTTCTGCGCTGGATACCTATTTCATACTGAGTAAGGTACGTAAATCAGTGTGTCACGTTGGTTATTAACTTAATTAAAGTTAAGGGTAAGTGAGACGAATGAATGGATGTCATTCATCAATGAATGCGTGCGATGTTAAGTCCTAAGTTCTAATTAATAGAACTACAATATTGGTCTTTGTATTCACATTAAGTTCTCTCATCTGTATTTAAATCGTTTTGCAAATAGTTGTTTATAGACATATAAATTAAGTGTTTTTACCTATTTACCATTCTGATAATTCACATAAGATAAATCTTAATTAGTTTTAAATGTGAGTCTAGATTCACGCTTTGCACTAGATTTACGCTTTGCAGCCATAAAAAGCCGTCTATATCTGGTTATCTGATGTTGCACGTTAGCTAATTTTCAGATAATCAATGTTTTTTAATAGCAACTAGTAATAAGGGTATTTATGCATTCGATAAAAATACTTGCGGTAGATGATAAGATATCTAGCCTTATTGCTTTAGAAGATGTGTTGAGCGGGATTGATGCCAATATTATAAAAACGACCTCTGCAAAAGAGGCTCTGTTGATCATACTCAAACAGCCCATTGACTGTATTCTATTAGATGTCAGCATGCCTGATATGGACGGTTTTGAATTTTTAAAAACGTTAAGCAATGCGCCAGCTCACTCACAAATCCCTGTTATTATGATCACCGGTAAAGTCTTCAGTGAAAACGAAACACTAAAAGCCTATAAATTTGGTGCAGTCGACTTTTTGCTCAAACCTCTGGACCCTGAAACTGTATATCGTAAAGTAGGCTTCATAGTTCGCCAAGCCCAGCGTATTCATGCTGTTAAGAGCATAGAAAAACAATTAGCTTTTCTAGAAAGAGACCTAATTAAGCCTCTTGAAACCCTGCTAAAACATGATGAAACAAACAGTAATCATGGTTATACACTCTCTACAGTAATCCAAAATTTGAAACATCTGCATGATGTATGGCAGGTCTTAAATGAGAATAAATAATACTTCAGCTAATAAAGCAAAGATAAAAAAAGTAGATGAAAAAGTAGATGAAAAAGTAGATGAAAAAGTTGATGAAAAAGTTGGGACAAACTTTGCTACTAAGTCAAAACAAGCAACAATATCAAAAAATAATACAGCAGAAAGTAATATTGATTTATCAAAGGTCAAACTACCCAGCTATGTGGTAGGTATAGGTTCCTCAGCGGAAAGTTTGGAGGCCCTTGAATTATTGTTTTCTAATATGCCAATAAAAACGGGCATGGCCTTTGTAGTGGTTCAGCACTTATCCCCAGACTACAAAAGCATGATGGCGGAATTACTGGCCAGAAAAACTAAGATCATGATTAAAGTCGCTGAAGATAAAATGGTCATTGAAGCGGATACTATTTATTTACTGCCACCCAAAAAAGTAATGATTGCTGCCAATAAAAAGCTATATCTTACCGAGACAGAGAATAATGAAACCATCAACTTACCGATTAATAGATTGTTTAGGTCATTAGCCGAAACCTATCAGGATAAAAGTGTGGCTATTGTACTTTCAGGTACAGGTTCAGATGGCAGTATAGGTGTGGTGAAAGTCCATGATAGCGGTGGCTTTGTTATCATACAAACGCCCGAAAGTTGTAAGTTTGATTCAATGCCTAAAAATGCCATCAAAACCAATAAAATTGACCTGGTCTATAGTCCACAGAGCATACCTAGTGCGCTGGTTAAATATTCTAAACGCATAGCCAAGGTAGAACAGCCATTTAATTTGGTTAATTTGAATGCAGAGGTCAGTGAGTTTTATGAAATATTGATTTTATTAAACAATACCTTCGACCTTGATTTCTCCCAATACAAGCCTTCAACGATAACCCGACGCATTGAGCGCAGAGTGTCTTACCAGAAATCAGCATCACTGAAAGATTACATCAATGTTCTGTTATCTAATAAGGACGAATTAGAAGCGCTGTATTCGGATTTACTCATTGGTATCACCCAGTTTTTCCGCGATATTGACGCCTATAATTCTGTCAAAAGGTTAATTCCTGAATTACTGGAGAAATTTAAGGACGAGCCAGAAATAAGAATATGGGTATCAGCATGCGCTTCTGGACAAGAAGCCTATGGTATGGCGATGATGTTCGCAGATCTCATGAGCAAGGATCCTAATGGTAATAAACCTTTTAAAATATTTGCCACTGATATTCATCATAAATCTATACAGCAAGCTGCAGCGGGCATATACGATGAAGCAGCAATGCAGTCCCTAAATCCTGAATATAGAATCCGATTTTTCACTCACTTATCTTCAGGTAACTATCAAATTTTGCCTGAAATTCGCAAAAAGATTGTGTTTGCTCAACATAACCTTCTAAAAGATCCCCCTTTTACTCGGACTCATCTTATATCTTGTCGCAATTTATTGATTTATTTTAATACCGCAGTGCAACAAAGAGTGCTGAGTCTGCTGTCGTTTTCTCTAACAAATCAGGGGCTATTATTAATGGGCCCTAGTGAAACGATTGGATCACATGCTAGGGATTTTGAGATAGTTGATACAGTAAACCGCCTTTTTCGTAAAACTCGAAGCACCTTGAGACCCGACGTCATGCCACTTGTGGTACGTAGTAGTTTAGCGCCAAACATACCATCTTCTGTAATTGCGATAGACAACGTCCCAACAAGCACTAAAAGTAAAAAAGCATTGGAGATATTGTTGCAAAAACATGTACCAACAAGTGTGTTAGTGGATGAGAAAGGTCATATATTGCATGTGTTTGGAGACGCCGGAAAATATCTAACGTTTAATTTTGGGGCTGCATCATTAAATATCACCTCTTTAGTGGGTGATAGCGCAAAGGTTGTATTGACTCAAATGCTGCACAGTATGATGAAACATTACAAACCTCTGAAAGCCAAAGCAGTAGAGGGTTTTAATAACTGCGAAGCTGTTGATGTTTCGATGACGGTGTTATCGGAATCGCCCAGCGATTTAAATTATTTTATCATATCGTTGTCGGAATCAGATACTGCGAATACATTGGACGCTAATGAGTCTGCGATAATCGATTTAAAGCCTCAAGAACAAAAAACGATCTTTTCGAAAATAAAACATAAAAAATATGAAGAGGAACTTATATTTGTTCAAAAGAATTTACAAACCACAATTGAAGAATTAGAAACCAGCAATGAAGAGTTGCTGGCCTCAAATGAAGAGTTGTTGGCCTCTAACGAAGAGTTGCAAAGTACCAATGAAGAGATGCAGTCGGTCAACGAAGAGTTATTTCTTGTTAATGCTGAATTTCAACATACAGAACGGGAACGTGTAGAACTCAGATCGGATGAACGCAGTATTATAGGTGAGTCAAATTTAGGTATTTTATTTTTAGATGCAGATCTTAAAATTCGTAAGTTTTCACCCATGGCAGGTAAGTTATTCAGCCTTGTTAATAGTGATTTTGGACGACCTTTTATTACAGCTAAAGGATTGTTGATACAGGAAATACAGGGAGACGTGTACGAGATTTTTCATGGTGGTGAATTAATTGAAAAAAAAGTAGAAGATGAAAACGGACTGATCTATTTAGTACGTATTAATGCCTACACATCAACTGATAAAAGCGCTGATGATACTATTAACGAAGGAGTAGTCATTTCCTTTGTTAATGTGACGAAATTACATGCTACTCAAAAAGCCTTAGAAAAATCACAAATTTGCTTTGATAACACCATAAACGCAATTTCCGATGGCTATTTTGAATGGATATTAGAAACCGATGAAGTTTTCTTCTCTCCTTCCTTTTATCAAAAGTTGGGTTATGGTGATAATCGCCCTAACCTCGAGCGTCTTTTGGGTAAACATGCCCAAGAATTCAAACTAAAGTTTGCGCAAACTCATCTTAGTGGATTAAAAGTTGAGGAAATTATGTCCTTCATATCAGCTGATGGGGATGTCTTTTGGATGATATGCAAAGGTGAATTCAAGCTAGATGAACAGCGGAAACAGTCAAAGTTGATAGGTATTATTATCGACTTTTCCACTCAAAAAGCAGTAGAAAACACACTACAGGAACAAGCTCTTGAGTTAGAACGTTCTAACAATCTACTAGAGAAGTTTGCTTTCATTGTTTCCCATGATTTGAAAGCGCCAATTAGGCATATTCAAAACTACCTTGTTTTCTTAAAAGAAGCCATTGAAAGCCAAGATGATCAAGCAGTAAAACAAGAAATGCAGAGCATTCAAAAAAGTACAGATATATTAACTGAGTTAGTTGACGATGTGATTACTTACGCGCGAGTGACATCAGAAAAGAAAAAAGTGACCGATGTGAATATCAACAATATATTGGATTACGTTATCAACATTATGACACCTATTATAGTGTCTAAAAATATTAAGGTAGAGCGAGACAATATTCCATCGATTAAAGGCGATAAATCATTGTTGACACATTTGATGCAAAACTTAATCAGTAATGCTTGTAAATACAACGATAAAGAGAGTCCGTTGATCACTATTTCACATTCAGAAGATAATAAAAATCATATCATCACCGTTACTGATAACGGTATTGGTTTTGATCAAGCGAATACATATAAAATTTTTGAGCCTTTCACTCGACTTGTTACCAAAGATCAATTCGAAGGAAGTGGCATCGGTTTATCTATCTGTAAAACCGTTGTTGAGCAACATAAAGGATCTATCCAAGTAAAATCTAAGGTTGGTGAGGGTGCATCTTTTACCGTCAAACTGCCGCTTTAATTGGATGATTTTATGATAAATAACGATAGTAATTTCTTTATTCTCCATGGCGAGGATGATGATTGCGATATCAGAATAATGAAAAGAATTTTGAAGAAAATTGAGTATCAAGGAGAATATTCAAATCTGCTAATAGGAAGCGACTTACTGGCTTGGATGGACGACATCACTAAGCCTAAGTTGCCTGATCTATTGATTTTAGATATTGGACTACCAGGCACCAACGGTAAGGAAATATTAGCCTCATTACGCCAAGAAGATAGAACCATGGGTGTGCCGATTATGATGATGACCGGTTCTAATTCGAAACGTGATTATCACGAATGTATCTCTCTTGGTGCCAATGCTTACATTCAAAAAAACTCAGACTCAAAAAGCTTAGAGCTTATTCTCAAATGTTATATTGAAGGTTTTGTGTATCTAAGCGCACAAAAATTCTTTTAGTTATCAGCATGTTTAATTGTTTTAACGTCCACTATTTAAAAATAGCTCACTGAGAAACCTCATATGAATATAAAAGAGCTGAATTCACAAGACATCCTTAAAGCTTTGCAAGTATGGAAAGACGAATCTGAGGTGATTGATCACAAACGGTTATTAAAAGTGTTAAGGGCCTACCGCAATGGTAATTTTTCTGTTCGCTTGCCTGATAATCAGACTGGCATTGCTGGCGAAATTGCCAGAGCATTAAACGAATCTATCGAATTAAATCAACTGTTACTAAAAGAGTTCAGTCGAGTAGGGAAAGCAGTAGGTAGAGAAGGTAAATTAAGTCAGAGGGTTTCTATCAATGCCGCAACCGGGCACTGGTCAGAAACCGTTAATGCCTACAATAGCACCATTGACGGTATGGCCGAACCTGTGGGTGAATTTGGCCGTGTGGTAGCAGCTATAGCGAAAGGTGATTTAACCGAACCTATGGCGTTAGAAATTGAAGGCCGTCCATTAAAAGGTGAATTTTTAAGGGTGGCTAAGATCACCAATCAAATGATTAGCCTATTGAATTCATTTTCTTCAGAAGTGACAAGAGTATCACTTGAAGTAGGCACCGATGGTATTTTGGGTGGTCAAGCCAGAATTAAAGGTGTGTCGGGTGTGTGGTTAGAGCTAACTAACAGTGTAAATGGTATGGCCGATAACTTGACCGGTCAGGTTCGTAATATTGCTACTGTTGCAACAGCCGTCGCCAACGGTGACTTATCACAACGAATTACAGTGCAAGCAAAAGGTGAAGTACTGCAACTCAAAGAAACCTTGAACACTATGGTAGAAAGATTAACTCAGTTTTCGTCAGAAGTAACAAGAGTCGCTCGTGATGTAGGCACGGCGGGTAAGTTAGGCGGCAGCGCCGATGTGCGTGATGTGTCAGGTGTATGGCAAGAACTGACCAATAATGTTAATGGCATGGCATATAACCTCACATCTCAAGTACGCAACATAGCGACGGTGGCAACTGCCGTGGCGAATGGCGATCTAAGTCGAAAAATTACCGTGAATGCTCAAGGTGAAATGTTGGAGTTAAAAGACACCATCAATACTATGGTTGACAGATTAACCCAGTTCTCGAGCGAAGTGACGCGTGTGGCTCGTGAGGTAGGCACAGATGGGCAATTAGGGGGTAAGGCTGAAGTGCCTGATGTAGCAGGCGTATGGCAAGATCTTACCAATAATGTAAACAATATGGCTGATAATTTAACTAGTCAAGTACGAAATATTGCAACGGTGGCTACCGCTGTGGCTTATGGGGATTTGAGTCAAAAAGTCACAGTAGATGCTAAAGGAGAAGTATCTGAGCTTAAGACTACCATCAATACTATGGTAGATAGTCTGACTCAGTTTTCGTCAGAAGTAACCCGGGTTGCTCGAGAAGTGGGTACCGAAGGAAAGTTAGGAGGTAAAGCCGAAGTAAGAGGTGTCGCCGGTGTATGGCAGGACTTAACGAACAACGTTAATGGCATGGCTGATAACTTGACCGGACAAGTACGAAATATAGCAACAGTTGCGACCGCTGTGGCGAACGGTGACCTTTCACAGAAAATTACTGTTGATGCCCAAGGTGAAGTACTTGAATTAAAAGATACCCTTAATACTATGGTTGACAGATTAACCCAATTTTCTTCTGAGGTAACCCGTGTAGCTCGCGAGGTAGGGACAGATGGGCAATTAGGTGGGCAAGCTCAAGTACCCGACGTAGCAGGCGTATGGCAAGATTTAACCAACAATGTAAATGGTATGGCTGATAACCTCACTGGTCAAGTTCGCAACATTGCCACAGTGGCTACAGCGGTCGCAAATGGTGATTTAAGTCAAAAAATAACGGTTGAGGTAAAAGGTGAAGTTCTAGAACTAAAAAACACCTTAAATGCCATGGTTGAAAAACTTAAGCAGTTCTCCAGTGAAGTTACAAGGGTTGCACAAGAGGTAGGCACTGATGGCGTATTAGGTGGGAAGGCCAACGTAGAAAATGTAGCAGGTGTTTGGCAAGATTTAACCAATAACGTAAACGGTATGGCAGATAATTTGACCAACCAAGTGCGTAATATCGCCACAGTAGCAACAGCCGTAGCTAACGGTGATTTGTCCCAAAGTATTACAGTAGAAGCCAAAGGCGAGGTGTTAGAGCTTAAAAGTACGATTAATACTATGGTTCAAAAGCTGACTCAGTTTTCCTCTGAGGTGACACGTGTAGCCAGAGAAGTAGGCACAGAAGGCGTCTTAGGTGGTAAAGCAAATGTTGTTGGGGTGGGCGGCGTATGGCAAGACTTGACCAACAATGTAAACGGTATGGCTGATAACTTGACTAGCCAAGTGCGTAATATTGCCACTGTTGCTAAAGCAGTAGCAGAAGGTGATTTATCGCAACGGATCACAGTAAAAGCCAAGGGAGAAGTAGCTGAACTAAAAGATACCATTAACACTATGGTAGAAAAGCTCACACAGTTTTCATCAGAAGTAACCCGAGTAGCGCAACAAGTAGGAACTGAAGGCATTTTGGGTGGTAAAGCTGAAGTACGGGATGTAGCCGGTGTATGGCAGGACCTAACCAATAATGTAAATGGTATGGCTGATAATTTGACTAACCAAGTACGTAACATTGCTACGGTTGCCACAGCCGTCGCTAACGGGGATTTAGGTCAGAAAATCACTGTTGATGCTAAAGGTGAAATTCTTGAATTAAAGAATACCATTAATATTATGGTAGATAAGCTCACTCAGTTTGCCTCAGAAGTGACCCGTGTTGCTCAAGAAGTAGGCACGGACGGGATACTCGGCGGTAAAGCTGAAGTCAAAAATGTGTCGGGTGCTTGGCAAGATTTAACCAATAACGTAAATGGCATGGCTGATAATTTGACCAACCAAGTGCGTAATATCGCTTCTGTTGCTACAGCAGTTGCGAATGGTGATTTGGGACAAAAAATTACTGTTGATGCTCAAGGTGAAATTCTAGAATTAAAAGACACCCTTAATACCATGGTGGACAGATTGACCCAGTTTTCTTCTGAAGTAACACGGGTTGCTCAGGAAGTCGGCACCGACGGTATTTTAGGTGGTCAGGCGAAAGTGGCCGGTGTGACCGGTGCGTGGGGTGATTTAACCCTTAACGTAAACCGCTTGGCCAACAATCTCACGGATCAAGTTAGAGATATATCCCGAGTCACTTCTGCTGTGGCAAAAGGTGATTTGGAACAGAAAATCACAGTAGAGGCGCAAGGTGAAGTACTGGAATTAAAAAATACGATCAATTCAATGACAGATACCCTGTCTTTGTTTGCTAATCAGGTGACTTATGTAGCAAAAGAAGTAGGCGACGAAGGTAAACTTGGTGGTCAAGCTGATGTACCAGAAGCTCAAGGCATATGGCGTAACCTGACGGATAACGTAAACGAGTTGGCTGACAACCTGACCCGTCAAATACGTGCAATTTTAACTGTGGTAACCGATGTTACTCAGGGCAACTTAACCGGCAGTATCGATGTGGCGGCAAAAGGGGAGGTAGAAACATTAAAGAATGGCTTAAACCAAATGATCCTGACGTTGAAAGAAACGTCAGATATCAACAACGAACAAGATTGGTTGAAAAGCAACCTGTCCAATTTTGTTCGCTTAATGCAAGGAAATAGTAACTTACAGGCGCTGGCTGATGTTGTGATCACCAAAGTATGTGCTTTGTTAGATGTGCAACATGGAGTGTTCTATGCGTTAGAGAATAACTTTAATAAAGATATTGATGAGCCAATGTTGTTTATGTTGGCAAGCTATGCTTTTCATGAACGTAAGTCTGTTGCCAACCGCTTTGAAATTGGTCAAGGCTTAGTAGGTCAAGCGGCTTTGGAGAAAAAGCGTATTCTGGTGCACAATATTCCTGATGATTATATTATGGTCAGTTCTGGACTAGGTAATGCTGGAGCATCCACGGTGGTGGTTTTACCGGTGGTGTTCGAAAATGAACTATTAGGGGTGCTGGAATTGGGCTCATTTACTCCTTTCACTGAAATTAGCCTTAATTTCCTTGACCAGCTAGTAGAGAGTTTGGGTATTGTTGCCAATGCAGTGCTTGCCAGTGCTCAAACAGAAAGTCTGCTGACCGAGTCTCAATCATTGTCTGAAGAGCTACAAAAGCAGCAGGAAGAGTTAAAAAACAGTAATGTTAAACTCGAAACACAAGCGAAATATTTACTAGAATCAGAAGCAAAACTTAAGAATAAACAAGAAGAATTACAACAAACAAATGAAGAGTTAGAAGAAAAATCTCGTGTATTGGCAGACCAAAAACATGAAGTTGAAAGTGCTAAGATACAACTTGAAGAAAAAGCGCAACAGCTGGCTATCTCGTCTAAATACAAGTCTGAATTTCTAGCTAATATGTCCCATGAGTTAAGAACACCACTGAATAGTTTAATGGTGTTGTCAGATGGCTTACGTAAAAATATAGAAAAAAACTTTACCGATAAACAGGTAGAGAAAATGTCTACTATTCATGATTCTGGTATAGAACTATTGGAATTAATAAATGAAATTCTTGATCTAGCGAAAATTGAGGCTGGCAAAATGTCAGTTCAAGTAGAGAATATCTTCCTGCAACGTATTCAAAACTGGGCTGTTCGTGGTTTCCAACTAATGGCTGAAAATAAAGGTATTATATTTGAAACTAAGCTTGACCCATTGTTACCTAAAACGATATTGACCGACGAAAAACGTTTGCAACAAGTGATTAAAAATTTCATTTCTAATGCGATTAAATTTACTAATAATGGTCAGGTGACCCTAAACATTCATTACGCACAAACTGGGTGGACACAAAATAATATACATTTAAATGAGGCGGACACTGTTGTAGCCTTTAATGTGACTGACACTGGTATTGGTATCCCTGCAGACAAACATCAGGTTATTTTTGAAGCATTTCAACAAGCCGATGGGAGTACCAGTAGAAAATATGGGGGAACAGGCTTAGGGTTATCAATTAGTCGGGAAATTGCGCACTTACTTGCTGGTGAAATTGTTTTAGAAAGTGAGGTAAATAAAGGTAGTTCATTTACCCTATTTATTCCGCATATTTATCCACAACAAGCTGATGATGATGGCAATAGCAGCGTACCTGTTTACATTGATCCGATTAGTCCGGTATCCCATTTAAAATTTAGCCCTAAAATTGATGTGTCGCTTGCTAATCTTAGAGGCACTAAACAATTGAAAGTAAGCCGTCTGGGTAAATTAGCACGCCAAGTAGAGGATGACCGAATTGCTGTTACAGCCGGCGATAAAGTTGTCTTAATTGTTGAAGATGATCTTAACTTTGCGAAAATACTACTAGACAATGCACGCGAAAGCGGGTTCAAAGGCATTGTTGCAACCACGGGTGACGTAGGTTTATTATGTGCTCAAGAATATCATCCCGATGCTGTTATATTAGATATCAAACTTCCCATTATGAATGGCTGGACAGTCCTGGATCGTATTAAACATGATCCGAGAATCCGTCATATTCCGGTTCATATTTTATCAGTTGATGATGTCAGCCATCGCAGCCTGAAACAGGGGGCAATTTCTTGCCTACAGAAACCGATAGACGATGACAGTCTGAAAGCCATATTTGATCAAATTGATGCTTTTAAAAAGCAAAAACAGAAGCTGGTTTTAGTTGTAGAAAATGATAAGAAACGGCGTGCTGCTATTATTGATCTTATTGGAAATGGTGATGTGCATGTAACAGCCGTGGCAACAGTAAAAGAAGCCAGAAAAGCACTTAAATCGCAAGTGTTCCATTGTATGGTGCTTGATCTTATCTTGCCTGATGAATGTGGGCTTTCATTAATTGAAACCATTAAGAAAGAATACTTTTTAAAAAACGTACCTATTATTATTTACAAAAGTAAAGATTTAACAGAGGAGGAAGAAACTAGAGTTAATTTTTTTGCAGAAACTATTGTTATTAAAAATGTGAAGACGCCAGAGCGCTTGCTTGACGAAACAGCATTGTTTTTACATACAGTAGAATCAACGTTACCTGAGTCAAAAAGATTAATGATGCAACAGGTACATGAGAATGATCCACAATTATGGGGTAAAACCATCTTGATAGTGGATGACGACGTAAGAAATATTTTTACTCTTACGTCTGTTTTTGAAGCTCATGATTGTGTGACGTTGTTTGCAGAAAGCGGTAAAGAAGCAATAGAGAAGGTAAAAATCCACCCTGAAATTGAGATTGTTTTGATGGATATTATGATGCCCATAATGAATGGTTATCAAACGATGCAAATTATTCGAAAAATAAAGAAATTTCAGTCACTTCCCATTATTGCAGTTACAGCAAAAGCGATGATGGAAAACCGTCAAAAATGTTTAGATGCAGGCGCTACCGATTACATAGTTAAACCAGTGAATACAGAGCATTTACTGTCTTTGGTTCGCGTCTTATTATACAAAGACAAAGCGAAATTATAACAAAATGACAGATTTAGGAACAATGATCACAGAGTAGTAAATGAGTCGGAAGAAAAGACGGGTTTTACTCCAAAAAATGTAATCTTGAGTATGAGGCTGTTTTTACAGATATTTTCAATAATAATGTCGCCTTAGGCATAGAGTATTACTAAGCTCTACTTCAAATCCAATACATACCTCAATACAAACACCGCTGCCATTATATAGGTAATTAAGGTCACTTTTTTATATCTACCTGTACCCAACATTATGCCTACGTAAGTAATAAAACCTAGTGCTATACCTTCACTAATACTGAATGTTAGCGGCATAGCGATTAGGGCAACTGTGGCGGTGGCTAAGGATGTTATGTCGTCAAAATCAAGTTCTCTAAAAGAGTCCATCATTAATATGCCCACCATGATTAATGCTGGCGTGGTTGCCATAAGTGGGATGACTTTCATCAGTGGAGTAAGGAACAAAGCCAACATAAAACACAAGGCTACAAATACTGACGTGAGTCCAGTTCTTCCGCCTGCCGATACGCCTGCTGCTGATTCAACATAAGATGTCACGGGTGAAGTACCTATGGCTGCCCCCATAACACTAGCGACCGCGTCGGCCGTCATCGCCTTACCCATTTTAGGCAATTTACCTTGTTCATCCAATAAGTTTGCTTTGCGGGATACGCCAATAAGTGTGCCTATGGTGTCGAACATATTTACGAATAGTAGTGCAAAAATTAGGTCCCACGTTTCAGCGAAAAATTCAATAGGGTACATAATATCCATAGCAAAGAATGTGCTGCTTATATCATCAGGAAGACCAATAAACTGATCAGTATGTTGAGTTAAATATCCGTCACCAACAGGGATAAATGCACCTATGACACTTAATACAATTACGGAAATGAGGATTGCACCTGTCACTTTTCTAATGACTAAAACAATGGTTAAGATAATACCTGCTAAGGCTAATAAAGTGGCCGGCTCAGATAAGTCACCAATAGAAACAAAAGTGGCTGGGTTATCAACCACTAAACCGGCATTTTTCAAACCGATAAAAGCTATAAATAATCCGATGCCGCACTGTACACCAATTTTAAGTGCGGCTGGGATAGCTTCGGCTATTTTGGTTCTGACACCTGTAACAGACAATAATAAAAATAAAATACCATTCCAAAATACAATGCCTAAAGCTGCATCCCATGGTATTTCTCGGGTTAAACAAATAGTAAATGCGAAAAAAGCATTGAGTCCCATGCCCGGCGCCATAGCGATGGGGTAGTTAGTCATCAATGCCATCAATAATGTACCTAAACATGCGGCTATGGCTGTCACTGTGATTAAACCTTCGATCGGCATACCACCTGCACCTAATATACTAGGGTTAACGACCAACACATAAGACATTGCAGCGAAGGTGGTTAAACCTGCGATAAATTCAGTTTTTAAGTTGGTACCTTTTTCTTTAAGTTTAAAAAAGTGTTCAAGAAAATTAGACATATTTATAGCTCGTGTTTTGATGTGACTTCATTTATGTTATTTTTTGTTTAAGAGTACTTAATAAAAAGCTGTTAATAAAAAGCTTTCTTCAAAAAGTTATTAGCAAAAAGTTATTAGCAAAAAGCTGACCACCTAGTCTGGCATTGGTCTGATTTATACTGGTAACATACTTTAGACGTTATCTAACGTGAAGAAACAATAATTTAATTGTGCTCTAGGCGTTCTATTTAATTTAAATAAAACGCCTAAACGTAGATAAGATCTAATGTGTTGCACCAACATTAGACGTAATTATTTAATTTGGTGCAAGTACAAACAATGATTGATGAGTTGAAGATCAAATTATGCAGGTGAAAAAATGACTAAAAATGAGTTGAAGCAATGGGTAGCTTCATTGCCAAAAGTAGAGCTGCATCTGCACATTGAAGGTTCTTTAGAACCCAATTTAATGATGGCCTTAGCAGAGAAAAATCAGGTTGTACTGCCGTATTCAAACATCGAAGAAGTAAAAGTCGCCTACAACTTTGACGACTTACAAAGTTTTCTAGATCTTTATTATCTTGGTGCATCGGTTCTTAAGGACGAGCATGATTTTTATCAGTTGATGTGGAATTATTTACTCAAGTGCAAAGAAGATAATGCTGTACATGTGGAAATTATGTTTGACCCGCAGACTCATACAGTACGTGGTGTTGGATTTGATGTATTTATGCAAGGTTTTAAAAGGGCGATACAACAAGCAGAGCAAGAGTGGGGGCAATCTTCTTTATTAATTATGTGTTTTTTAAGGCATCTACCCGAACAGAGTGCTATTGAAACATTACAAGCCTCAGCGCCATATTTAGACGATATAATTGCTGTTGGACTAGACAGTAGTGAGTTAGGTAATCCCCCTGAAAAATTTACTAATGTATTTAAAATGGCAAAAAAAATGGGCTTAATGCGAGTGGCTCATGCAGGGGAAGAAGGTCCGGCAGATTATGTTTGGGGAGCACTGAGAGCGTTAGACGTAAATCGTATCGACCATGGTATAAGAAGTATTGATGATCCAGATTTGATTACGTTTTTAATCCAATCACAACACCCACTAACAGTTTGCCCACTGTCTAATACTAAGCTAAAAGTGTTTGAACATATGCAAGATCATAATATTTTAGAATTACTCAACTTGGGACTAATGGCTACTATTAATGCCGACGATCCAAGCTATTTTGGAGGATATTTAAACGATAACTTTTTTGCAATAATTGATCATTTACCTGTAGAGAAACATCATTTACATCAATTAGTAAAAAATAGCTTTAATGCTAGTTTTATGCAGGAAGAACAAAAACTTAAGTGGTTAGAAAAAATAGCCATCTGCTGATAACTATTCTTTATTATTGGGTGTGCCTTGCCTCTCAGGTAAGGCCTAATCGGTGGCATTATGTTGAATCGTTTACGAGTATTACTATTTTGCAAGGTTGAATGGCTATTCTCGACTCAGTTCCTCGATAACTTGTGCATGCTGTGGAAATTGCATCGACAACATAACTGTATTACCTAACTGCATATCTGCGTATTCAAATCCTGGCGCAACAGCTTCACCAATCAGACCGTACCCGTATTTTCCATCAGTTGATATTTTTGACGCCTTCCATGTGCCGCCTTTTACCATCATCTGCATTTGATGCCCAAGTGTTGGGTCTGGGCCTAAAATAGTTTTCTGCAAGCTACCGTCTATGTTGAGCATATAGTAGGTAATAGGATCACCGGTATGAAAATAATGCATGATGTCTGATTGATTCATATGAAAATGACCAATAGGGGATTGGGCGCTCAATAGGTAATAAATGCTAGTCATGGTGACTCTGTCACCATTTGCAGTGGAAATGTTAGGTCTATGATCCGCACTAAATGTTTGGCGAAAGTAACCTCCTTCAACATGAGGTTCAAGATTAAGTGCTTTAGCTAATTGTTCTGCAGTCATAATATTTTCACTACTGATTACACTGGATAATTCACTAATTGAGGCTGAATTTTCACTGCTTTGAGTAAACGGTTGCTGGCTAACCTCAGTTAAATTACCTTTCACGTCGTATGGCATTGTGGTTTTGTATTTCAACCAATTAGCAACAATAGTATCCACTACTTTACTGCCAACCAAATAGGCAGATTCTAGAGCAGACTGCATACCTGCATAACCATTTTCACCACTTTCTAACCTCAAATTTTCAATTGCAGTTAGACTTGGTGGTGGCATAGAATAATTACTCCCTGTGCGCACAACCATAAAGCGAGATTTATCCACTTTATTGACCTTGTCTAAGTAAATTATTGACTGGTAACTACCCGTATCTTCCATACCGGAGCTGACAAAATTTCCTTGCCCTGCAGTCCAGTAGTGAGTCCAGTTATTCGCCCATTGGTTTAATAAATCACCATGCCAAAAAGTTGAAGCTGCCATATGCTCCCCTTTTAAGACAAAAGGGGGTTTTTGTGCATTGGGGTAACCTGTGTATTTATTTCGCAGGACTTGCATAACAGGGTAGTCGTTTAATTCAACATTTTTGGTGAGAGTATATGCCCAATCAGTCAACTGAGGATTAAGTTGATACACTTCGCCATTTGAAGATTGACCGTGTCTGTTAAGCTTGTCGAGGTCTATAGTCTGATTTTCCGGTAATGGGTCGGTGGTAAATAATGGAAAGTAGCCTGTCGACCAAGTGTCAGGAATTTCTCTGGCATCAATTTGATGAGCCAAGTCCCCGTCGAGTAACCAAGTTGCCCAAGCGGCAGCGCCTATGGATGCGTCAGCAGGGTCAAAACCTGCTATCCCCGCAACTAACCAGTATGCATGAGTTAAATCAAATCTAGGATCTAAACCTAATGCCATAACAGCCGTTGCCGCTTTAGCGGTACCCATACCAGTGACTATACCCATTACGCCAGTCTCTGTATTGATACAAATATCATGGTGTGAAACGGCAAAAGGTAAACAAGTATCTAGCTTTTGGCCCGCTTTCCAAAGTTGAAATTCACCAGGTTTATCGCCTTCATCAGCACCAATTTCAAACATGGTAACAACGACAACTTTTATTTCAATTGTATGTTTTGAACTTTGAACCTCAGTTTCAGATGTTTCTTGAGGTGAGCAACTAGATAATAACAATAGACTTAAAGCAGCTAAGTGAGTGACATTAAAAAAATGAGTTAACACGGTCCTTCTCCAATAAAAAAGGGTAAATACACCACATATCTACCCTCGAGGTTGTTTTGTTAAGCTTTAATTAAATCTATAACTAAATTTAGCTTGAAAATGCCGAGGAAGTTCAGGCAATACAATCTGAGCACCAAATATATCAGGGAAATTAGCCCTGAAGTATCTTTCATCTGTTAAGTTTTTCACAGAAACACTAGCAGTCCAAGTTTCAGCATCATAAAATACACCTGCATTAACCAAAGTGTAAGCAGGGAGCTGTACCGCTTGTGAAAAGTCAGAAAAGGTCTCATCAGCTTTTACCACACTACTGTTAACTGCAAAGCCGTTTTGGAAGTCATAGGTTGCCGTAAACGTATAAATATTATTTGGAATACCGGCTTTTATACTGGCAGCGTTTGATACTGAATTAGCACCAATCTCGTTGGTGCCGATTGCAGAACCCCCATAAAGTACTGATGGATCAGCTAAATTAGGAAAGTTTTCCGCTCCAAAAAAGCCAAATAGATTAGGAAAAGGATTGTCTTCACTTGTATCAATAATATTAACGACTTCCAGCTTAGTATAACCAGCAGATACCACTAGGTTATCGTTGACTACCCAACGAAGCTCTGCCTCCATACCTTGATTGTTGGTTATGGCATTGGTGATAATTGCTTGTGCGTTAAAGTCAGTACGTTCCTGTTCATATACAGAGATAGCAAAGTATAGAGAATCATCTAGGAATGAACCTTTAACACCATATTCAAACAGCTCAGATATATCAAATGCGCCGTCGGCTAGTATTTGTCCAGGCGTTATCTCAGCACCCTGTCCAGCAACCAACGTAGCTTGCTCAGCCATGGTGATATAGGGGATTAAACCAAAATCTGTTTTATAAGAGATACTGGCATTCCAAGAAATACCGTTAACAGTATCATTAGCGCTAATATCCTCTATCGGATCGCCACTATCAAATACACGAGTACGCACTTGCAGTAGGTCGCCTGGACTGAAACTATCAATTTCAATTTCATCATAACGCACACCCAAAACCACGTTTAAGCCCATATCCCAAGTGACATCAGTCATAAACGCAAGGCCTAGGTTTAAATAATCACCTTCAGAATAAGTGGTGTAGTCGGCGTCTATGCGAGTCGCAAGTAAACGACGATCTAGCGCGCTCGATGCCATAGTCAAGTCTCGTCGGTCGAAATACTCATTGTTAAAGTCATCGCCATGTTTAAAATCTGTGTAGCGCAATGAAGGTGAAATTTGAATCATTGCCAACATACCGTTGGTTTCGTATTCATTGGCAAAAATTAGTTTGTTTTCGATAACAGAGCTATCATGAAACTGAGAGAACCCATAGGCGTTTTCATTTAGATTATCGTAAGCTTCATAAAAAAACTGGTTTCTAATTTCCCAGCCACTATTGGTGTAATAAAATACATCAAAATATAAAGTTTCAACTATATTTGATAAAACATCATCCGCAGCAACCAGCACCTGACTTCCATCTAATTTAGTGGTGCCTACATTTTCCAAGGCCATTTCAGGTGCAAAAAAGTCTGCACTGATCCCATCTAAAGGTTCGAATGGTGTGAAAATGAATGGATTTATTAGGTGTGCAACCGCATCGTAGTCTTGATGTGAAATTGAACCGTCTCCATCGCTATCCAGTGGTTGAGCCGTTCCGGTTATATAAGTTCCGTTATCAATAAGATCTTGGGTTAAACGGTTCCAGCCTGCAACTTGATTACCATCGTAATCGTGGTACATACCACCAAACTCTATGCGAAGATTATCTGTGATATCTACGTTAAAAGAAGCTTGTAAAACAGTTTGGTCAGTATCTGTGTTTTCGTAATAACTACCTGAGTTTTCAACTTCTCCATAAAGATAGAACCCCATCTCTTTACCGCCAATAGTGCTAGGGCCACCCACTTCGGCACTCATAACACTTCTATCCCAGCTACCTAATGAATATGAAAAAGCGCCTTCATTTTTTTCTAAATATTGTCCACCACTTGCTCGTGCGGATTTTGGGTTGAAGTTAAGGTAACCACCAATTTTTGATGGGCCGTATATAGGTGATGCAGGGCCACGTACAATATCGATTCTGCTTGATGCCCCAATTGGAGTGGGATAATTACCTGGATTGTCAAGACGTCTAACACCCCGGAAATAGGTTTCACCGGGCGTACCACGAACATCGAGTGAACCCGCGACTCCAAAAAATGATTGGGTGAATGTACCTGGAGCAAATGCGACTAATTCATCTATATCACTTACAGCAAAGCGCTCTAACTGTTCTTGACTAATAGTGGATGCAGAGCGTGGCGTTTCTAAAATTGACTTACCAAAGCCAAATACAGACTCAACATCCTGTCCGGGTAAACTACCCAGCGAGCCATTTACCTGAATACGCTCGACACTTTCTTCTTTAGTTCCTTGCGCCATAACGTGAAGGGGTAATAAAGTGGTGAGTCCGAGCGCTATGGCCTTGGCTATAGGGTTTGATATAAATGTTTTGCGTGTCATTGATGTGCTCTTATTGTAGTAGTTATGCTATGCGTTGTATTAGGCTCTATGGACTATTCAACGGACTTTTTTTATTATATAAATTATTGATTTAAAGTTATTTTACGTGATTTTTTTCTATATTTTTTCTATATTTTTTTGCATGAAGGGTGCCAGAGAATTTTCCAAATGGTCTAGTCGTTAGAATATTTATTAATCCATTGAAAAGACTAATAATTTGATAAAATGAATAAATAACGTTAGGTTTATTTATTACGCGTAATCACAGCCGCTGTTTTATTGCACGCACCAAATTAGATCAATTAGTTTAGTATTGCACCTTTAAAGTGCTTGCATTTATATGCATGCTTATTAAACAGAGGTTTGGTTTTGTATCTTTTTAGCAAGCGATTGATGCTTATCCATAAGCTGTCTGCTTAATATTGAACCGTGCTGAGCATTTTCAATTAACCACTGCCCTGCAACCATTAACTTATCGACTTGATATGCACCACAAGTAATGAGTCCATCAAGTGGGCTGCCTACTCCCGAAAAACGTAATTCATCTAAGCTAAAAAGGGCTAAGTCGGCCTGCATTCCAGTGGCAAACTGTCCTAAGGAAGGTCTGTGTAAAACAGCCGCAGAACCTGTTGTTGCATAACCTAGTACACGTTTAGCAGTTATCACCTGGGCACCATATCGTAAACGCTGTTGCAACAAAGATTGACGTACTTCTTGGATCATATTCGAACAATCGTTCGACGCTGAACCATCTACAGCCAAGCCTATATTGCAGCCTGCATTTTCAAGCTCAACGGTTGGGCAAATACCTGATGCCAACAACATATTAGAGCTGGGACAGTGTGCAATCCCTATATTTGCATTGCCTAATCTTTTTATCTCTTCTTGGTTAAAATGGATCCCGTGAGCAAGCCATGTTTTATCACTTAACCAATTACAATGTTCTAAATAATCTAAAGGACGCATCCCAAATTGACGTACACAAAAATTGTTTTCATCTTCAGTCTCTGCCAAATGTGTATGCAGCAGAACGTTATTTTCTTTCGCTAACTGAGCGGTATCTTGCATTAATGAAGTTGAAACGGAAAAAGGTGAACATGGTGCCAGTGCTATCTGTATAAATGAGTCATCACTAGTATCGTGGTATTTTGAAATTAACCTTTGGCTATCTTGCAAAATAATATCTTCTGATTGGATAACACTGTCAGGTGGCAATCCACCAGAACTTTCTCCTAAACTCATAGAGCCTCTCGTTAGTGTAGCGCGACAACCTAAAGTGTTGATGGCTTCAACCTGAATATCAATAGCTTGTTCTAGTCCCTGGGGGAAAACGTAGTGATGATCAGCAATACAAGTGGCACCAGACAACATCAGCTCTAACCCTGCTAATTGGGTAGCGCTGTAGATCATTTCTTCATCTAGATTTTTCCATACTTGATAAAGATACTTAAGCCAAGGGAACAAGGGTTTGTTTAATGCACCGGGGACAGCTCGCGTAAGGGTTTGATAAAAATGATGATGGGTATTAATCAATCCCGGCGTAATAACTTTGTTGCTGCAATCAAGGTATTGATTTATTGCTATTTTTGGTTTCATTCCCGATGGCACTAATTCAACAATTTTGTTGCCTTTAATGACTAAGCCGTTACCTGCATTTAATGTATTACCTGTAAATATTGCAGCGGGTGACTTAAGCCATAAGGTTTTGTTTTGCATATTTAAAATCTCTTACTAATAAATTGATTTGGCAGATGATTTTGAACTACTGTTGTGCTCAAATTGGTCATAATCATCGCATATAAGTGCGTCGCCTTGCTACAATGCAATACTTTATGTTTATGGCGTTATGTATAAAGCATTTTATTATTAAGCATGTAATGTGTGTATCTATTAGATAACTAATTACATAATTGTCCTACAAAGGTTGACCACGTCAGCAAATATTTGGCCAACTAATTATTTTTGATTTTTAAGATAACATTTGAAAAATTAATACATTTAATATGTGTATTACTTTATTAGACGCAAGGAGTGCAGGGCGTTTTAAAGGCATAGAATCAGAACCCCGTGTAGGTTTGCGCTCTGGACATGTTCCATCTTCGATAAATTTACCTTTTGCACAATGCCTTAATGGCACGTTACTTAAATCCTCCAGAGATCTGAAAGTGATTTTTTCTAAATATATCTCAAGTATTGACTGTTTTTTAGTTTTTAGCTGTGGTTCAGGTGTTACGGCTTGCATTTTGGCTTTGGCCGCTTTTGAAGCCGGTTATACAAATATAGCCGTATACGATGAGTCGTGGAGTGAATGGGGTGCGAGGAAAGATTTACCTGTTGAACTGTAAAATTGCAAAAAGCCCGAAAACTATAGAGTTTGCGGGCTTTTAAAATTCATTTGATTTTTAGATTAGATGGGTGTTTTTTCAGACTTAACTTTAAGTTCTAAATGTGACAAATAACCGTCATGATTTAAGTCAAGTTCTGAAAAAATTGCGCTAAGGGTACGATCTATTTTCGCTTCGTCCATACTGATTAGACCATCTTTGTCAGTATCTAGAGTATGAACTGCCATTTCATCAGACTTGGCTAAAACGCTAAGTGATACAAATGTTACGAAGAATGCTAATAATAATTTTTTCATGGTGTTTTTCCTTTAAATATCAAATTAATATAGTGAGGTTGAGGCGGAGATTGTTTTCAGTTTCAAACAACTCCACTGTTAATGGCTTGATAGTTTTTATTGGCTTTCTAACTCGCTCCGTGACAGGTAACCGTCTTTATTGGTATCGAGTTCAGCAAACATCGCAGTTAATGATGCATCTACCAAAGCTTCTCCAATGCTAATACGACCATCGTTGTCAGAATCCAATTTAGTTATTAAGTCTTCTGCAGCAATTAATGTCATAGATGTGAACATCAGCGCGACTAACGGGATTAACTTTTTCATACATTGACTCCTTTATGTCTCAGTCTAAAAATGACCAAGATTAGATAAATAGCAAACTGCTTTGACTAACTGTTTGCTGTTAATATTTTTACTAAAAAACGCAGTAAAAATATTAAAAAGTATAGATAAGTTTGACTTAATTTTGCTGCTGCCAAAATATTTGTCTTAACTATTAAAATTATCCATTACAAGTGTTGTGCCAAAAATAAAATAATCAATTAAAACAGTTGGTTATGTTATTCTGTAAGAGTATGGATTGGATTGTAAAGATATTTAACCGTAATGTGTCTTTTAATACAGACAGTTATTGAGTGGAGTGCATAGTATTGAATTTAATCAAATGCTTAGAGTGCGGCCTATGTGATACATAAGCCTTGCGTGGGTTATTTGGTAAGGTTTAAGCGGTTAACGACCAATATTAGATATCCACAAACTTTGGTAGGGTTTTAGCTGGTAATCCAGATCATCCAGACTGATCATTTGTCCGCTGATAAGATCAAACCACGTGTCAGTACCAATTAAATTTATGTCACTTAATCTAACGTTTTGTAGTTCGTCAGTGACGTTAAAAACACAAAAAATGCTTTGACTTCTATCTATGCTTTGTCGCCAGTAACCAAATATTTGTTCGCCTAATTGCAATGTGAACTGAGTGGCATTGGGATGAAACGCTGGTTGTTTTTTACGAATATTTAGTAGTTTTATCATCCTATCGTGCACTTTTTTATGTTGGCTATAAGGTGATGCTAACTGTTCCTGCAACTCCGTATAGTCCCATTTATGCCGATTGATAGAACGGTTTTGGCTAGTGTTTTTAACTTTTTCATAATCATTACCTGTTCCTAATAAGCTGTGAATATAAATTCCTGGAATACCTTCTAGACCAAACATTATGCTGTGGGCACATATAAATCTGTCTAATCCCCATTTGTCAGTCCCTTTTACTGTGCCTTGTAGTGCGTCGTATAAGGCAATATTGATTTCATAAGCTTTTTGTTTGCCATCTTCAGAAGTACGCCATGAAATTCTTCCACCAAAATTTTGCATGGTATTGACTAAAGATGTGAGTTCTTGATCTTCAAGTAGTCCCTCTGCAGGCCTAAGTCCAATGCCATCGTGTGACGCAATAAAGTTAAAAAAGAACGTACCATTTTGTGCGGGAGGCATACTACCTAACCACGCTTTAAGATGTTTACATGAGCCTGTTACTAAAGTATTAACTAATAGAGGAGGCAGAGAAAAGTTGTAAATTCCATGTGCTTCGTTGGCATTACCGAAGTAGGTGAGATTTTGCCTATTTGGAATGTTAGTTTCGGTGATAATAACCGCGTCATGAACAGCGTGTTCAATTAGTGTACGTAATAAACGAACAACTTCGTGGGTTTGTTCTAAGTTAATACAAGAGGTACCAATTTTCTTCCACAGGAAAGCAACAGCATCTAAACGAAATATTCTAATCCCTGTATCTAAGTATTGACGTATGATTGAAACAAATGTATCCAAAACAGCAGGGTTTCTAAAGTCAAAATCGACTTGATCATGACTAAATGTGCACCAAACTTGTTTTTCACCCTGTGGCGTCTCAGTTAGCCTAAGTAAGTCTGATGTTCTTGGCCGAACAACGTTGGATAAATCATCTTCAAGTGTGGCAGTAAAAAAAAAGTCACTGCCCGGTCCTTCACCTTTTATAAAGTTTTCAAACCATGCACTTCTAGAAGAACAATGGTTAATCACTACATCAGACATAACACGGTAGTCTTGGGTAATCGCTTGTATGTCATCCCAATCTCCTAGCGCATCATTCACACTTGAATAATCGATAACCGAAAACCCATCATCGGAACTATACGGAAAAAAGGGTAGTAGATGTACACTATTAACGGCATCGCCGCAGTATTCGGTTAAGAAACTATGTAACGTGTGCAACGGTTTTTCACCAGGCTTTTCAATGCTGTCGCCGTAGGTGATCAGCATGACATCTCTTTGATCCCAGTTGTTATGATGCCGTTTGGGAGTAACCAACAACTCGGGGTCACCTATGCGCATAGTGTTCAATAATTGCATTGATAACTCAGAGTAAGAAACACCTAATTCAATGTCTTGATAAATTAAATTTAAGTGGTGATCAACACGCTCAATTAGTTGTTCAAAAACAGGTAACATTTATTGTCTCTTATTGATTTTGTAAAAACATTAATTAAAACATTAATTAAAAAGTTTGATTAAACTCTAAAAAATCTTGTTCTACCGCGTCTTTTAATTGATCTAATACATCTGGCATGGCACTAACCACACGATTCCAGCTGGGAATAAAGGGTGTTTCCATTGGATTATCTAAAAAGCTCTCTCCCGCTTTCATGATATTACGAGCAAATAACTCAACAGCTTTTTCTTCACTATGTATATCTAACTTTAGGCCATTCATAATGGCATCATTGTTATAGGTTTCGATAAAATCTAAGGCAATACGGTAGTACGTCGCTTTTAATGACCGAAATGACTCTGTGGTGAAAGTTTCACCTTGAGTGGCGAGTTTCCTAAATAAGGCTTTAGTGATATCTATGGACATTTTAGAGAGTCCGCCTTGGTCATCATTAGCCGATAAATCTTGGTGTTTGTGGTCGTAGGTTTTGGCTATATCAGCTTGGCACAATCTATTATGGGAATAATTACGGTGCATCTCAGACAATACGCCAATTTCTAAACCCCAGTCACTGGGTATTCGAATATCATTTAATACATCACGTCTAAATGAAAACTCACCTGCCAATGGATATCTAAAACTGTCCATATATTCAAGATACTCGTTATGTCCCACGACCTTTTGTAAAGCTCTGATCAAAGGAGTGACTAATAATCTGGAAACTCGACCGTTAATTTTTCCATCCGCTACTCGTGCATAATAGCCTTTACAAAATTCATAATTAAATTGTGGATTTGCAACTGGATATATTAATCGGGCTAATAAGCCTCTATCGTATGTTAAAATATCACAATCATGCAATGCTACCGATTCTGCTTTTCCTGTGGCCAGCACATACCCCATGCAATACCAAACATTACGTCCTTTACCCAGCTCTTTAGGTGCCAGTCCTAAAGCCTCTAACTTTGCATCTAAGGCCTGCAATCTTGGTCCTTCATTCCATAATATACGGTGATTTTGTGGTAAAGCGCCAAAGAATTTAAGGGCATGTTGGTACTGTTCAAGGTTGGCTCTGTCTAGGCCAATTACGATTTGAGACAAGTAGGGGACTTTGGCTATATGCTCGATAATATTGGGTAACGCAGTACCTTCAAGTTCGGAAAATAAGGAGGGTAATATGAGCGCCATTGGACGTTTCTTCGAGAATTTTACAAGTTCATTTTCTAGATCTTCAACAGGCCTTTCAGATAAGTTGTGTAACGTTGTGACAATGCCATTTTGATAAAAGTCAGCCATGATATCTCCTTACTACTAGTTAAATTGTTTGTCGTTAAAAATTATTTGCTCTAGGCAATCTGTCCAACCATTTGGGCCATAAACTTGGCTGGTATAGACGTCATTTTCTCTGGTTAATGTTGGTGGTGCATTAGCGGGTGACAAAATTCGCACTGCAATATCTGCGGCTTCAAGCATAGCAATATCATTTTGTCCGTCACCCAAAGCAATAGAGATACACTGTTGATTATCTCTTTCTATTTGAAATTGTTGTTTTAGCCAAACCAATGCTTTACCTTTGTCACATTGCCCAGACAGGTGTAAAAAACGACCTCCTTGTAAAGGTGAGACTCCTAGTTTTTCTATGACGTGCACAAACTCAGTTTTCCTTTGGTCACTGCCTAACCATAAAATAGGTTCTCCATATTCTCGGGTAGCTGCAAGTTTTGCCTGTTTTGCTGATAGACCTGTTGCACTGATTATTTCTTTATTAGACATATTAGAAAAATGATTAAACTCACCTACAAAGCAGCCCTTTAACTTTTCTAATACAGACAACCAATGGGATCTGGGCTCAGAAAATTCTTTAACCCAAAAGCCATTTTTAGATTCTGTGTCCTTAGGTTGAGCCGAAAAGTAAAGAATAGGAATATAAACGGCTGCGCCATTCTCTATTATGAAAGGACCCTCTAAACACATCATTTCTCTTAATTCGGTTAGTTCCGCGAATGTTTTACTCGTATTTGGGATAATAGGAATATTGACAGAATGCAGCTTTTTCAGCATGGGTAATGCCGCGGCAAAGCTATAAGTATGATGGTCAAGTAATGTACCGTCTAAATCTGAAAAAACTAACACATCATTAAGCATTTGCTTCCTTAATCTTATGTTTAATTATTTCTCGGGCGGAATTAAGTTCAAACACATGGTCACAATTAATAGGCAATGTTGTTAATGCATGCTCGGTAAAGCGCTGATAATGTTGAATAAAACGTTGAATTTGCTGTTCATCCATAATGCCAGATTTGTTATCACTGGTTGTGGCAGCGATAAGCTTTTGTTCCTGTTCTAAACGCCATGCATAAACATCATCAAAGGAAGGTGCTTTTAACATTATCCATTTATCCATCAGACTATAAAGAGGTAGATAGTGCAAAGAAAGTTGTAAGTTAGAATGGTTTCGCCACTGTGCATTATTATCTTCACTTGCTTCAAATGTATTTACTGGTTGTTGTAGTTGTGCAATTGTTTGTGGCTCAACACCCCAACACCAGCCTTCAAAAATGACTACGTCTACAGTACTCGATATCTTTGACCAGGAAGAAATAGGGTGGGGGTCATCTGTAGCTTTGTTAAATCTTGGTATAATAGTGGGTCGTTGCTGTTTAAGGTTATGCAATACCATTTTGGCGTGATACATATTATGTGTTCCTGGTACACCTCGGGTTGCAAATAAAGGATGCACATCGGATGCAACTATTTGACGCTCTTCGCGGCTTAAGTAGAAATCATCTAATGAAATAACAACGACTTTCATGGCGTAAGTATTGCTTAAATATACATTCAAGAACTCAGATAATGTGGATTTACCAGACCCTTGACTGCCATTAATGCCAACAAAATAAGTGTTACCCGCACTAGTCTGGTGCATTTTTATTTGCTCGGCCAGAGGTATGAAGTAACTTTCTGCAACTTCAGTAAAACTGCTGGACAACCTATTTTCATTGATAAATTTATTGATCATATACTTTATAAAACTCATATTTTGCACTTTAAAAGTGCTTTTAATTTAATCATTTACTCATATACTAAAGAAACCAATACAACATATATGCCATGTTTTTTTAATGGCATTATAGACCCATCTAGATTTGACTCTTTGCGAGGGGGTATCATTACAAAATTATAATTATATGGTACAAACAGTGAGATATTATTTAATCTTTTCGGTCATAAAACGTGTGGTTAGCTCCGAGCTATTTGACCTGGATCCATGACAAGGTGTTTTAGCCGTGAATTGGGCAACTTTTCAAGGATAAAGCGACAGGACCTAGACAAGAATTATCCCACCCTGAATATCAAGGAAAAATGGGTTTAATCTTTACTTATAGTAACGATTTTTGGGCGAACTGTTATTGTTTAAGAATTTATACAATTGTCCAATTACATTTATTTTTGTTTGCCGTTGAGGGTTTAGACATTCGTCCCGCTTTACAATCGGATGATAGTAGTGAATTGCCAGCCAAGCCAGTTACGTTATTAGGTGACAAGAAAGCGACTCATCGGTTACAAGATGGATATACGGATGCCACTAAAAATTTAGCTATGTTAGGCGCTTAAGGTCTGATTGGATAAGGGAAAGTGAATGAATAAGACGTTGTTTTTTATTGGAATAAATAAATGTTAGGCGGGGTGATTTTAGCTGGCGGTAAATCAAGTAGAATGGGTACAGATAAAAGTTTGTTAACATTACCGGATAGTCAGCAGTCGCTGCTTGAACATGGCCAAAATCAATTGACTTCGCTGTGTGATAAGCATGTTTTTATCAGCGGTGCCCAGCATAAACAGGGTATCCCTGATGTTATTCCAAATTGTGGCCCTTTATCAGGCATTCATGGGGCAGTTGCTCATGTTGAGATGTATTACGCCAATATCACTGAGTTGTTAGTGGTAGCGATAGATATGCCAGACTTATGCCAAGAGGATTTTAGATATCTAGTTAAAATGGGCAGAAAAAGCAATTCTTTATGCTCTTTTGAAAACTGTTTCTTACCTTTGTATATTCCATTATCAATTAATGTTACCCAATATCTTGCTACTACACTTGAAAATCAGAATGGTGAGTATGGTATAAAACCTAAGCAGCGTCAGTATTCTGTAAAAATGATGTTGGATTCGTTACAAGGTTTACAAATACAACCACTAAAAGAGACACAATTAAATAATATTAATACGCCTGAGCAGTGGCAACACCGCTGCGCCGAGTAACCATTTATAGAGGCATAGAAATGACAGTGAGTAATCCAAATATTAAGCAAGCTCTGAATATAGCAGTGTTAACTGTGTCGGATACGCGTAGTGAAGATAATGATACATCGGGGCAATATCTCAATCAGGCAGCCATTGCAGATGGACATAATGTAGTAGACAAAAAGATTGTAATAGACGACAAATTCCAAATTAGAGCTGTGCTATCAAATTGGATAGCCACTGACGATATTCAAGTTGTTTTAGTAACTGGCGGAACTGGGTTTACTGCAAGAGACACCACACCCGAGGCATTGCTGCCTTTGTTCGAAAAAGAGATTGAAGGTTTCGGTGAGTTATTTAGACACGTCTCTTACTTAGAGATTGGCACATCAACTGTACAGTCAAGAGCGCTAGGAGGCATGGCCAATGGCACTGCCATTTTTTGTATGCCTGGTTCAACTGGAGCCTGTAAAACTGCGTGGAACGGTATTCTTCAACAACAGTTGGATTCGACTCATCGACCATGTAGTTTTGTTGTGCATTTGAAAGATATTAGTCAATGCCCGAGTAGAGGATAAAACTAGTTATGCAAAATAAAAACACTGTTTTAACCCATGTAAACAAGCATGGAAAAGCCAATATGGTTGACGTCACAGATAAGCAGGTCACTCAAAGACAGGCTGTGGCAGAAGGTTATATCTCCATGTCTGAACAAGCATTTATTATGCTAAAAGATAATACCCATGCCAAAGGTGATGTGTTGTCTATTGCTCGTATCGCCGGAATTCAGGGTGCAAAAAAGTGCAGTGAGCTTATCCCTTTATGTCACCCCTTGATGTTATCTAAAATTCAAATCGATTTTGAGACTTTTGATGACCGAAATAAGGTACGAATTCAAGCTCTATGTAAATTAGCGGGGCAAACTGGCGTTGAGATGGAGGCACTCACCGCAGTGACTGTGGCTGCTTTAACCTTATTTGACATGTGTAAGGCTGTTGACCCACATATGCAAATTAGTGATATCAAGGTGCTGAGCAAACAAGGGGGTAAAAGTGGTGATTGGTCATGCTGAAAATTCTTTTTTTCGGTCAACTTAGAGAAATCATTAAAACTGAAAGTTTAGATATCGAAATAATACAAAGTGGAAGGCACCTAAAGACTGTGGCGAATTTACGCAGTTTTTTGCAGGAAAAAGGTGATGCTTGGAACGAATATTTAGCATGTAGCAATGCTTTGGTCGCGGTTAATCAAGAGATGACAAACGATGATGCGGTGTTAAATGACGCTGATGAAGTGGCCTTTTTTCCTCCTGTGACAGGTGGTTAATTAATATTATGAGTCACTTTACGCAGATCTGTGTGCAACACCAGGATTTCGATTTTGCTCACGAGTACCAAAAATTAAGAGAAAATAACAGTACTGATGGTGCATTAGTCACATTTGTTGGTTTGGTTAGGGATATGAATTTACAACAATCTGTTAGCGGATTATTTTTAGAACATTATCCAGCAATGACTGAAAAAGTTTTAAATAATATAGTTGAAAAAGCCAGGGCTAAGTGGCAAATAGGCAACGTATCGGTTATTCACCGTGTCGGGCAACTAAAAATATCAGAACAAATAGTGTTTGTTGGTGTTACCAGTCAACACCGTAAATCTGCTTATCAAGCCAATGAATTTATAATGGATTATTTAAAAACTCGAGCTCCTTTCTGGAAAAAAGAAACCACTACTAAAGGTGATAAATGGATTGAAGCAAAAACTAGCGATATAGAAAAATCACAGAGCTGGATATAAGCATTGAATTTTAATTATTTATTTTGGTATCCAGACTTAGTTACTGATATGTGAACAAATTACCCATGCAACACGTATACTAATCGCTAATATTTTTTATAAATGTAGGGTTGATGTTGAGCCCGTAATCATGAGTTGTATATATTTTTATGGACCTTATATTTTTTGACTTAGATGGCACTCTTTTAAACGATGCCTCTGAAATATCACCCTTTACCAAAGATACGCTTACCCTGTTGAGTGAAAAAAACATTGCCTATACAGTAGCAACAGGACGCACTATGCTCTCTGCTCAACGTATTTTAGAAGGCCATGAATTTGAATTACCTCAAATTTACAATAACGGGGTTACAATATGGGACCCTATAAATCAACAACTTACGTTAAAAAATTTACTTAACAACGCTGAAATTTCAACAATAATTGAAGTTGTGTTAAAAAAAGGCATAACGCCATTTGTTAATACCATCGACAATAAAAATAATCACTTTATGTTTCATTCTGAAACACGCCATAATGTAGAAAAAGAACTTATTTTAAAGTACTTTTCTAGTAGTAAGGCTACACTTTTGCCCTTAGAAGCCTTACCCATTGATAGTCAAGTGACTAATATAAGTATGATAGGCTGTGCCGAAGTGATTAATGATATGTGGCTAGAATTCAATACATACAAAAATCTTATTGCCTACTCTGGGCCTGCATTAGAAGGTAAGGAATATAGGTGGATGGATATCCATCATTACCTCGCAAATAAAGGTTCTGCTGTGACCAATTTAAAAAAGCAATTGAAAGCCAGCAACGTCATTTGTTTTGGCGATAGTGATAACGATTTAAGTATGTTTACCCTTGCGGATGAAAGTTATGCCCCAGAAAATGCCAAAGAAGTCATTAAAAAGTCTGCAAACGCTGTTATTGGGCATAACCATAAAGATGGCATAGCACATTTTCTGCGTGAGAGGTTTTCACTTTAATCATTCACTAATATTGAAATAAGTATAGTCGCGACTCCGAGGAAACAGGCTCTCAAGTCCTTGAAAGCCTGTTTAACTTTTGTTTTGGTCTGATTTCAGAACTTTGCCTAACTCAGTATGCTAACAAACAGCTTAACCATGTACCGCTGCGAAACCTGGCTCACCGTTAAAGTTATACAAATTTTCAGTCTTAACCACATCATACCCGGCCTCGTGAAGTCGTGATTGCACGTTAAGTACTTCATTGAAGCTTAATTGCATCGAGGGTGACATAAAACGGCAACGCCAATGGTCAACACAATAGGTTTCAGGGAAGCCTTCAGGCCATACTTTTACACCTCGGTTAGTAATTAACTTTAGTTCGAGTTGCGAAGTCCCATATTTTATTAGTTTATCGCCGAGCTCTTTAGGGATCCCATCCTGCCATTGTAAAAAGATATCTATGCCGACCAACTCTTTTTTACAGGGTTCTTTGTGTCCGACCACGGGTAATTTAAGTGGTTTGCTGCCTTCATACGATGGCGCATTGAGTTGTTTAGGTGATTGACCTAAATTGGCGATCACTGCATCAGCAAATTCAGTGGTGCCCAATAAAGCTTTGCTCTGACCTTCTTTGAAAATGTCAGCGGTGTGTAAACCTTGCTCAAGAGTAAACAGCCATGCATGATGAATTTTTTCAGCAATATCGTTTTGTCCAATATGCGACAGCATCTGAATTGCACCATGTAATAAAGCCGATGGATTGGCTATATTTTTGCCTGAAATATCTGGTGCTGAACCATGAATAGCCTCAAACATTGCACATTGGTCACCAATATTAGCTGAACCAGCCATACCGACAGACCCTGCAATTTGAGCCGCAACATCAGAAATTATGTCACCGTACAAATTTGGCATAACAATAACGTCGAAATTTTCTGGTGTATCGGCGACTCTGGCTGCACCTATGTCTACTATCATGCTGTCATGTTGAATATCTGGGTATTGTGCGGCAATGTCCCTAAACACTTGATGAAATAAGCCATCGGTTAACTTCATGATATTGTCTTTAATAAAACATGTTACTCGCTTACGATTTTGCTGTTTGGCATATTCAAAAGCATAGCGGACAATTCGCTCACAACCAGGGCGCGTAATTAACTTAAGACACTGATAAACCTCTTCAGTTTGTCGATGCTCAATACCAGCATACAAATCTTCTTCATTTTCTCTGACTATCACTAAATCCATTATAGGATGTTTTGTTTTTACAAAGGGGGCATACGAAATACAGGGGCGAATGTTAGCGTACAAACCTAATGCTTTGCGCATACTGACATTTAAGCTTTTATAGCCACCACCTTGCGGCGTAGTAATTGGAGATTTAAGGAAAATTTTTGTTCTTCTTAGGGACTCCCAAGAACTAGGTTGAATACCGTTAGTTTGTCCACTCAAATATACTTTTTCACCAATCTCTATAGTTTCAACTTTGATTTGGGCGCCTGCAGCTTCTAGAACTTTTAGTGTAGCCTTCATAATTTCTGGGCCAATACCATCACCGTAAGCGACTGTGATAGGAACGATAGGATGTGTCATAAAAACTCCGTGGTTGTTGACTAAATAGTATTAAGTTGTAAGCATTGTAATGATAATATTCATCTGTAATAATAGATTTAATGCAGATTATATATAGATGATAGTAGATGTATGACTTGGTCCCGCCGTTTACACACAAGACAAACTACTTTTCGCCAACTTGAAATATTTATGACAGTGGCTGAATACTCTAGTGTCACACTTGCTGCTAAAGCATTGCACTTAGCTCAGCCCACAGTTTCTACGCAAATTTCCAAGTTAGCCGAGGCATTAGGCTGCCAACTTTTTGAACTGGTATCAAAAAAGTTATATTTGACGGAAACAGGGCAAGAGGTTCTCGCTGCCACTCGTTCTTTGTTTGATGTGATGGACAACTTAGAAATGTGTTTGGCTGCAAGGTCAGGCTTATCTGTCGGAAGACTCAGGATAAGCGTTGTCACAACAGCTAAATATTTAATTCCTAATTTGCTTGGCGAATTTTGTCAAGCATTCCCTAATATTGAGCCTGAGTTCCAAATAGGTAATCGTGCTGAAATTATTCAACGTTTAAAGCAAAACATGGATGATGTTTACGTATTCAGCAATCCACCAAAAGAATTAGACATTACCACTGATTTTTTAACTAAAAATCCACTTGTTGTTATTGCCAAACAAGATCATCCTTTGAAAGCTAAAAAGGGCATTGCGTGGAGTGAACTACTAAATGAACGCTTGTTGATGCGAGAAAATGGTTCGGGTACAAGATACGCAATCGAAGCGTTTTTTAAGGAAAGAGGTATAAAAATGCAAAACCCGATTACCATCGCAAGTAACGAAGCCATAAAAGAATCCGTTATGGCTGGGTTAGGTATTGCGATAATTAGTCGTCATGCACTTAAACATATGGCACCCGGTAATCTTATTGAATTACCTGTAGTTGATTTCCCCATCCCAAACAGTTGGTATTGGGTATCACCTAAAGGTAAACATATTTCTCCGGCAGCAATGGCTTTTCGTGAGCATGTTACAAAAGCATTATTTTCTCAATAAGCTCATCAAATATCGTATTTACTATAAAATTTATTTCATTAAAAAAATTTTATAGTGTTGTTCTATTAGTATGTGATTTCTAATTTACTTCCGTAAGCTCTTTTCTATTGAAACAACACACAATTTTAAATACTTACGGAGTCAACATTATGAATAATATCGAAATGATAAAAGAAAAGGCCGCTACTGCAGAAGAAATGGCACGTAAAGTTTGGTTAGCCGGCCTCGGGGCATATGGCAAAAGTTATGAAGAATTTAAGGGACGTTTTGAAGCGCTTTCTACGGATTCAAACAAATTATTTGATCAGCTAGTCATCAAAGGTGAAAAGCTTGAATCTGAAGGAAAAGTTAAAGTTAAAGAAGTACAAAGTAAAGTTGTGGCTAAAACTGAAATAGAAACTCGTATCGAATCAGTTCGCAGTAAGCTTGGCTTTAATAACACTGACTCTGACAGTAAAATCGAAGAGCTAAACGAAAAAATTGACGCACTGACTGCGGCAGTAGCTAAATTAACGACTACACCTTAGATAGAAAAAGCTTAATTAGAGTTTGATTAATAAAAAAGAGAACCTTAGAGCTCTCTTTTTTATTAGTAAAAATTACCCGTAGACTTAAAATCCGTGATAACTCACAAAGTCTTTATTGTCGGCGCGGACTGAACGCACGTCATTTGCTGCAAAGTCTTCATCAGGGTGTCCTAAAGCAATACAAATCATAATTGCCTCATTGTCTGGTATTTGTGCATGTTTATGCACAACATCCGATTGCATAATGCCTTGTCCGTTAATGACACAACCTAAGCCAAGATCCCAAGCTGCGAGTACAATACCATAAGCCAAAGAACCCAAACTAAATTGGGTTATGCCAGCAGGCTCTAACGATTTATCATAGGTAAGAACAAGTGATACAGGTGCGTCAAACTGTCGAAAACCCCTCATCATCCATTCCATACGCTTTTCTTTATCTTCTCT
>JAWUXU010000136.1:0-22673 GCA_034111145.1 Paraglaciecola sp.
CGGTGAGCATGGGCCGTATCTCTAATTTGCTCAATTATTTCAGCTAATAGCTCAGCACCATCGATTGGCTTTGGTGCCAATCCTAAGTCTTTTTTACGGCTTTCGATTTCTTTAACGTATTCTAAATACAAACTCATATACAACTCCCAAAGACTATAACATGCTAATAATATGCTAATAATATGATAATTAGCAGTGTAAAATTCTGTCGACTGTTAAACTAATTTTCTATCCGCTATGTATGATTTGTCAAAACAACCACTATTTACATGAGCGGCTTAGGCGGGGTATTTTTTGTAACACTTTCTACAACGTGTTTACGATAAGCTTCTAACACAATTAGACCCTCTAAGTTGCCCCCGAAAAATCACGAAAAATATTGGGGTGTAGGAATAAAACTTAATTATTATAAGGGTTATTGACATAAAGTTAAATTAGCCGAGGCCTAAGTTTACATATACTCAATATTCATTTGATTTATGAGCTACAAGCTTGTTTGTTTTTTGTTCGCAATGCACGTTTATAACTACAAAATACAACCTAAACGTTTATTTTTTGAGTGATACGGAGAATTTTTCCATTTTCACTATCAGTTAATATATAAATGGAGCCGTCAGTGTGAACGCGAACATCGCGTATTCTTTGCTCAAGTTCTTTGAATAAAGAGACTTGCACAACAATTTTCATACCTTGCATCTGTACCCAACGTACTTCTTTAAACTTGAGCACACTGACCAAAAAATCACCATTTAATGCTTTAAACATTTCACCGTAATGAACAGCCATGCCTGAAGGTGCTATAGAAGGAGTCCAGTCTAATATAGGTTGCTGCATATTTGCATATTCAGTAAAAGGGCTGATGCGAGAACCTATATAATCTAGTCCGTAGGTGATGACAGGCCAACCATAATTCAGCCCTTTTCTAATAATATTCAGTTCATCGCCACCATCTGGTCCATGTTCGTTTGAGAAAATCATATTACGTTTCGGATCGTAAAGTATTCCTTGATGGTTTCGATGCCCATAACTAAAAACATAATTACTCGGCGAACCTGTAATTTCGTTAACAAATGGATTGTTTTTTGGCAAGCTGCCATCGTCATTAATTCGGATTGTTTTACCCAATAAACTATTTAATCTCTGTGCATCTTCGCGATAATCAAAGCCATCACCACTGGTGACAAGGAGTGAGTTATCAGGTAAAAATGCCATACGTCCGGCAAAGTGCACAGGTGTCGACTTATATGGTGTAACGGTGAAGACGACCAGGTGATCGGTCAATTTATTGTCTATTAATTTTGCTCTCACCACCTTCAAAGCATTTTTGTCATCATCACCCGTAGCGTAAGATATATATAACAAGCTATTAGAAGTAAAATTAGGATGCAAGACGATGTCTAATAGTCCGCCTTGTCCTTTGACATATATATCAGTTGGTAAGCCGCTAATCAGCTTATACACTCCATCTTTCCTTACCCTTTTTAATTTACCAGTGCGCTCAGTTACCAATAAACCTCCATCAGGTAAAAAGGCTAAAGACCAAGGAAAATTTAAATCACTGGCCACTTCCTGAATTTGATAGGGAGGAAACTTTGCTGACTTCGCTGCTAAACCATAAGAATTCAAGCCTAAGAGTAAAATAAGTCCAAAAATCAAACCCCGATATTGCATAGGTGTGTTGTCTCTAAATTAGAATGAAATCCGGATACTGGATCATAGTATGATTGATATTAACATTCAGTTCGCTCATTATCGCATCTATTCCATACCCCATATAAAAACTAAAATAAGTATCTCATTATGAAATTAAATTTTTACCTTAGGCTTTGCACTCATTTTCTTGTTGCAGTGGTTTTTGCATTTGTCATCGCAAGCTTATTTCATAGCCAATTTGTGATGGCTGAATTGGCCAAAGTAGGAGTGGAGATTTCCCTCAACGATCGCCTGAGTATGAGTATTGATGACTTATTAGGCCTATATCCTACTTACGGGATAGTAATAGCGGTTAGTTATTTCATTGCTTTTAGTGTCACAAATCTATTAACCAAACGGTTTAAATTATCCCCTTATATTCTGTATTTTTTAGCGGGTGGCATCGGTGTCGCTGTGGCACTTTTGGCCATGCATCCTATTTTAAACATCACTTTATTAGCGGGGGCCCGCAGTACCTTTGGCTTTGCATGCCAGAGCTTAGCAGGAGCGATAGGGGGAGCGATGTTTGCATATTTTAGGAGCACAAATCATGTTACCGCTCATTAAAACCTTACAAAGACATTAACAAGCAATGGCCATTGAATGATGGATGTATATTTTGCATTGAACTCACTGATTGTGACGATAATTCCAACAAGTTCATCCCAGTACATCATCGGAAAAGTGTCTATACCTATTATTATTTTGACTTGTCAGTAATGGATGTTTTGTTGGGCACGTTCAAAAATTCTTCGGGTTTCTTGCAAGACTATTTTTGATTATTGTGGATCCCTAAAAATTCCTAGTATGGGAATATTGAGGCACATAACGTTTAAAAAACATACGACAGGCTCTAGAAAACTAAAACAGGTCAGATAAAAACAATAGAAAAGCCCGAGTGTATCTAAACTCTTCCCAACAAGTATTTTTTTATATTGTCCTATGCTGAGTGTTCTAATCGACTACAAAAAATGCATAAAGGCATTTCAAGCTCTCTTTTATTCTTGGACTCACAGCGCATTGGTAAAAACAAGCGGTAGAGCGTTTGAATAAAATATTTGTCAAACACCCCACTCACCTCGTCGCCATTTACTACAGTATTCATACTTATGACAACTCAATACTGGCAGATTTGGGCATTAATGTAGCCACGGCATATGGCAAGATCGCCCCAGATGTTCCCCGCGCCTTACACATGCCAAGCTATATTTTTGTGCGCTTAGGTCAATGGGACCAGGTGATCCCCTAGAATATTAGTTCAGCCAATGCGGCGCTTAAATACCCCACCAAAATGCCACATCGATGCACTATGTTCATGCTATTGATTATCTGGTTTATGGATATATGCAAACCGCTAATGCCTTAGGTGCCTTGGAAGCAATAGAAGCGATTACCTATTTTTCTCGTGGGCTGGGCGCAGCGAAAACTAACAATCTTGTAGCCGCAAAAGAAACCTTAAAATATTGGATGAGCTCTATGCTAATATTAAATGGTGACTACCCTGATGCGCTTAATGCATATCAGGCAAGCTTAAAAATCAATCCACATCGTTTAAACAGCATAATTGCTGCTAATGCCCCTAAAAAACAACTAAACAAAGGCTATTTTAATAAAAATTATAAACGTAAAAATTAAAACAGATCGGCAAAGGCATACTAAGAAGCGATAATAAAATTGAAACAGTTTTGGTGAAAGACTAGCTGTAACAGAAGCACAGCTTAAAACTCTTCTCGCAACGCTCGCCTAGATCCCTTATCGACCAATTCAAACAGCCTATCTATATCATTTTTGTTGCTAGATACCTGATGGCCGACTACCTTAACTAATTTGCATTTTATGCTAGAAGTTAATCGGTAAAACTCCTGGTACAGTTCATAATTATTCAACCGCTTATTTTTATTAGAATAATAATGACTCTGTTCGAGACTAATACGTCGGCTTGGCAAACCAATAATATTTTGGGAGTCAGTATATATAGTTAAAGTGATATCATCCTCGTCAACCAAAACGATTATTTCATTCAGTGCCCACAACAACGTTTGCAATTCCAATTTCGTCGAACTCGTTTGTTCAAAACGTTTAATTTTCACCTTATCTTTCAGACTGTCTATAGACGTGCACTTATCGACTACGACAAGGTAAGCACCATATCCCACTTTTAACCGAGTATTAACACTACCGTCTGTAAAAACCTGCAAATGAGGCATTGTTTATCCGTTCAAAAATACAGTTACTTTTGAGTTTTATAGCATATTGCGGACATTATTGGATGAAACAATTTAATTTCGTTCAAGGTGAAAATAAGCAGTAACCGAAGGTTCAAACATATTTTATGATGGCTAAGTAGGCGAATAAAAGAATATATGAATCCACATCAAAATCTAATTTTTTGATTCAATAAATCCAAGGATAATTCAGAAATTGATAGTGTTGAATACATATGCTAATAAAAGAAAATGTTTGGCCTTAGTGCCGTTTTTTCTGTTTCCAAGTTCCTCCATATTGGTATTGCGGTTGGTTTTTTACTTTTGATTGGCAGTCAGAGCAAGCAAATTCCCAAGGGGCCGTCTGCTGCAGTCGGATCCTGTATAATACGGAGTCAGACTTAGCACAGTAATTACAATCCTTGAGTTGACGCTTTCTTTGTGACTTACCCATAGGTTTAATTTTAAAATAATTTTGCGATAACTACAGCACAATGTGAACCGGTAGCTACCAATTTTCCCCATACACACATGGCCATATTAGGTTTAATCGTCATCGCATTAAATGCTTCATCCCTGTGGGCTTGCTCGTCTGCATTACACACTTCCATCATTGATATAATCTCGAATTTGTCGAGAAATTCAAGTTCAGATAGCGCAGTTATTTGCTGCCTGTAATGAACATCAACAAATGACTCGACTTTAAAAATCGTATAATAAACCCAATTTTTCCCCAATATTGCCGATAAAACACCCATCATAAATCCAGCAAATATCCAGATAAGAAGAAGAGCACTGCCTCTAAACCGATGAATAAGGGTTTCAAATTGACTCAGATGTTCTTTTTCTGTCGCTAAATGATGCTTCGCAAACGTTTCAATATCAGAGTCACGCTTAAAACGATTAACCAACAATATACCACGGTATATCCAAACCGCGCCGGTTTCGCCCGCATGGCTGGCGCGAAGTTCAGCACGAATAGTAGATACATATCGTGTGTTGTTTAAAACCCTTAAATTATGCATCTTTACCTATACTTTGATTGGGTATATCCGCCACTACATTTTTATTAGATAAAGTAACTATACCAATGCCAAGAACGGCTATCATTGATATTGCTAACCCTACAACCATATACGCTATCCAAGGTGAACCCACACTCAACTCCTAAAAACCATTCGTTATTTAAGCTATTTATTCTTCATGCTAAAAGTTACGTTTTGTGGAGGGAGAGGATCATCCAAATATTTGAGTTTGTTTGATTGTGAAAAATAAGAGAGGCGCCAGCGTTAAAAGCTCAAAAAATACAAAACATTAAGTTTGAGTTAATGTTGGAAATAAACCATATACATTAGAATTATCCTGCCCTGAATTATTCGTAATTCACTCATTAGCAACAAGACCCATTATAGGCACTGCAGAAAACTGAACACCTTTAGTAATATCTAACGCTTTTAATGATCGTATTTGACTTACTGACACTGGGCTCATTTGTTCAAATGTGACGACTGCTATAATGGTTTGTTCGCCGCTCATAGCTGGCAATACTTGCGCCAATTGTTCACCGACAGCTGCTTCTGCCAGTACTTGCGGAGGCAGGGTGACTGATATAATAGTGGCGGCCAATGCGCTTAATGTATAATTTTTCATTTTTTTCGTTGCTCCAAATATTAATTATTTGTTATTAACTCTTACCCTTACATTCTCTCAAATAGCACACTTAAGAAAAATAGGGGTATGCCCCTAGGTATCGTGTGATTGAGATGTATTGAGTATTTTAGGTTTAACAGCTGTTGTAATATCCATATCTTATGAACTGAGTGGTATTACTTTATGCGATGACTACTTTGAAATGATGGTCTAAGTAGTACAAAACGAATTTGGCTTCGAAAAATGAAAATAAGGTTTTGCATATTATTTTTGTTCATTTTTTTAGCTCGTTACATCTTAATTTAGACAATCAGTACTTGGGCTATTACCAATCAAGTCAACTTAGGCCATTTATTTGAGCACTGCACCCAACACCTCTGTTGAATTAGAGATGTAGATTTATAAATCGAAAACGTTTGAACATCGCCAAAACACAGTAAATCACTTTAAGAACATCAATAATAACGCTGATAAGCACAGTAATATATTTCAAGCTCAAAGTTTTATTAGAAACCATTCATAAAGTTGCTCAATTAGTATGCAATTTCTAATTTTCATCCTTAAGATGTATTTCATCGAAGCAAGACATTTAACTTTAGACACCAACGGGGTAAACATTATGAACAACATCGACATGATAAAAGAAAAAGCCGCTACTGCAGAAGATATGGCACGTAAAGTATGGCTAGCGGGTCTTGGTGCCTACGGCAAAGGCTATGAAGAAGTCAAAGGTCGTTTTGAAGCACTTTCAACTGATTCAAACAAATTGTTTGAAGAATTAGTTATCAAAGGCGAAAAACTTGAAACTGAAGGCAAAGATAAAGTCAAAGAAGTACAAACTAAAGTAGCCGCTAAAACTGAAATCGAAACTCGTATCGAAACAGTTCGTACTAAACTTGGTTTGAACAACACTGACTCTGACCAGAAAATCGAAGAGCTAAGCACAAAAATTGATGCTTTGACTGCTGCAGTAGCTAAATTGGCCGCTAAACCAGCAGCGAAAAAAGCGTAACTACAATTTATTCACTAAAAAACTGTGAAAATGCGTAATTAAAATTTATTAGTAAAAGGAGAGCTGCGTGCTCTCTTTTTTTATAAGCAAAATAATCGTCTGTTACACGTTAGTCTGATACACAACATAATACTTTTTTATTGCATCTTGAAGTGGTAACAATTTTTTTTAACTGCTTACTATAAATAACTCTATTGAGAGTTAAAGATGTACGGATGAATATGTAAATGAGCAGAAAAGAACTTGAAGCTTTCGCTCAAGAACGGCCAGACGGATTAAACCCCCACAAAATCTAAATAATCTCAGCCAAGTGCTGAAGATAAAACCTCATCAAAAATTGTTCACCTTTTCAATTTCATCATTAACTGCTGTAAAGTTTAAACGTAACCTACGTTTTTACCTTCTATTCACAATGCTTATAGCCAAGATAATGTTGTTATTATGATTTATCACTTTTTTTTGTGTATAAATTTACACATGAGTTAGTGACAATAAAGCCACAAATCACAGAGTCAGGTAGAGCTAGCGCTGTACATTTTATAACTATAATTTGGTCGTAAAGCACCAAAATAATGACTAATGGATTAAAATATGACAATCAACGAACAGCAGCCACTCCCATCAAATAATGTCAGACTCGATAAAGTTCGCACCCATTTAAAAACGATTGGACTTATAAATATAGTCAATATTTTGCATAACCCGAGTTATGACGACCTCTTTTGTGCGGAAACAGATGAATCATTAACGGGTTTCGAAAAAGGCACAGTAACAGATTCAGGGGCAGTTAATGTTGATACTGGAATATATACTGGACGTTCGCCAAAAGATAAATTTTTGGTAAAAGACGATACCACCAAAGATACCGTTTGGTGGAAGACCGCTAACAATAATAATGACAATAAGCCCATTTCATTAGAAACCTGGCAAGCGTTAAAAGAAGTCAGTCAGCAACAACTTTCAGATGGCGATCTATATGTGGTGGATGCCATTTGTGGTGCAAATGCAAATACCGCTCTTAAAGTCAGGTTTGTGATGCAAGTTGCCTGGCAAGCGCACTTCGTCAAAAATATGTTTATTCGTCCAACAGAAGATCAACTTGATAATTTTGAGCCTGATTTTGTGGTAATGAATGCATCAAAAACGTCAAATCCACACTTCGAAAAACACGGCACTCACTCCGAAACCTTTGTTGCATTCAACTTAACTGAAAAAATGCAATTAATTGGTGGTACTTGGTATGGTGGTGAAATGAAGAAAGGCATGTTCTCAATGATGAACTACTTTCTTCCTCTTCAAGGCATAGCATCAATGCATTGCTCGGCCAATGTGGGTAAAGATAATGATACCGCTATATTTTTTGGTTTATCGGGAACCGGAAAAACCACATTATCAGCCGACCCACAACGCGCATTAATTGGTGACGATGAACATGGTTGGGACGATGATGGCATTTTTAATTTCGAAGGCGGTTGTTATGCTAAAACAATTGATCTAGATGCTGATGAAGAACCAGAAATTCATAACGCAATTAGACGTAACGCCTTATTAGAGAATGTTGTGATAAAGGGCAATGTACCTGATTATTTCGATAATTCTAAAACAGAAAACACCCGTGTTTCATATCCTATTGAACATATTGAAAACCGCGTATTAGGGATCAGCAAAGCGGGGCATGCTACGAAAGTAATTTTCTTGACCGCTGACGCTTTTGGTGTATTTCCGCCCGTATCACGTCTAACCAGCGAACAAGCTAAGTATCATTATTTATCAGGTTTCACTGCAAAACTAGCAGGTACTGAGCGTGGTGTTAACCATCCTACACCTACGTTTTCATCTTGTTTTGGACAGGCTTTTCTAAGTTTACATCCAACCCAATATGCCGAAGTACTAGAGCAAAGGATGTCTGATGCTGGTGCAAGCGCATATTTGGTCAACACGGGGTGGAATGGCACAGGTAAACGCATCAGCTTAGCGGCAACACGCGCCATTATCAACGCTATATTAAGCGGCGAAGTAGAAGATTCTGAATGCGAAAATCTTCCCTATTTTGACCTTGCTTTCCCTACTAAACTATTTGGAGTAGACAGCCATATTCTGGATCCACGTAATACATACTCAAGCGCAACTCAATGGGAAAAAGAAGCAACACAATTAGCCGAGCTATTTATCAATAACTTTACTAAATTTACTGATAATGAAGAAGGCAAAGCGCTTAGCTCGGCGGGCCCTCACTTATAAAATAGATTATGTTCAGTCTTGATGTGCAATTATCATCAAAGACGGTGAGAAATCAAATGTGGGGAACGAAAAATTATTTTCGTTCCCCACAAACTTAATAAAAAGTAAATTAAGTAGGCAGATACATCCAAAAAATAAGAGAGTCTTTTGTAGCAATCTAATTGTATAAATCTCCGCCTCAGATTTTTCGCAGCAAACACAGTCCTTTATTCTTCCATTTAAACGAATTGATCACCACAGCTGTGTTTCGATGACGCCAGAGTTGGAAACGGCGACTAACAATAGCCATTCATTCGAGGACAACTTAAAAAAGCATATTTTCGCTCATCTACATGAGGTCGATTTTGATATTGATATTTTGTCTCAGCTTATGTTTATGAGTAAAGAAACACTGCGTAGAAAATGCCAGGCCAGTTTGGAGATTTCGCCTTCTACACATATTTAGAAAGTACCCTTACAACAAGTAAAACTATTATTGGAGCAAGATAAAATGAATGTGAGTGAAGTGGCCTACGCGATAGGGTTTGACAGTTTGTCCCAGTTCTCTAAATCGTTTAAAAAGTATTATGGATAACCCCCCTCAGGATTAGCAATCAATCAGGATCAAAACAATGTTAAATGGGTACTTGCTTTATCGCCTCAACGGTCTCTATTGAAGGATAACCATCCGCAATCAACCCAACAGTCACTTGAAATTCTCGCACACCTTTACGCGTAGCAGGACCCAAAATTCCATCAGCTTCACCTACACTAAAACCTAGCTGATTAAGCTTATCTTGAAACTGCTGCATTTCAGCTAATGTGTAATTCGGTAATTCAGGCAGAGGTTTTGATAAGGTACTTAACCCTGCAATTCGGTCAGCCAAATGACCTACTGCTATGCCGTAATATTCTGAGTTATTCCAACCTAAGATAACGTCAAAATTGGGGTAAATCATAAAGGCAGAACCTTTATGTCCGGCAGGAACAAGCAACGCTGCTGTTAAGTCACTATCACCTAGTGTTTTGCCGCTAACTCGAGTCACTTTTTGTTCTGACCAAAAAGACAAAGGTCGAGGTTCCGATTTACCTGCTAGCTGGTAGTTAAACCCTTCAGGCAATAACACCTCTCGGCCCCATCTAAAACCTGTATTCCAACCCAAGTTTTGTAAAAAATGAGCAGCAGAAGCCAATGCATCTAACTCATTATTCCACAAGTCAATTTTACCGTCTGCATCACCGTCTTTGGCATATTTCATATAAGCAGTTGGCATAAATTGAGTGTGCCCCATTGCGCCAGCCCAAGAGCCAATCATATCTTTAAGATCAAGGTTTTCACGCTCAAGCAACAACAATGCTTGCATAAGCTCTTCAGAAAAGTATGCGCTTCTGCGCTGATCACAAGCCAAAGTTGTCAATGCTGCTATAGTAGGGACTTTACCTTTGATGCCTCCAAAATTAGTTTCTAACCCCCAAAATGCAATCAGGTAATGGGCTGGTACCCCATACTGCTTAGTAAGTTTAGATAAAAAGTCACGATGTTCGGACAATTTTTCACGGCCTTTATTGACGAGCCAATTCGTCACTCGTTTTGAAAAATAACCAGTAAAAGTCTGTACAAATTCTGGTTGATTACGATCGTAACCTAGAATTTTTGGCAAAGGCTTTACTTGGCCTAAAATGTTTATGGTAGTGTTTTCGGACACCCCCGTATTTCGAGCCAGTTTTTGTAGGCGCTCGATACACTTGGGAAAAGTAGTAGGCTCAGGAGTCTGGATTACCTGTGCATGAGAAAAAATAGCCACCGCACTCAGGCCCGTTGCTATAAACATTTTTTTAATTGACACTGAAAAAATCAAGATAAATATCCAAAAAGTGTAGAACCTGTTGATCTGGGACTTAATGCTAACCGACTTAGTAAAAATCGTTAAGTAAATTTCGCCAACCAAACATCGTTTGCCATAATATTTTCAGTATTAATAATATGATCAAGCCATGTTTTACCAATTAAGTGATCAAATTCATGTAAAAAAATACGCGCTACAAAACCAGCTAGTGTGATATTTTGAGCTTGACCTTCTCTATCTAAATACGCCACATCAACCCAATCTGGTCGTTCAATGCGTCCACGTAAACCCGGCACAGATAAACACCCTTCCCACTCCCAGACTTTTTTTTCACTACTTTGTTTAAGCATAGGATTTACCATGACTAAAGGCTGCATATCTGGCGCATCGGGATAACGTAGATTAGGCCGCGAAGCAATAATCATAATTGCCCTAGGGTCAAAAACTTGCGGCGCAGCAATTCCAATGCCGTTAGCGGCAAGCATAGTCGTCAATAATTCATCCATAAACGTAATCAGTGACTCATGAACAAACTCAGCCTGCTCGACCTGCCTAGCAGGAGTGCTAAGGATATCCTCACCTACCTGTGCAATTTTCATAAACCACTTCTCATTTTATCTATTTGTCTATTTGTCTATTTGTCTATTTGTCTAAGAAAAACATTGAACCATAAAGTACCCAAATACTTCGCTAAACAGAGAGACACTATATATTAAGAATGATTACGTATTTCGCATCATCATTGTATATTTTCGCTCATCATTCTCATTTCCCTCTGTAATAGATAATCTTTTCTTTTGTCCTTTGTGTTCTTTAACCCGTTAAAAGCCATCGGCTACTTCACAAAGCAAAAACATACTATTTGAACCACAGAGGGAAAAAATAAAGATGAATATTGAATTTCAAACCTTCCTTTTTCAGCGAAGGCTCCAAAGCTACACCCTGCTTCAGCTATTCTCCTTTTCGTCCTTTTCCTCCTTTTCGTCCTTTTCCTCATTGTCCTCTGTGGTTAAAAATTCATTTATCTTTTGTCTGTTTGCTAAAAGCTAGAAGCTGCTTTTAACTCACCAACTGTAACTCAGCAAATTCACGATACAGGGCATTACTAGCCACTAATTCTTTATGTTTACCAATAGCAACTATCTCACCTTTATCCATTACCACTATCCTGTCTGCGTTGATCACTGTTGCCAATCTATGAGCAATAATCAAAGTCGTTTTATTTTTCATCAACTCTTCTAACGCCAACTTAACATGTTGCTCATTAGAAGCATCCAGGGAACTAGTCGCCTCATCTAATAACAGAATAGGCCTATCGGCCAAGATAGCTCTAGCAATCGCAATACGCTGCTTTTGACCGCCAGACAAACGCACACCTCTTTCACCTAAATTAGTCTGATAACCCTGCGGTAATTCGCTAATAAAGTCATGAGCGCGAGCGGCTTTAGCGGCGTTTTCAATATCTGATTGACTAGCATCAGTGCGGCCATAACCAATATTATCTTTCACAGTACTGGCAAATATCACAGACTCCTGCGGCACCAACGCATATTGATCTCGCAGCGCAGATACATTTAATAATTTAACGTCTGTGTTTTCTAATTTTATATGACCACTGTTTACATCATAAAAACGCAGTAATAATTGAAACAATGTGGACTTACCAGCTCCACTTGGGCCAACCAAAGCGACGCGTTCGCCACTTTTAATTTTCAAATTCAGATCTTTTATCACTGCAACAGTGGCTGCTTGGGGGTAATAAAAACTCACATTTTGTAGGCTTATTTCACCACTGACTTTATTTGGTAAGGTTATGGGTGACGCTGGTGATTGAATACTGGTTTGAGTGTTCAGCAGTTCCATTAAACGCTCACTTGCGCCCGCCGCTTTTTGCACTTCACCGATCACCTCACTAATTGTAGCCACAGCACCGCCTGCCATCACAGCGTAGAACATAAATGCCGTTAGTTCGCCAGCACTCAATTCACCCGTTAATACCTGTTGTGCACCTATCCATGCCACTGAAGTAATAGCAATAATACTAATAGCCATAATGAATGCCACCAGCAAAGCACGGTATTTAATTCGCAATTGCGCCGCTCCCATCACGTCTTCGATACGCAATTGAAACAAGGTTTTATCTATTTCTTCATGAGAGTATGCCTGCACAGTATGGATTTCATGTAGCGTTTCATCTACATAAGCTCCCACATCTGCGACCTTATCTTGACTGTTTTTGGAATGTAATCTCACCTTTGCGCCAAATACTCTAATCGGGAGTAACACTATTGGCACCGCAATTAATACATACAGAGTCAACATTGGGCTAGAAAAAAGCATCAAGAATAATGCACCGATGAAAGTAATGCATGAGCGTAATCCCATAGACAGTCCCATTCCTACCACTGACTGCAATAATGTAGTGTCTGCGGTAAACCTAGAAATCACTTCTCCAGTGCGTGTTTTGGCGAAAAACACAGGAGATAAAGTTAACAAATGCCCGTACACATTTTGCCTGATGTCAGCGCTAACCCTCTCGCCTAGCCAAATCATCCAATAAAATCTAAAATAAGCAGCGATACTGCCTACAAGGGCGATACCCATAACCATGAACATGGTGTTATCTAACTGATCAGCATTGTTGGCAATAAAACCTTCGTCTACAACAGCTTTAATACCTTGGCCTAATAATAACCAAGACGCGGCACCTACAATTAATGCAGAAATGGCAAAAGCCACTTTTGATTTATAAGGACGCAGTTGGCCAAATAGCCATCTCATTACGGTGCTGGTTTTTGGGGATTGCAAAGTGTGTCTCTCTTAAATTAAGCATTGTTTATTTATGTGGGGGCACTAGGAACGTATTACGATACGCAAACCGAAGTAAAAAGTATCAAACTGTTGCAGGCTTTTATCCATTACCCATATATTGAGAAAAGCAAAGATTTCCTAAAATAGGCATATTGATGTCTAAGGCGAACTGGTCGATGAAAAAGTATATTGACCATTGTGCGTGCACGCGAGTTTAGTTCACAGTGTGTTTTATCAATGTCTGGACAATATCCCATTATCAATAATTTAAAGAAGATCGGTTGTTTTAAGCCATGTTAATCAAAGCATACATACATACATCACTGCCGTGGGCCCAGCATTTTTCAATTCAAAAATTTGGTACCAGTGATGTTTTTTTCAATAATACTGAAACCAGTTTCAAAAAAAGTTGCGATACCCTCAAACAATTGATGACTACCAAATAAAGCTGACATTAATCGGATCAAATTGAAAAGTTTTATTTAATTGCAATGTAGCCCTATATCTTAGGGGATTTACATTTTACGGTTAAAAACAGAAAAAAAATTAATAGTTGGCATATCTATTTGTCATCTACATTTAAAATAGCCAGAATCAATACAAAAAAACATAACACCAGATTGAACAATGGAATTTGTAGATTGGTTGGCATCATATAAATAAGACTGACTGCGGGGATCCAAATAATCCAGGTGGTCACCACAGTCGTAGGGATCTGCACTTTGATAAGATCATCAAAATGCATTTTTGTTTTCTGCCAATCAAACTGCTTATCTTTCCATAAAAAAGCCAATGCAATAAATGGCGAAGTGATAAAGACCGAAAATACGAACTGATCAAACGCTGTTTTCTTCAATATAGTTAACCAGTCGGTACCTTCACCAAACAACACCACCTGAAAGGTATAAAAGGCGTTGATCAACCCGCCCATTGCGGCCCATATAAACACATAAAAAAGCAGTTGTTTACATGGCAAAAATTGAATTTTACCACTTACCAACATATATAAAAAAGGTAACAGGCCACCGAATATGGAAGTAGCAATGACCGCATACAAAGCACCGTATTGTGCTTTTAAGTCAGCGAAAAATTGAAAGGTCTGTAGCGAAGCAGGCCAATAAAAATAACTTAAACCAATCGTTAGAGCGAACAGCTGTAAACATAGACCTGGCAGTAAATTGGCGCCTATTGCGCTTCTTATATTACTGACTAGTCGAGCCCTACTAGACGCCTTGGACATCATTTAACTTTTACCTGAATAGCACTTTTTAACCAAACGTGTCCACCTATCATCGCGCAGCTTGAAGTCAAGATAGCGCCCCAAACCCAATCTTTAATGGTGATAAAAAGAGGCCAATCTACCACCAATGCATAGTTAGTTAAGTTGTACGTGCCATATGCAGTGGCACCTAAAACAAAACCTCGCCATAAGAAGAAAAGTCTAGGCTGTGTGGGTAATTGAACTTTGATTGCCAACGTCAAGATTGCCCATGGGTACAACAGATAAAAAACAATCCAAGGCCAAAAGATGACCTGCTCGCGCATGATATGACCCATCGCCTGCTGATAACTGTCCTTCGCAACCAAACCCAACCAAATGCCATCAAGTATCAGGAGGCTGAATAATATGGCGATGTAAGTAATTATGTTGATTTTCATATCGCTCCTTATGAGTTGACTCAAATAGCTGAGGTTACAAACTAGCTACAGCATTATCGGTTTGTTTTTGCATGTAAAGATTGATTTTATAGTGGTCGGGGCTCCAGCCTAATAAAAACCGATAAAAATCTGCCCATACCAGAGGATATAACTTACGCCACTCTTGTTGTAACTCTGCAAAGTCCACCTCTACCTGATAATGATAAAGCGCATTTTTGAACTGCGAAAAATACTCGTTTAATAGAACGTGTTCATACCTAAATAATTCATCCTGATTAAGACAAGCACCTAAGAAATAAGCGAGATCTTTTACTCCTACCCCTTTGCCCACATATTGGAAATCAACCGCGGCTAATCTGTCTTGGCCATTACCATCAGGAAAACAGAAATTGGCTAACTTCGCGTCCCCATGAACCAGAGTTTGAAATCGAGCACTATTTAGGGCTACGTCTAGCGCCTGGGCAACGTCTTTGAGTTTACCGTCCTGCATCACCCTAAGCTCATCTTGACGAGTCGCCAGATACCAATATGTGCCAACTGGCCAAAGACCAATGTAATCTTGTTGTAAAAATCTAGCGTGAAAATAGGCCAACCATTTTATGCCTAACATCACGTCAGCCATTCCCGCTTCATTTTTACGCTGCGAAAAGCCAGCTTGATCTAAATCTTGCAATACTATTATTTTTTGTTGGTTTTCGCAGAACTCTGTCAACAATTTTGGTACCGCACAGTATTTGTCACATAAGGTTGCGTAATCTCGATAGAAGTTGGCTTCAATTTCATAGGATTGCAATTTACGTTGATGGCTGGTGTGGGTATTCCAACCTTTAGGATGAACCGACTCAATGGGTGCAGAAATATGTTTAACAATAAAAGTGATGTTGTTTTGTGGGCTTACATAACGTGAAATATCACCATAACCACTCCAAAGGGACTGCACGGTATGCAATTTATGTAGGGAGTTATCAGCAAAATGCTGTTTAAGCTGGGCTAAAACGTCGATATCCATCTTCTATTCTGTTTGCAAAATTAACGTTTGAAAATACTACCCTAATCCGAAACAGCTAAACAGCTAAACAGACCTAGGAGCAAAATTGGTCAAACGATGCCAACATCATTATTGTAAATAATATTTGAGAAATAGAGGAAGGATTAAGCTGGATATTTTGGGTAGCGCTCAAGTTAGTAAAGTTAACTTGAGCGCCTGGAAAGACTCTAGGTGACTAGGTTAGATCCATACCCTGAATAATTTCATGGGCGATTTCTGGGGTAGTCACAATAGGTTTTTCATGCAAATCGCCTTTTAACTGCCCTTTACGATGTTTAAGTGCCGAATCCAATTTTTTACCTGCTTGAGAAATAGCAGGGTACATCACTCCACCTTTACCTTTGACCGCAATACTGGTGCCTTCATATTTAGTGGCAACTTCTGCGCTGTATTCACCGTGTTCTTTGGTTACGATGATGTCTATGGCGATAAGGGTAGGAAAATGACCGGCTATTTTAGAGAACTTTTGATGAATATCTTCTTTAACTTTTTCTGAGATATCGCAATGGTGACCTGAAACATTTATTTTCATAGATTGACCTCTTTGCTTTGATTACATTTTTGTTGTCTTACTCATATAGCTTGGGTCATATTGCCTGTAAAACAAGGAACAACCAATATAAATAATCATACTGCTTGATATTTTTCGCTTATCCACAGATTAACTAGAACAGTTATATGCTAAATTTGCCATATTAATTTAGTGACCCTTCTTGGATAAAATTTTATGACCTTGTACCAAGGCAATACCCGCAAGATGCAGGTGAGCACTGATTCAAACAATACAGCGCAATATGCTCTGCCAATTGGTGACAACAAAATCAATATGAATAACTTGATAGGCCAATCGCTAAAGGTTAAATATGGCGGCGAAATACATTGCGTGCATTGTGCCATAAAAACGAAAAAGAGCTTTAATCAAGGATACTGTTATCGATGTTTAATGAAGCTAGCACAGTGTGATACTTGCATCATTAAACCAGAATTATGTCACTACGAACAAGGCACCTGTCGTGAGCCGGCTTGGGGTGAAGCTAACTGTTTATCAGACCATTTTGTGTATTTAGCCAATACTGGCACAGTAAAAGTAGGTATTACTCGCCATGTAACAGATGGCGTGTCTAGCCGCTGGATAGATCAAGGTGCCACTCAGGCCATTGCCGTCATGCGTGTACAAAATAGGCTAACCAGTGGCTTGGTAGAAATGGCGTTTAAAGAACATATTGCAGACAAAACCAATTGGCGCACTATGTTAAAAAGCCAGCCCGAACAGGTGGATTTAGTTCGCTTAAAAGAATCGCTATTAGAAAAAGTTGAAGCTGATTTAGATGAAATTATCGAGGAATATGGCTTTCAAGCAATCGATATCACCAACACCCCAGCCATTGATATTCATTATCCAGTGGAACAATACCCCGAAAAAGTGAAGTCTATCAACTTAGACAAAGAACTGACATTTGAAGCCACCCTACTAGGCATTAAAGGTCAATATCTTATGTTAGATGGGGATCGTGTTATCAACATGCGTAAGTATTCTGGCTATAATTTACAGATTGAAACGACCTAACTTGGCCTCGAACTGTTTCAAAAACTCGCCCTTCTATATTAGAAGGGTATATTTTGGAGGGATGAAAGGGTGGAGGGTTCTTGTGCCACTTTGCAGCATGTGAAGACGCCAATTGTAGTCACTTCCTGCAGAATTAGATTTTTTTTCTTACAGTATATTAAGACAGACTTAATTATCTAAAGATTAAATCAAAGGTATATAAAATCTTTCTTTACGAGGTAAATAATAATTTTCAGGATCAAGAGATAGCAATACTTTATTAGCCTTACCTTGAATTTCCATAGCAGGTACAAATCCATAATATCGAGAATCTGCACTATTATTTCTGTTGTCGCCTAACACTAAATAATGCCCTTCTGGCACAATAACTTGTGCAAAGTTGTCTCTTGCCTCAGCTACGGGCATAAATTGTACAATATGTGCAACGTTTCCTAGATGTTCCGTTTTGTGAAGTTCATTTTCGTTGTCCTCATAAAAAGTTAGTTCACCATTGATAATCAATTTGTTATCCACCATGGCTATCCTGTCGCCAGGTTCACCAATCAACCTCTTCACTAATCTATTACCGGCTTTTTCTGAGTTGAACACCACTATGTCGCCTCGTTTAGGCTGACCGGTTTGCATAATCTCGATATCAGTAAATGGCACTTCTAAACGGTAGGCCATCTTATCTACAAATATCCTGTCGCCTTCTACAATGGTTGGCAACATGGAGCCCGTAGGAACCAGATACCAATCAGCAAAGCTGCTGCGCGATGCAAATAACACAAACACAAAAAGCAAAAAAGCCCAATTTTCTTTTACTAATTGATTGAACGAGGTTTTGATATTCATATATTAGATCCTTAAATAACCGAATAAATATAAGAACAAAATAAGGCTGAAAAGTGTAGTGGTACTTTGTAACGCAATGTGTGTAAAGACGAAGAAACTACAGGAAATAGTTTTGATTAACTTGTGTGATGTTGTCGCAACCTATGCTGAGTGAAGTGGTCTACTTGACTCGGAATAGGCTAATTATATTAAACCTCTTCTGCACCGTACTTTTCGGCCAGATTATCTAATTCTGAGCAAGTATAATCAAAACCTTTACCGTCAAATTCATAGGTGATTTTGACTGAATCTGAACCACGAAATAATTTGGCTTTCACGTCTGCCACTGTCCAATGTTTAAGCTCGTTTAAAAATCGATTAGCGAGTTGTGCTCTTTCAAAACGATAACTAATTTCTGTTTGCATTATAAAGACCTGTTTGTCGTTAAGAAGCGAAGTTTTCAAGGGTGAGCAGTTTGTACAATTTTACAGGTTAGTCAAGGTTACGACAAAAAAATATGGACATAGACAACGGTTTTAAACGCAATTTCTACCCCTCTGAAGTGATGATATTATTGCAACCGCAATGAATTAAACGAAAAGCGAGTCGATGCTAAATTAGTTTAGTACCGACCCAATTAATTATTTCAATCTACAATCAACTAGTTTTCTAACGCTTTGCGTACTGCATTCAATGCTTCAACAGAAAATCCTCGGTCGTAGAAATAAACAATCACGCCTTGTTTATCAAGTAACATAACACGTGCATTGTTTGGATTTAGGTTGCCAGTAAAACGCTGAACTTTATCACCGTCTGCATACACAGTGACCACACCGTTCCACAATTTTTTTGGAATACCCTTGCGCATTCCTCCGTCGATAAAACCACTAAACATGCGTGGCAACATACCTTGAATGGTCGGAATTTCATAAGCAGCGACTTGGGTTTGAGTCATATCTAGGCCTATTAACCAGCGGTCGATATCAAATTGTGAGTCTTGTTTATAACCGAAAAGTAATAATGTTTCTTGACCTATAAAGTCTTGCGGCATAACAACAGTATTCCCTTCCAAACTTTTACCTGTCGCTTTAATCATCTTATCGCCAATCGAAACTTGGCTAGGATACTCGTAATTAGCGCAACCACTAAAAAACAATACAAATACCAACACTTTATAAAATCGTTTCATTTTATCAGTCTCTTAAATTAGTTAATTACATGATTACGGTTAAATACTGAGTTAAATACTAAGTTAAATACTAAAAAGAATTCATTTGTTTAATACTCATTTTCAGTAACAAAATTCAACGCACCTGTTACGGCCGCCACTTGAGCTTGTATGCAATTTTCATTATCCACTTTTGGACTATCTGGGTACACCTCTGTAGTACTGACAAACTTGGCATTGGTTAACCCCGCGCACAAGCCTAAAGCTTTAGTGGCGTAGTTAATCACGCCCCTTTGCTGCAGCACCTCTCCAATAAGCCTTCCGCTTTTATCCTCTGGGGCAATATGCGTGACTTTTTCAACAGACTGAATAATGGCTTTCTGAAATTCAGGACAAGGTTTTAAAGTATCACCCACAGTATAAAAACCATCTGGAATAGCCCATTCTTTATGCTCTACTGCATCTTTTGCACTCAAAGCCGGTCTAAATTCAGAGTTGTCTGTGTCTGTGGTTTCATGCAAATCAATATGCATAAGAAATTCCAAACCTGAAACCAATTTCATCAAAGCAGCAGACTCTTGCGCCGGGCTATCTTGATAGAATGACCGATTAGGGTCAACAGCATTTGGGTTCCAACGATTAATAGTTTCGTAAGCCCAAGGGCTGACACAAGGCACTATCAAAAGATTAAACCTATGGTGATAATCCTGCGTTGCTGTTGCAGCAAAACGTAATGCACCATGCACACCACTGGTTTCATAACCATGAACACCACCGGTTATCAACACATTGGGTTTCGACTGATCCCAGGTCAGGCTTCTCAGAGCAAATAACGGAAAAGAATCTGATACATAATCCAAACGTGCGTATTCTCTAATATCAAACTGACTTGCCAATGAATCTAATTGACTCAGCACGTCATCAGCATAAGAACGTTTAACATCTTGCACAGCCAACCACTGAGCTTGTTCTAATGGGCCCCATTTCACTCCAACTTTACCTATTGCGTAGGTTTCGTTATTTTCCATAAAACATTTCCTTAATCATTTTTAATATTGCTTAGTAAGACAATTTAGCCAAGACGCTTAATCATTTTCATTTAAAGATAAATAATGCAACATAGTTTTTGTGGAGAATTCAATGTGTTTAATAGCGTTCACATTCCATTAATTCAGTCATCAAAGATGCTACAAATGCATATTAAAAGTTAATCTGCTGCTCTATTATTTGATGCATCGATTGTAGCCCTTAAAAATTCACCCCATGCTAGCAAATAGCTTATCACTCTTTATCGCCTGTTGATCCAAACAAGCTAGACTGTATTGATTTGTTTGTAAATAATGTAAATCTCGGTAAAATCCAATAACAGTACTTTCTTTGGTTCTAACGCAAACACTGTTGTTTTTCTTAGCTAAAATCATTTTGCAGAAATCATTTTTTAATTTTTAAAAGGTCACACCTTATGAATCAATGCAGTTTTTTGTGTCTGTTTATCTTTACTAGCTTTATGTCATGCTCCAGTGAAAAAGCGCCCACGGAAGAAAAAAAAACACCTGTGATGGTGGTCACCGCAAATCCCCACGCCACTGAGGCTGGATTAGAAATATTAAGAGCAGGCGGCTCTGCAGTGGATGCAGCCATCGCGATTGAAGCAGTACTTAGTTTAGTAGAACCACAGAGCTCTGGCCTAGCGGGAGGTGGATTTATGGTGCACTTTGACGCCTCAGAAAATGCAATATCTGTATTTGATGGCCGTGAAACCGCACCTGCCGCTGCCACTGCCGATATGTTTTTGGATGCTGACAATAAACCTATGGGTTTTCTTAATGCCAAAAATAGTGGTTTATCTACGGGTGTGCCGGGTGTGTTGGCCATGTTGTCACTTGCCCACGAAGGCCAAGGCTTATTAGAATGGGGGTCGCTTTTTAACCGTGCCACACAACTAGCAACAGATGGTTTTAATATTTCTCCCCGTTTATATGGCATGTTAGAACGTTACGGAAAATATATTCCAGCAACTCTAGAAGAGGGACCCACTGAGGCCCACGAGTATTTTTTTGGTGACAATGGCCAACCTCATCCTATAGGCCATTTATTAAAAAATCCAGACTATGCCAGCACCTTAAAATTGATTGCCGCAGATGTATCGGCATTTTACAAAGGCCCTATTGCTGCAAAAATAGTGGAGATGGTGCAGCGTCCTCCTCGTGCTGGCAGGCTGACAATAGAAGATATTGCCGGTTACCAAGCGGTCAAACATCAGGCTTTATGTCAACCCTATAAACATGTCCAAGTTTGTGGTGCTCCCCCGCCCTCTTCGTGGGTAGCAGTAGGTATGATTTTAGGCATATTGGAAAATAGCCATGGATTCTCAGACAAAGGCGCTGAGGACCCAATGAATTGGGCGCTATTCGCTCAAGCACAGCAACTGGCCTATGCCGACAGAGATCAATATGTCGCTGATACTAGGCAAGTAGATGTGCCACTACAGGGTTTGTTACACCCTGACTATCTTACGCAACGAGCAGCACTGATTTCTAAAGACTCAGCCATGCCATCTATTTCTGCTGGAGACCCTTGGAAATTCAACACCACTACCACCACTCAAGTCAATGGAATCGACGCCACTCAAGACGTGCATGGTACCACTCACTTTGTCATTGTGGATGCACAAGGTGACGTCGTGTCAATGACTGCAACAGTTGAAAGTATATTTGGTACCACTCGTATGGTCGGAGGAATGTTTTTAAATAATGAATTAACTGACTTTTCCTTTAGACACACCGATGATAAAGGTTTACCTATTGCTAATGCAGTAGCCCCAAACAAAAAACCCCGTTCATCTATGTCACCCACCATTGTGTTAGACAATAAAGGGCAGTTTTTAATGGCTACCGGCTCTCCAGGTGGTAACAATATAATCGCCTATTCCGCAAAAACATTAGTGGGTGTATTTGACTGGAGCCTAAGCCCACAAGAAGC
>JAWUXU010000137.1:0-11385 GCA_034111145.1 Paraglaciecola sp.
GATGTTCAATAAATGCCGGCTCTACCAAAATTTCCAGCTTTTCTATTATTTCTCCCCTTAGAAACTGATGCATCGTATTCAGTACTTCAGGTGATGACGTATATAAATTGTGCCCTGCATTAACCACTTTAACTTGTGTCACCTTGTCTAGGTGGGCAACCGCTTGTTTTTGTCCTTCTATATAAGTCCTTCCATCAAGCGTTCCGGTTAACAATAAAACTGGAATAGAAGACAACTTGGGTTGACGAAATTTATCACCGAGGTCGAGACCGTTAATAACGTCGTTTAAGTGTGGCATTGGGAAATTGAGTAAATCGCCTAATAAGCCATTTTCTGTCTGCTCTCGCACTTTTTGTAGACGGACATCCGTTATACCCGATGCAACATCCGTAGCCATCGACATTAACTGGAAATTAATATTTTCATCATTAAACATACCCCGCCCAAGAAGTTGCGTTACTGAGTGATAGTCGCTTTTTTCTATATCGCGATAAATGTTTAGTAGCATGGCCAGATATTGATTCGGATCCGCTATCATCATCGATGCAAGAAGCTGCATATGATGCTTTTGAAACAAAAAAGGCAGCTCAGTACCGTCTTTGTTATTCAAAGTCAGAGTAAGGGGTCTGTCTAGTAATTGCTGATGAACACGCTGCATTCTAAGGGCGATATTGCCAAAAGACTGAGCCAATTTGGGGTGGCGCTTTATTTCTTGTTGAACTCGTTCAAAGTATAAATTCGTATTCTTGGGAAGTTTAACTGTTTGGTCCAACCCCTCGGCACTAGCGATAATGACTTTATCTATATGTTGCTCAAACAAGGATATCGCTGACAGCGCCAGATGGCTGCCGTATGAAATCCCCCAGAGTGATATTTTGGGAGCATTAAAATGCTGGCGAAGGTCATTCAAGTCCCAAGCGTTTTGTTCGGTTGTATAACCAAATACATCAGCGCCTTGTTTAGTCCAATCGGCAGCACAGGCGGTGGCAGCTTGACGATATTGTTTTGTTACCTCTGAAGGCGCAATTTTTTCGGTCAGGCTTATAGAATAATCGGACTGGCATGGAGGCATTTTTTCAGAATCGCCGGTGCCACGTTGATCCAAGGCTATCACATCAGAGTGTTCTCGAAGAGCTAAAAATAGGGGAAAGCGTCGCCACTTTGCGGTGCCAATACCTGATCCCCCAGGTCCTCCCGCCAAATAGACAATAGGCGGCCCCACTTTTGTACCTGTAGCGGGGAAACGCACATAGTTTATTCTAATGTTTCTTGATTTGCTGTTGTTACGGTTTTCGGTAACCATAATGAAGCCTTCAAATGCGTCGGTCTCTTGCCCGTCGTTCGCTTTAAATATGATTGCCTTTTCATTCTTAAATGTTTTTGGGACAACCTCTTGGTCGTTTTGTGCCGCGATACAACTGAACGTTGCACACAGTAGTAAAAGGAAAAATTGATGGCGCATGAGGTTTACCTGTGGTTTGATTTAAGATGCAGCGATTGCACCATAGTGTGATGCTGTAGCAACAGATGGTTTCTATCAGAAGCCCCAAAAACTATGGTTCAAACGATAAGCGGTAGTGTTTACCCGATATTCGGTAACGTATTTTTAAGTTTAATATTTTTGTATAGGAAAGTAGAAATTGCGTCCATACCAGACCTTTATCAGTATTTTTATTATGCTGATTTGCTCACCTGTTTTTGCAGCTGATCCTATCTATTCGTTAAATAAGCAAACATTTACTCAGTGTTCCAATGTTCCAACCAGCATAGTCCTGCCCGATTTTTCCCTGCCTAATTGTGCCCCTGTGAAATTTCGCGATATCGATCCCCAAGGTCGCGAGTTATGGTTGCACACTGGTTTACCCGATGAACTATTAATCGCACTGCAGAATAAACCTTTGGGCTTATACCTAATGGGAAAAGCAGCCAGTGTCATATATTTGAATGGCCACAGAATTGGCGAAAATGGTCAGCCCAATGCCAGCGTAATAAATGAAGTCGTTGGTAAAATGGATCATGTATTTTATCTGCCCAGAGAACGTTTAAAAGAGCAAAATAATGAGTTAGTAATACATTTATCTGGTCATAAAAGTTATATAGAATTGTCTTATCCTATGCATTTTATTGGACTAGCCACATTTGGAGACAGCAAACGTTTTATTCAAAGTCATAGCGCCCTAGGACTTATTTTTGTGGGTATGTTTGGATTAAGCAGTATATATTTTGGCAGCTTAGTTTTGCGTTTGCACAACAAACGTGACTCTTCATTATTATTTTTGATGTCGTTTTTCGCAGGTTCACAACTGGCTGTTGAGATATCCAGAGGGCTGATCAACTATGAATACCCCACACACGACTTAAGACTTATTTGCGTGTGTTTACTCGCATTAGGCTTTGGCCTGTCTTTATTAACCTTATTGAGTAACAAATTTGCAGGTGTGCACAAGCTGCATTGGATTTACGGTGGTTCGTTATTAACCTGTATTATTGTTTTAATGTTTCCAGGTTTTGATATCAAAACAACCTTAGCAATTATTGTCCCTATTCTGGTGTCTTTTGTGCTTATTGTTGTTAATTTAAACAATCAGTTTAGCTGGAATACCGTCAGATATTTAGCTGTGTTAGGAGTGTTTTTGTGCACTGTAAGTGTCACTTTCCAATATTTTCATGAACTAGTGTTTTACGTTATTGTTGCCATCCTTCTGGCTTATTTATTTGTGCAACAAGCCAACGAATATTCCATGGAACTAGAGACAGCTCAAGTTGAGAAGACCCTACGAGCGAAGCTTGAATTTAAATTGGAACAAACGCAGCAGCAACAAAAATCAGAAAGCCTCAATATTCACAGTGCTGGAAAAATAGAAAAAGTTGCCACTCAAGATATATTCTACTGTCAGGCATCTGGTGATTACGTGGAAATAAATCTTCAAAGCAGGGAATTGCTTTACAGTGGCAGCTTGAAAAGTATGGCGGAGCAATTATCAAAAATTTTTGTGCGTGTGCATCGGTCTTACATAGTGAACCTTGATAAAGTAGTTAGTCTGAAGCGTGACGGCGAAAATGGATATTTGATTTTGTCTAATGACACCCAAATTCCCGTTAGCAGGCGAATGATGCCGCAAGTCAGGGAGACGTTCAACGGGCACTAACTTCATCTGATGTTGTGGCACTAGAGATCACATAAAAGTGAGGCCGCATATTTGCTCCCATCACTAGTAGATAATAATTTGATTAAATACAGTTAATAAAAACAATAACGAGACGTTCAATGCAACAACATGATGCTTCACCATTAAACGATTTTATCGAATATCCCCCAGCAGAAATGCAAGTCCGTTCAGAACAGTTTTATGCTGATATCAAGCGCCGCCACAGTATTCGTAAGTTTAGCGATCGGCCCGTTGCCAGAGATATTATCGAAAATTGCATCAAAGCGGCAGGCACTGCCCCTAATGGAGCCAACCACCAGCCTTGGCATTTTGTGGCTATTCATTCACAACAAGTTAAAACACAAGTACGCGAGCAAGCTGAAGCGCATGAGAGAGGTTTTTACCAAGGGCGAGGTGGAGATGAATGGTTAGGTGCGCTCAAACCTTTAGGCACTAATGCCGATAAACCTTATCTAGAACACGCCCCTTGGCTTATTGCGATTTTCAGTCAAAAGAATACCAAGCAAGAAGACGGCAATAAACAAACCAACTACTACGTGCATGAATCTGTGGGTATCGCGACAGGCTTTCTGATCAATGCGTTACATCATTCTGGCTTAGCAACCCTCACCCATACACCCAAACCCATGAGCTTTTTATCAAAAATATGTAACCGTCCTGATAACGAACGCCCTTATATGTTGTTGATTGTGGGTTACCCTGCAGATGACGCTACTGTGCCACAGCATGCTAGCAACAAAAAGTCACTCAGTGAGATAGCCACCTTTATATAATTATAATCGAGTGGTCAGATCAAGTTTAAGCCTTAGCACCTAAGGCAGCTCAAAAATCAAAGCTTTAACGGCTTCTTCATCTAATGATTTAAAAAACAGTTTTTCTTCATGAGTAATTTTTAATCCATCACCTGACGCTATTTCACACCCATTGACATCCAATTTTCCACTGACTAAATGCACATATTGATTGGCAAGTTTGCTAGTTAGATGGGTTTGCTGTCCTGAACTCAAGACCAATTGATGCAAATGCATGTTTTGTTTGACCTGCAAAGTGCCGTTTAGCCCATTTGGGCTAATAATATGCGTTAGCCCTTCATGCTGGCCAAAGTCTTTTTGCTGGTATCCTGGCGTTTGTCCTTTTACATTGGGCTCAATCCAAATTTGTAAAAATTTCAGCGGCTCTTTATCCGAATTATTATATTCACTATGGGTTATACCCGTTCCAGCTGACATTAATTGGAATTCACCCGCTGGCAAGATTTTGACATTTCCTTGGTTGTCTTTGTGGGCAATCTCGCCCTCGAGTACATAACTAATAATTTCCATATCACGGTGGCCGTGGGTACCAAAACCCATACTAGGCTGAACAATATCGTCATTGATCACACGTAGTGAGGAAAACCCCATATGTGCTGGGTCATAATAATGTGCAAAAGAAAAGCTGTGGCGGCTGTTTAACCAGCCATAATCTGCGCTTCCGCGTTGTGATGATGCTCTTAAAACTAACATGATGCATTCCTATTTTTAGCTGATGAGGACAGTATAATTATATTATCGAGATAAAAATAACGTAATAAATAGCCTATTTTGTTCTATTTTTTAGAACATTTAATGTTGCATATAACAGTTAACGACCCGCACATACCACTTGTCATCTTAGACTTGCAAACTTTCACAATGTCATTCACCCCCTAAATTTTTTCATGACGCCGATTTTGTTGCATGTAAAACCGATTTTACGATACCTTTTTTAGTGCCAATGCACTTACTATAAAGTTAACAATACGTTAACATTTTGCGATGTAATCCGCGGTGCCGTGTTTTAGCAAACAAAGGTAAGTTATGGTTAATAAAATAAAGATGGGCATGGTAGGGGGCGGTGCCGGTGCTTTTATTGGTGAAATCCACCGTATGGCCGCCGCATTAGACAATAAAATTGAGCTGGTGTGTGGTGCTTTTAGTAGTGATCCACAAACATGTCTGCATAGCGGGCAGTCTTTTGGTGTAGATGCCTCAAGGTGTTATGCCTCTTATCAACAAATGTTTGCCACCGAATCCACACTGCCCAAAGATGAACGCATGGACTTTGTGGCGATTGTCACGCCGAATCATTTACATTTTCCCGTTGCCAAACTGGCTATTCAAAGTGGTTTCAACGTGTTGTCTGACAAACCTGCCACCTTTAACCTCGAAGAAGCATTAGCGCTTAAAACACTGCTTGATGATTCTAGCTGTTTGTATGGTTTAACCCATACCTACACTGGCTACCCCATGGTAAAGGAAGCGCGGCAACGCATAATTGACGGCCAATTGGGAAAGATTAAAAAAGTGGTGGTTGAATACTCTCAGGGTTGGTTAGCCAGCGCTGAAGACGAAGCAAGTAAACAAGCCATGTGGCGCCTCGACCCTAAATACGCGGGTATCAGTTGTTGTATGGCAGACATCGGAGTGCACGCTGCTAATCTGGCAGAATATTGCTGTGATGATGAAATCAGTGAAATTTGCGCTGATATCGCTCCCACTGTTACTGGCCGAGTACTGGACGATGATGGCACTGTGATGTTGAGATTTAATTCGGGTGCACGAGGAGTATTGCTGGCAAGCCAAGTTGCCATAGGCGAAGAAAATAGACTTAATTTGCGTGTATATGGTGAAAAAGCAAGTTTGGAATGGTCCCAGCTGGAACCCAACTCGCTGTGGCTTAAATTTCCCGACCAATCCACTCAAATACTCAGAGCGGGAGTTGGCTCTCTATCTCCTTTAACCCTTGCTAACCTGAGAACACCAGCGGGACATCCAGAAGGATATATCGAAGCTTTTGCCAACTTGTATGTAAACTTTGCTGAACAAATTGAGGCAAAAAAAGCCCATCAACCTAGCCCCGATTTCGCTGAGGATATGCCAGGTATACACCAAGCTATACGTGGCATGGCATTTATTGAAAACGTAGTGGCTTCGAGTCAATCACAACAAAAATGGCATAGCTTCACTCTTCAACCTATGTCTCAAAAATAAAAATACAGGTAACCCATATTTATGAAAAACATCAAAGGGCCAGGGATATTTCTGGCACAATTTTTAAGCGATGAAGCGCCATTTAATAGCTTAACCAATATGTGTAATTGGGTGGCACAGCTGGGGTATAAGGCGGTACAAATACCCACATGGGACAAACGCGTTTTCGATCTTGAATTAGCCGCTAACAGCCAAGCCTACTGCGATGAAATTGCCGCCGTTGTAAAGGCAGCAGGATTACAAATAAGCGAGTTGTCCACCCATTTGCAGGGACAATTAGTGGTGGTACACCCAGCCTATGATCAGATGTTTGATGGGTTTGCTCCCGAGTCAGTTAGAAACAACCCAAAACAAAGAGCGGCATGGGCAACACAGCAACTTAAGTTCGCTGCACTGGCTAGTAAGAGGCTTGGACTTAAGTGTCATGTCACCTTTTCGGGCGCGTTATTATGGCAGACCTTTTACCCATGGCCACAACGTCCAGCAGGATTGGTAGAAGAAGGGTTTGGCGAACTAGCTCGTGTGTGGTTACCCATTTTGGACGCTTTTGATGATGCGGGTGTAGATGTTTGTTATGAGTTACATCCCGGTGAAGATCTCCATGACGGCGTAACATTTGAGCGATTTTTAGCAGCCACTAATAATCATCCTAGGGCCAATATCCTGTATGACCCAAGTCATTTCGTATTACAACATTTGGACTACCTTGTCTTTATTGACATTTACCATGAGCGCATCAAGGCATTTCATGTGAAAGATGCCGAATTTAATATGTCTGGTCGGTCAGGCGTTTATGGAGGGTATCAAGATTGGGTTGAGCGCCCAGGACGTTTCCGTTCTCTAGGTGATGGACAAATAGATTTTAACGGCATTTTCAGCAAACTCACCCAATATGGTTTTGATGGGTGGGCAGTGCTTGAGTGGGAATGTTGTTTAAAACACCCGGAAGATGGTGCCAAAGAAGGGGCTGATTTTATTGCTAAACATTTAATTAGAACCACAGATAAAGCATTTGATGATTTTGCTTCTACAGTAAAAGACGACAACTTAAATCGCCAGATTTTAGGCTTACAAGATTAACTCTGTGCAATGGCCGATGCACAGTGTGCGTGTGTGCCCAAAGGAATAATAATAATAATGAATAATATAACGCTACGCCTGAGTGTCATGATGTTTCTACAGTTTTTTATCTGGGGCGGCTGGTTTGTTACCCTAGGTACTTTCTTGGCTAACAACTTGTCTGCTTCGGGCGCTCAGATTGGTATGGCTTTTTCAACCCAATCATGGGGTGCGATCATCGCTCCTTTTATTATTGGCCTGATTGCCGACCGTTATTTTAATGCCGAGCGGATTTTGGGGGTACTGCATCTGGCTGGTGCGGTGCTGCTGTATTGTTTATATCAGGCTGCTGATTTTGAGGCGTTTTATCCTTTTGTCTTAGCCTATATGATTGCCTATATGCCAACCTTGGCATTAGTTAATTCCGTTTCCTTTGCACAAATGAAGGACCCGTCAAGGCAGTTTGGAAAAATTAGAGTTTGGGGCACGATTGGCTGGATTTTTGCCGGTTTAGCAATCAGTTACCTGTTTGCCTGGGATGGCAAAGAAGCTATCGCACAGGGCATGTTGCGTAACACCTTTTTATTGTGTGCCGTTGCCTCACTATTATTAGGATTGTTTAGTTTCACTTTGCCTAAAACGCCTCCCAAAAGTGCTGGCCAGCGAGTGGGTTTGAGAGAAGTATTGGGACTTGATGCATTAGCGCTGTTGAAGGATAGAAACTTTTTAGTGTTCTTCTTATCTTCTATTCTAATTTGTATTCCCTTAGCTTTTTATTATCAAAATGCCAATCCGTTTTTAACCGAATCAGGTGTGGCCAATGCCACAGGAAAAATGACCCTTGGGCAGGTATCTGAAGTGATATTCATGCTGGCACTGCCAGTGTTTTTGAACCGCTTTGGCATAAAAATCACTTTATTAATCGGTATGCTTGCTTGGGTAATTCGTTATGTCTTGTTTGCCTATGGCAATGCAGATAGCGGCATTGCCCTGTTACTCATAGGGATAGCATTACATGGTATTTGTTATGACTTTTTCTTTGTCTCTGGGCAAATTTATACCAATTCCAAAGCAGGTGAAAAAGTAAAAAATGCGGCGCAAGGCCTTATCACCTTGGCGACTTACGGTGTCGGCATGTTAATCGGATTTTGGGTGGCGGGTAAGATCACCGACTCATATGCTACTGATGTCGGCCATTCCTGGTTCAACATTTGGCTGTTTCCAGCCGTATTTGCCTTGGGTGTATTCATCATATTTTTACTGGCATTCAAAAACGAGAAGCTCACTGCTAGTGACTAAGTTCCACCCTTAAAGACTAACCTCATTGAGAATGTTAGTGCCAGTAGTTAGGATCCGTTGACGAGTGCTGTGATTGATAAAATATGTTTGCCAGCACAACAACAAAACTTTACCTATAGCCATTAGGAGGCAATATGAAAAACACAACGCAAGTTGATAAACCAGCAGTCACAGATAAAAGCAGGCGATGTTTTATTGCTGGCATGACCGCAATTTTCAGTGCTGCCACAGCTGCGCAGTTGCTAGGGGGCAATGCCATTTCGGTGGCAGTTGCTTATACCCCCAAAGCCAATAGTGCCAAAACTGCAGGGAAGATATTCAGCCAAACGCAGATGAATCAATTAAAGGATATCTGTGCGGTGGTGATCCCTAAAACTAAAACACTAGGTGCTGCAGAAGTCGACACTCATGGTTTTTTAGATAATCAGTTGTTTCATTGCCACACAAAAAGTCAACAACTGCAGGCAAAATCTATCCTGATGAAAATTGACCAAGTGGCCAGCAAAGAGTTTAACAAGCCATTCACTGCTTGTGATAAGCAGCAGCAATATGACTTGCTGACGTCACTGGAACAAATACAAAATGGGTTTAACAGTGAAGACAAACAAAACTGGAAGTTAATTAAAGGTCTGATTATTTTTGGCTATTACACTTCCGAGGTTGGTGCCTCACAAGAGCTAAATTATTTAGCCGTGCCTGGTAGTTTCACAGGTTCAGTCCCTTATGATAAAGACGGAAAAGGCAAAGGTTCACTGGCCTATTACTGATAGTAAATGGTCACAAACACAGACCCAACATTTTAAAAATTATGATAAGTGAATAAAGGAACAAGCAATGAATGACGACTTGTATATCAAAGAAACCAAGCAGGTATTTGACGCAATAGTGGTTGGCTCAGGCATATCAGGTGGATGGGCAGCCAAAGAATTTTGTGAGCGCGGTCTCAAGACATTAATGATTGAACGAGGCCCAGTAGTTGAACATAGAAAAGACTATATTGGGGAAGGTATTCCTCCCTGGCAGCAACCCCAACGCACCAAAGTTAACAATCTACTGGTTGAGCAACAATACAAAATCCAGCAACAGTGTTATGCCTTTAATGATGCAACAAAGCACTTTTTTGGTAATGACCGAGACCTCCCCTATACCACAGCAAAAGGTACGACATTCAGTTGGATACGCGGAAACCAGTTAGGCGGAAAATCTCTAACTTGGCATCGCCAGTCTTATCGGCTCAGTGATCACGACTTCGCTGCCAATAGCCTCGATGGACATGGCAATGACTGGCCAATTCGTTATAAAGATTTGGCCTCTTGGTACAGCCATGTTGAAATTCATGCAGGGATAAGTGGTTCTCATGAAAATCTGGAACAACTGCCTGATAGTGAATATTTACCCCCCCTTGAAATGACTCTTCCAGAAATAGCGGTTAAAGCGTCAATCGAAAAGAATTTTCCGGGGCGCACTATGATCATGGGGCGCACGGCACATCTGACTCAACCCACGGAACTGCATCTTTCTCAGGGGCGGATACAATGTCAGGCCCGAAACGAATGCCATAAGGGTTGTTCTTTTGGTGCATATTTTTCGACTCAAAGCTCTACTTTGCCTGCAGCAGCAAAAACTGGCAATTTACATGTGGCCGCTAATAGTGTGGTGCAAAGCCTGATTTATGATGAAAAAACCAAAAAGGTCAAAGGAGTCAGGATTATTGACAATAATGATCTGAGTGAGCGTGAATACTTTGGCAAAGTAGTGTTTTTATGTGCATCTACTATTGGTAGTACTCAAATCATGCTCAACTCCACATCAAAATCCTTTCCCAATGGTATTGCCAATAGCTCAGGTACACTCGGCCACTATTTAATGGATCACAACTACAACGCTACTGCCCAAGGAGACATCCCAGGCTTTGAAAATGAGAATTATCGGGGACGACGTCCCGGTGGAATATTGATACCCAATTTTCAATATAAACCAAGTCTGGGCAGTAAACACTATCTCCGAGGATTTGCTTTCTCTGGTGGTGCTTATCGAGAGGATTGGAAAAGTATGCAACATGCAGATGGCATAGGAATAAACCTTAAACAAAAATTAGGTCAGGCGGGTAAATGGAGATTCAATTTGAGTGCCCAAGGTGAAATGTTACCTCGCTTTGAAAATCATATAGCCTTACATCCCACCCTTAAAGATAAATGGGGAATGCCGCAATTGGAGATCAATTGTCGATGGTCAGAAAATGAAATGTTAATGATGGAAGATGCGGCTAAAGTTGGCGCTGAGATGCTGGTTAAAGCCGGTTTAGAAAACGTTACAAGTGGTGCAACACATCGTAGTCCTGGTATCGCTATACATGAAGTCGGTAGTGCTCGTATGGGGCATGATGCAAAAACCTCGGTGTTAAATAAATACAACCAATCTCATGACGTAAACAACCTTTTTGTCACCGATGGTGCCAGTTTTTGTTCATCAGCGGTTCAAAACCCGTCATTAACGTTTATGGCACTCACTGTGCGCGCTGTGGACTATGCAGCCGAGCAATTGAAACAGGGCAGAATATAAACTTACACCGCATTGGTTAGCTTTAGATGCTAGCAAATCACATAAAATACAGACGATTTTGGAGAAAAGATGAACATTATTAAACGAATGGGCCTGGCCAGTATAGTAGGTGTATTAATATTGAGTTTTCTGGGTTGTGCAACTCAGTCAACAACGGCCTCAAGCTTACCAAAAGTGAGTGTGCAGCTGTGGTCGGTTAAAAATGACGTGAAAGCCGATTTTAAAGGCACTCTGCAGGCATTGGCTAATATGGGTTTTAAAGGCGTTGAAGTTGCTGGTGAATT
>JAWUXU010000138.1:0-21671 GCA_034111145.1 Paraglaciecola sp.
CCCATTTTAGCAAAAGCACTATTGTTGCATTTTGGTAGCGTGCGGACTGTGATGTTAGCAACTGAAGCACAACTACAGGAAGTAGAAGGTATTGGTAATAAAAAGGCCAAAAACATCATTCAATTATTAACTAGATAAAACTAAGTTAATGTCGCTTACCGCCGTCAACATTACGCTTTTTAGTTTTCATAAAAAGATCTTGTTAAGAAGAAAACAGTAAACGTTGTTGGCTTTGGTACAAAAGCGTGTAATCAAGTGTGTATAAACACAAGCCCACACCGGCCATTTTGATATGAATATGTCTGGGTAAACGTAACGATAACTTTTTTATTTTGCAGTAACTAAATAAAATAACAGCGGCAATCAAAAAGCGATAAGCAACTGAAAGTGTGGGGTCAACCTCACCAAACTGATAGGTTATAGCCAGCCAAGTAGAACCCCAAATAAGCACAACAACAGAAAACAGAACAGGGTTAGACAACGGTTTATTACTCTTGGTGAAAGGTTATATTAATGCTAAGTTTACCTATTAAATAATCTAATTGGCGTCCTAATGAAAAAAACACTACTGTTTGTTATTACCTTTATTGTTTTTTTAACGGCCATTTTATTTTACCGCGCTAACAGTGTATTTGAAAACAACCAATATCAAGTTGTAGAGTCTCTAACACCTATTACATTAGATAAAAGCGCAGTGTTAGACAGGTTTAGTCAAGCATTACAAATTCCCACTATATCCTATGACGATAAAAGCCAGCTTGATCACTCCGCGTTTCAAGCTTTTCACCAACTTTTAGCCCAGTCTTTTCCATTAGTGCATGCACAAACACAACTGACTAAGTTTAACGATTACAGCATGCTTTTCTTTTTAAAAGGACAAGACCCAAAACTTAAACCCGCACTGTTTATGGGGCATATGGATGTAGTGCCAGTTGACGAACACACCAAAGACCAATGGCTACAACCGCCATTTAGCGGCAACGTGGTCGATGGCGTAATTTGGGGTAGAGGTGCGATTGACGACAAAGTCAGTGTGTTGGCACTAATGGAATCAATGGAGCTGTATTTAACACAGTTAAATACTCAAAAAATAGCGCCACAACTAGCCCCACAAAGAGATATCTATTTTGCCTTTGGTCACGATGAAGAAGTCGGCGGCGATGGCGCAAAAGCTATCGCTAAGTATTTTAGTGAGCAAGATATCCAATTTGAATTTATTTTAGACGAAGGCGGCGTCATCACCGATGGTATTATTCCCGGCACAACTCAACCCATAGCGTTAGTGGGTGTAGCCGAAAAAGGCCGAGTGAATTTTAGCCTCACCGTTAAAGGCGAAGGTGGGCATTCGTCACAACCACCAGCACATACTGCAGCGGGTATTTTAGCCAGCGCTATAGTGAATGTAGAAAACAATAAATTTGACCCTCGCCTCGAATTTTTTGATTTAATGATTAATAACATTGGTTATTCGATGCCCTTAGCACAGCGCTTACCTTTGGCCAATTTATGGTTGTTTGAGCCCTTAGTAATCAGTACACTACTTAAAAGCCCCAGCTCAGCGGCTACCGCTCGCACCACTACAGCAGTCACCATGTTACAAGGCAGCACTAAATCAAACGTACTGCCCACTATTGCTACTGCTGTAGTGAATTTTAGAATATTACCGGGCGATACTATCGATAGTATTCAAGCCCATCTTGAGCGGGTGATTGATGATCCTCGAGTAATGCTTTCCACTGACCAAGCCAATGAAGCATCCGCTGTATCACCTATAGATAATATTGGCTTTAAGTTAATTGAAAGTTCCATAAGACGTTTGGACCCCAATGTTCTCGTCACCCCCTACTTAGTTGTAGGAGCAACAGATTCGAGGCACTTTCAAGACCTGTCTGACAATATCTATCGCTTTATGATGGTGTCACTGGATCCAACCACCTTAAAACAGTTCCACGGTCTAAACGAGCAAATAAAGGTTCAGGATTACCTCAACGCTATTCAATTTTATTATGCGATGTTAGAACAAACAGCCATCGGAAAACAATAACCCACACTATAATAGAACTCAAAATCTTAGCTTTATTAATCAGGAAAGGTAGAAATGCAAAACAAATATGCCGCTGTTTCAGTGTGGTTACATTGGTTAATGGTCTTACTATTTATAAGTGTTTATTCTACTATTGAGCTACGCGTTATATTTCCAAAGGGCTCAGAAGATCGCGAACTGATTAAAACAGCACATTTTTTGTTGGGGCTATGTGTTTTTATATTGGTTTGGTTTCGTATTTTAGCTCGAATTGTCACAACAACGCCCAGCCGCGAAAACTACGGTAAATTTCAAACCTATTTATCACAATCTATGTTTTTTGCATTATATGGCTTAATGATCATCATGCCACTTTTGGGCTGGTCTATCGTCAGTGCCGAGGGCCATATTATCAACATACTGGGCTTTGAATTGCCGACCCTTCTGGATACCGATAAGGAACTTGCTCATGACATTGAAGAAATACACGAAACTTTGGGTAAAGTCGGCTACGGTTTAATTGCTTTTCATGCCACAGCCGCTTTGGGTCATCACTATATTAAAAAAGATAATACCTTAAAACGTATATTACGGTTTAGATAATAAAATGGAATACAATAACGAACACAAATCGGATCGTATAAATTGGATAAGAGCCGTCGTATTGGGTGCCAACGACGGCATAATATCTACAGCGAGCTTAATTATTGGCGTAGCTGCCTCACAGGCGGCAGGCGATAACCTTTTTACCATTGGCATGGCAGGGTTAGTAGCAGGCGCAATGTCGATGGCCGCAGGTGAATATGTATCAGTGAGTTCTCAAACCGATATCGAAAAAGCGGAACTGGCCCTAGAAAAAAACCATCTTCAAAAGAATTGGACATTAGAACTTGAAGAGCTAGCTAATATTTACCACGAAAGAGGTGTTGATTTACCATTAGCCAAACAAGTTGCCAAACAATTGATGAAAAAAGATGCCATAGGTAGCCATGCTAGAGACGAACTGGGCATAACCGACTTATCACAAGGCAACCCTTTACAGGCAGCGGTATATTCTGCACTGTCCTTTTCAGCAGGCGCTTCATTACCCGTGTTGATGATATTGCTGTTTAGTCAGCCAGCCTTAATACCAGCAGTTATTTGTATTTCACTATTGTCCCTTGTTGTATTAGGCAGCATATCAGCACACGCAGGTGGCGCGTCTAAAACCCGAGGCGCCATACGAGTCCTGTTATGGGGCAGTTTAGCGATGGCAGTATCAATGACAGTGGGTAGTCTATTTGACGTGAGTATATAATGACTTTTAAAGATAATACCCGTTACTTAATATCAAAAGTAACGGGCCGAATACTCCCTAATTAGTTACGCACTTCACCATCTCCCATCACGATAAATTTTTCTGTGGTGAGGGATTCTGCGCCCATTGGACCATAAGCGTGTAATTTGCTGGTAGAGATACCAATTTCTGCACCTAAACCTAGCTGCCCACCATCAGAAAAACGCGATGAAGCATTGGCCATCACCACAGCTGAATTAACGCGGCGAATAAAAGCTTGGGTTTTAGAATAATCTTGGCTGACAATCACCTCGGTATGGCCTGAACCATATTCTTCGATATGCTCAATTGCTTTATCAAAATCAGCGACCACTTTGACTGCAATTTCCATAGCTAAATATTCTGCGTGCCAATCTTCTTCGGTGGCAATTTGTGCTCCGTTGAAGTATTCGATGCTGTTTTCACACGCATGTATAACAGTATTGAACTCAGCTAATAATGCTGCCGCTTTAGGCAAAAATGACGATGCAACAGCTTGGTGTACCAGTAATGTTTCTAAGGAATTACATACGCCGGTGCGCTGGGTTTTGCCGTTTTTAAGTATATTCAACGCTTTAGCTTCATCAGCTTCGCTGTCTACATATAAATGACACACCCCTTTGTAATGCTGAATAACAGGGATACGGCTATTTTCACACACAAAACGAATAAGTCCCTCGCCACCTCTAGGAATAATCAAATCAATAGACTCGCTTAGCGTCATTAACTCATTCATTACACTGCGATCTGTGTCCGGCACTACCACCACAGCTGCAGGGTCAAGTTGCTGTTTAGACAAGGCAACTTCAATGCATTTAGCCAAAGCTAAATTTGAATGTATGGCTTCTTTACCACCACGTAAAATCACAGCATTACCCGCTTTTAAACATAAGGCAGCGGCATCTATGGTCACATTGGGCCGCGATTCGTAAATCATCGCAATCACACCTAACGGAATACGCATTTTGCCCACTTGAATGCCACTTGGCATACGTTGGATATTAGCAATGTTACCTACCGGATCAGTTTGACCTGCTATTTCAATCACCGCATCAGCAATGCCTTGAATACGCTCAGGGTCAAGTGCTAATCGGTCAAGCATAGCTGCATCTAAACTGTTTTCTTTAGCCGCTTCTAAGTCCTTAATATTAGCAGCCAGTATACTATCGGTGTTTGCTACTAGTGCTTGAGCGATATCAGTTAACAACTGATTTTTTTGCTGTGCTGTTAAGTTGGCGACTTGTCGTGCTGCCTTCTTAGCTTGTAGTGCCGCGTCGGCAATTGAGAAACTCATGTTGTTGATCCTTTTTTTAAAAATTTAATCTAAAGTGTAGATATTTAAAGCAGCACTAGGTCATCACGATGGATGACTGTTTCACCCGAAGAGTAGCCCAAAGTAGCTTCTATTTTTTGACTATTTACCCCCTTTATTGATGTTAGGTCCGTGGCGCTATACAAAACGATGCCTTTGGCTATAGCCTTATCCTTATAGGTAATATTGACCGCTTCACCAGACAAAAACCGACCATTCACTTTGATAATGCCAGAAGGTAACAACGATGCACCTTTTTCTAATAATGCTTGTTGGGCACCGTGATCGATTTCTATTGTACCTTTGACCTTTAATGTATGTCTTAACCAATTATCACGGGCGTTGTCTAAACTTTTATTTGGCTTGAATAATGTGCCGGGTGAACACCCCTTAGCCAGTTGTTCAAATACCGTTTTGTCACGACCATTAACGATTAAAGTTTGAATACCAGAATCCACACATTTTTGGGCAGCTTGAATTTTAGTTTGCATACCACCAGTGCCCACTTTGCTGCCAGCCCCACCGGCTAACTGAAAAACACTGTCATCAATAATATTTACTTCAGGTATTAATTTAGCCGTTGCATGACTTCTAGGGTCAGCGTCATATAATCCATTAACATCAGAACAAATAATAAGCGTGTCGGCTTCAGCAACCAGCGCTGTATAAGCCGCTAAGTTATCATTGTCGCCCACTTTAAGCTCGTTAGTTGCCACCGTGTCATTTTCGTTCACTATGGGTAACGCATTATTTTTTAGGAGTTCTCGCAAAGTATTTTTGATGTTTACGTAACGAGTACGGTTATGTAAATCATCTGAGGTAAGCAATATTTGCGCGCAATCAAAATCAAATAAACTGGCCCAGTTGGCCATCATCTGGGTTTGGCCTATCGCAGCCATAGCTTGCTTTTCAGCAATAGAAGGACGGTGTTTATATGCAATTTTACCCTTTCCAGCAGCAACACTGCCTGAAGAAACCAAAATGACCTCTTTTCCTTGCTTACGGCTATCGCTAATAAATTGCGCGATATGCCCAAGAAACTCCTGACTGCATTGATTATTATTAGGCGCAATTAGACTACTACCCACTTTAATCACCGCTCGTTTCCAATTTACCTTAAACATATTCAACCTCGCTACACTATATGTTTAGAGTACGATAAAACACTGGATTAACAAGCTATTGTAGTTATAAGCTATGGTCTAAAATTCACTTGTTTATGAAACGATTTATACAAAAACAACGGTTATGAACGAAAAGACAAACAAAACGTTCTTAATATAGGTTAGTTTCGCAAAGAACTGTTTCGAAAATTATAATAAAATAAGCATAGCGCACAGATAAATATAACAAAAGCGCGGTTACTTACTACATCACGACAATCAGGGAATACCATGTTTAAACAATTCATTACGATAGCAGTGCTGTCGTTTGCAGCTATCAGTTCAGCAAACGCGGCGATCAGCCAAACAAAAGGTGATTTTGAAGATAAGTTTCGTCAATTAGATGAGTCATTACCTACCCCGAATGTATACCGTAACGCAGCGGGTGAGCCCGGTCACGCATATTGGCAACAGCAAGTAGATTATAAAATCAAAGCGAAGTTAGACGAAAAAAAGCGTCGAATCGAAGCTAGCCAAGACATCACCTATCACAATAATTCGCCAGATACCCTTAAGTACCTATGGGTACAGTTGGATCAAAATAAATTCCGCAATGACTCAATGTCAGCCATGACAACCACCTTTGGTGGCATGGGTAATCGTGGGCCAGCAACATCAGCAGCCTCTAATGGCAAACCGGCGCAGCTTAGCTTAGGCGCATTGCGCCGCCAACAGTTTACTGACGACAATGTGTTGGGTTACAACATTCAATCAGTCAAAGACATAAAGGGTGAAACTTTAAAGCACACAATTGTGGGTACCAATATGCGTATCGATTTGCCTGTGCATCTAAAACCGGGTGAAAAAGTTCAATTTTCTATGGACTTTGATTTCAATATTGTAGAAGAAGATGCCGTATCAGCTCGTTCAGGCTACGAGCATTTTCCTGATGACAAACGTAAAGGCGGTAACGATATATTCTTATTAGCTCAATGGTTCCCTCGTTTACACGCTTATACAGATTATGAAGCTTGGACCAACAAAGAATTTATTGGACGTGGTGAGTTTACCTTGGAATTTGGTAACTACGACGTTGAACTAACGGTACCCGCCGACCATATTGTTAGTTCTACTGGAGCATTGCAAAATCCCAAAAACGTGTTGACATCTGCCCAGCGTAAGCGCTTAAAAGAAGCCGAAAAAGCGGACCGGATCGTATTTGTTGTCACCGAAGAAGAAGCCTTAGAAAATGAAAAAGAAGGTACGGACAAATTCAAAACATGGAAGTTCAGTGCTGAAAACGTACGTGACTTTGCCTGGGCTTCATCACGTAAATTTATGTGGGATGCTAGAGGTCATCAACAAGGTGGTAACGACCAACCTCTTGTTATGGCTATGTCTTTTTATCCGAAAGAAGGTGGCGATCTATGGAAAAAATATTCTACTGAAGCTGTGATACAGACCTTAGAAGTGTATAGCCGTTTTTCGTTTGATTATCCTTATCCGGTAGCACAATCAGTCAACGGACCAGTAGGCGGCATGGAATATCCTATGATCACCTTCAATGGACCTCGTACTGAATTGCAAGACGATGGCAGCCGCACCTACTCACAAGCTGAAAAACGCTTCTTGATTGGAGTTGTTATCCACGAAGTGGGACATATTTACTTTCCTATGATCGTCAACTCAGACGAACGCCAATGGACTTGGATGGATGAAGGCCTGAATAGCTTTTTAGATGGTGTTGCCGGTCGTGAATGGGATCCTACGGTTCCTTGGGGCGTAGAGCCTCGCGATATAATCAGCTACATGAAATCCACGAATCAAGTGCCTATTATGACTCAGTCAGATAGCGTATTACGTTTAGGCCCCAATGCTTACACCAAACCTGCTGCTGCATTGAATATTTTGCGTGAAACTATTTTAGGGCGTGAATTATTCGATTTTGCCTTTAAAGAATACGCGCAGCGCTGGAAATACAAACGCCCTACGCCTTCAGATTTTTTTCGTACGATGGAAGAGGCATCTGGCGTTGACTTAGATTGGTTTTGGCGTGGTTGGTTTTACAGCACTGATCATGTGGATATTTCGTTAGATAAAATTTCGAAATTACGCATGGATACCAAAGATCCTGATATTGACTTTAATCGTTTACGTCAGGAAGAATTGGACAAACCCATGTCTTTAACCGATGAACGTAATCAAGCCGAAGGCAAAAAACTATGGGTCGAACGTTTCCCAGACATCACTGACTTCTACGACGAGAATGACAGGTTTACTGTTACTAATAAAGAACGCAACAAGTACCAAAAGTTCTTAAAGAAGTTAGACCCATGGGAAAAGACAGCCTTGGAACGCGCAGTAAAAGAAGATAAAAATTACTACGTGTTAGCGTTTTCAAACAAAGGTGGTTTGGTGATGCCAATCATCTTAGAGCTTACTTTTGCTGATGGCAGTATTGAAAATCAATATATCCCAGCTGAAATATGGCGCCGCACCCCCAAGGCAGTGAACAAGATGATAATCACTGACAAAGATAAAGAATTGGTGAGTGTCACGGTTGATCCACGTTGGGAAACAGCTGACGTCGATATAAGCAATAACCATTACCCGCGTCAAATTATCCCGTCACGTATTGAAGCTTACAAAAAGAAAAAGAGTACCAAAAAAGTATCTCGCGATATCATGCAAGATATTAAAACTGAGCTGAAAGAAGACAGTGACATCGATGAAGATGAAAAAGATAACGATGAGTAAAATCATTAATTGCTTAGTAGGAACGCTGCTGTTAGCAGCGTTCTCACTTTCAGCTCACCAACAAAAGTCAGCTATTAGTACCATTTTGTTTAATCCGCGTACCGAAAATATTGAAATTATGCACCGCTTTAGGGTGCACGATGCTGAACATGCAGTAAAAGAAATATTTGGTAAAGATGCAGATATTATCGACTCAAAAAAGACTCAAGAGCAGTTTGGCGACTATGTGCATCAGCGCTTCAATTTATTTGATAGTGATGAGCAGCCAATGTCGTTAAAAATGGTGGGAGTTGAACTAGACGGGCAATTTTTCTGGGTATACCAAGAAACAGCTGACTCTATGCAAACAACCCAATACAACATGACAATCCGTCATGACGCCCTACGCGATATTTGGCCAGAACAGGTCAATACCATTAATGTTGAAGGCAAAGGAAAATTACAAACACTGACGTTTACCGATTCAATCGAGCTGCTAAAACTGACATTTGAACACTGAAGAGCAGCTTTGCAACAAAGCTGATGTAGATCAATGTGAACCATTAATGATTATCTAAAATCATCTCTGTTACAGAACTATCTAACAGAGGTAAATCATATGTGGGATCTAATACTGCACGACCCCGTTGCTTGGGGCTCCATTCTTGGTATTGCTATAATGTTAGCCATGGGTGGCTATTATGTATATTTGTTTATTCACAATACTAAAGAAGATCTATGAACTTTAAAAGTGTATCTAGTAACACTATCTAATAAGGCTGAGCCATAGAAAATGGCAAAATACCTGCACTTTGCGCAGACTCAGGATTACCAATCATTTCATCATAAGGGGATTCATGTATCATCTGTGCGGCTAATATCTCTAGTCCGTCAAAAGTGTCGCGGATATGCTGTGAGCTATAAAACCGCATTGGGCTGTCACCTTCATATACCAACCCCTTTTTATCACCGGCTATAAGCTCGACAAGATAGACATTCATTTCGAACGAACGCACGGTTAGCATATCTACAGCAATAGGCTGCGACTTAATATTCTTAATCCAAAATTTAGTTTGTTGCATAAATATTGCTCTAAGCAAAATAATTACTGTACACACTATACGCCACCATCAGTAAATTGGTTCAGCTACGAAGTTTAGTCATTTGTACTTTATATTAAAATCATCTGCATACAGAAGGTGCGATGACTTATGAGCTTAAAAAACAAGGCTTAATCGAAGTGTAAATCAGCATAAAACAAGTTGCTTAGACGCATCGTTCGTTCCAGAATAATTATAGCCAACTACTTTATACCAAATCCTTTAAAGTTCGAGTGTCAAAGGTAGAGCGTGACTATGCTGTGTAACAATTGTGTCATTTCAGGTAAAAATACGCAGCTGGCTCAGGTATTTAGCTGGCGCTTTAAACCGGCCAAATACAGCAACCTCAGCTATATAAAAAATCAGCTTTTTGCCCCATAAAAGAAAAATGCTAATCACTATAACCCCAAGGAGCAACGGGTACTGATATCGGCTTAGTTAAGTCAAAATCTACCCTAAACTCTCGTCCTTCTCGCACTAACCGATACGAGAACATATCGGGATAAATATAGACTTGCCAAGTGTTAGTAATGGATTGTGGCAAACCTTGCTTGGCAAACATTTCTTTTGAGTATTGATCAACCGGGAAGGATTGAATTTGGTTGTAACCTCCGTCTTGTGTATGCCCACCATACATAGTCACAGGATCATCAGTGCCATCTTTATGTCGATGGTCATGTTTTAGGCTTAAACCACTACCCGTTTTTTTAATTATCCAAGTACGCGATGCATTTTCGCCCACATAGAATGGAATTTGTAATTCAGTTTGATCACACTTGCGAATAAACATGACTAGTTTAGCTTCAAATGCTGGGCTAGGCTGGTTATCTACTGCGACTTCTCCCTCGAACGCTTTGCCACAGTGCTGTGCGATATTAGAGAAAAAAGCATCATGGGTAGCGATTGATACTAAAGGTGCTTGCCTAGCAAAGGAGGTGTTACTAGCAAAAATAAAAGTAGCAAAGATAAAAGAAAGTGTCAGCCATTTTTGTGTATTCATTTTGTTTTTCTTCTTATTGGTTTTTTGACTATTAAAAAATGCTGGCAGGTTAAAACCAGCTAAAAATTCAGCACAACCGCTTCATTCAATATTTAATTATTAAGCTCCAGCATTGGTCTTATTGTGCTGATAATGTCTTTCTTTTTGAATAGCAATAATGTGCAGTTGATCAATATACTTACCGCTAATGACCATTCAATCCATACCGGTAATACATAAATCATTAGAGTCATCAAAATTAAAGAGTATTTTAGCCATTCTAAATAAATAGCCAGAGGGTTATTTTCCAAGATCAGGCCCGCAGAAACACTGCCATAAAGAACAAATAATACTACCAAAATTTGCTCTGTAAGAGTAAAGACTGCGACGTTCATCATCAGTAGCAAACCAACAAACACGATCAATAAATACTGTAATAAGCTATAGAATTTGTTTAACAGAGATAACGATATATCAAATTTTCTAAATTGCGTGAGGTCAACTTTACTCAATGGATAATTTTCCACAACATCATTAGGTCGCCAACCAGTTCGTTTAAACCAAATAAGCAGCTTGTCTTGCCAACGTTTTGCATGCCAGCAGTCTTTAAACAATTGCGAGTAAACATGTACATTAGCCCATAATGGGTTCCAACTTTTAAGCGCTTTGCGAACACCATAAATTGGCTTGTCATTATCCAACTCTTCTTGAAAAGAGCCAAATAGCCGATCCCAAATAATAAACACTCCACCATAATTACGGTCTAGGTAGATTTGGTTTTGAGCATGGTGTACGCGGTGATTGGAAGGTGTAACGAACACCCGTTCATACCAGCCTAACTTAGGAATATGCCGAGAGTGGACCCAAAATTGATATATCAGATTGAACGAACCCACCGTAATTAACACAATAGGATCTAAACCCAGTATCGCCATGGGTAAGTAAAAAATCCAACTAAACAAACTGCTGCCACTTTGCCGTAAAGCCGTCGTTAAATTATATTCCTCACTTGAATGATGCACCACGTGGGCAGCCCACAGAATATTCATTTCATGACCAAGTCGGTGATTCCAATAGTAACAAAAATCATAAAGCACAAACGCAATAACCCAGATCCACAAGCTCGGTTCCAGTTGAAACAAAGCCAGTTGTTCATAAGCCACAATATAAATAGTGAGGGGGAATAACTGCTTAACAATGCCCGTCATTCTGCTCAACACACCAGCAGTTAAACTATTAATGCTATCGTTAACACGGTAATAATTTGTACCTTTAGTTTTTTCCATTATCAATTCGATAATAATTAACAGGAAAAAAAATGGGACTGCATATAAAATAATATTCATAGTATCTTTACACTCTATAAATTAAGTGGACTACACAACCAGTCTAATTATCTCTTAATGTTCAGTCCAGATAAGAATACAATTACATTGATTTACAATCTACTCGTATCATTTAGATGGAATTTATATGTGCTGAGGTGTTACTGTGTTTGCCTGCGTTTGTTTAAAAGGGATAGTCATGAACGAAGAATCTAAAAAATCGTTAGTGCCGCATTTCACTATAGGTGCAATAGTATTAGCTATAGTTTTAGCTGTTGTGCTTTGGCCAAACGAACCTGAGCCTAAATCCATTACTGTGATTGAAGACACTTCAGCCAATGTACCAACAATAGAACCAACAATAGAACCAAAACTCGAGCCGATCATAGAAGCGCCGCCTACCGTAATGATCCCAGAACCAACAGAAGCACAAACTGAGCCCAAAATCATTCCAGAACCAGTGCCGTTAGACATAAGCGATGGCACAGTAAAGACCAAATTATTAACCCTATCTGACTATGATGATTTTGCACGCTTATTGATTAATGAAGCATTATTACAGCGCTTTGTAATCATGACTAATACTTTAGCTGATGAAGAAATAGCGGCTAACAATAGTGTTTTAGTTCAGCCCGATAAACCATTTCGCACCTACATTCAGGCCGATAAACAATGGATAGACCCTGCTAGCTACAAACGTTATTCGCCTTATGTAGAAATATTTGAATCTTTGGAAACAAAATCATTATTGCAACTCTATCAAGAATACAAACCAGCTATTGAAGATATATTTGTTGAAATTGGTAACCCATCTGACAGCTTTGACGAAATACTTGAACAGGCAATTGATGTGTTGCTAGATACCCCAGAAGTACCTTCCCCTGTCGAAGTATACACTGATAGTGTGATGTACAAGTTTGCAGATAGGCAACTTGAGTCGTTAAGCGCACCACAAAAACAGTTGTTACGCACAGGGCCTGAGAACATGCGGCGTATTAAAGCCAAATTACGTGAGATAAAAGAAACGCTTTAATGACAACCTTCAACTTAGGCGCTTTTCAACAACAAATCAGATTACAAAATGCGACTTTGCCACCGGTCGATAAATGGAACCCTGAATTTTGTGGTGACATAGATATACAAATAAAACATGACGGCACTTGGTTTTATATGGGCACACCCATTGGCCGTAAACCCTTAGTAAACCTTTTTGCCAGTGTATTGAAGCGCGAAGACGAGCATTACTTTTTAGTTACACCTGTAGAAAAAGTTGGTATTAAGGTCGAAGATGTACCTTTCATTATTACTCAATGGCAGGAAAAAGGTGGTAAGTTAGCACTAACAACTAACACAGACCATGATTTGATTGTAAGTTCAGAAAATCCCATACAAATATTTACAGACAAAAAAACAGGCGCACATCTACCTTACGCCTTAGTTCGTAGAAACTTATGGGCCCGTTTACATCAAAATGTATTTTACCAACTCGCTGAACTGGGAAAAGAGAAAGAGTTAGATGGTAAACGCCATTTGATGCTTAACAGTGATGACTACCACTTTAGTCTTGGCGAGTTATAACAGGACTTCTTAATATGAAAACAAAAATCTTTAAAGCAACGTTAATTTTAGGCACATTAGCCCAACTTTTCCTAACAGGTGTGGCCACGGCTGCCACCAAAATGCCAGCCACAATCATTCATGCCGGCAGTCTAATCGATAGCACTTCAAATAAAGCCATGCAAAAAATGACCATAATTATCACAGATAATAAAATCACAGCCATCAACAAAGGATTCACTGAGGGAAATAACGAAGATAGCGTTATTGATTTATCAGATTACACTTTGATGCCTGGCTTTATGGACATGCACACGCATATATCTAGCCAAAATAATGGCCCGGCAAGCTATATGGAAAACTTTACATTGAATGAAGCAGACTATGCCATTAAAGGTGTTATGTACGCTGAAAAAACCTTGATGGCAGGATTTACTACAGTACGAAATTTAGGTGATAAACATAACGAAACGGTTGCTCTTAGAAACGCGATTAATAAAGGATTGGTCAAAGGTCCACGGATTTATACCGCCGCTAAATCAATAGCCACTACAGGTGGGCACGCCGATCCAACCAATGGTCGTAGTCAATCACTTATGGGGGACCCTGGGCCTGTCCAAGGTGTAGTAAATGGCGTTGCAGAAGCGCGTAAAGCTGTACGTCAACGTTATAAAGACGGGGCAGATTTGATTAAAATCACAGCGACGGGCGGTGTTTTAAGTGTGGCTAAAAGTGGTCAAAATCCACAGTTTATGGATGATGAATTGAATGCCATTGTTGAAACCGCTAAAGATTATGATATGACAGTAGCAGTGCATGCCCATGGCAAAGAAGGTATGTTACGCGCGATTAAAGCAGGCGTAACCTCTATTGAACACGGCACCTATATGGATGAAGAAGTATTTACGCAAATGAAAAAGTATAGCACTTATTATGTACCAACAATTATGGCGGGTAACTGGGTGGCTGAGAAAGCTAAGATTGATGGATTCTTTCCCGAACTAGTTAGACCCAAAGCAGCCACCATTGGCCCACTTATTCAACAAACCTTCACTAATGCTTTCAAAGCTGGTGTCAAAATTGCTTTTGGTACTGATTCTGGCGTTTCTGCCCATGGTGATAACGGTTTAGAATTTGTATTGATGGTAAAAGCAGGCATGAAACCTATTGAAGCCATTCGCAGTGCCACACAAAACGCTGCTGATTTACTCAAGGTTGGCGACAGACTTGGGACCATTGAGGTGGGTAAATTAGCCGATTTAGTTGCAGTGAAAGGGGATCCTTTAAAGCAGATTTCGCTACTTCAGGACGTGAGTTTTGTGATGAAAGATGGCCTAGTCTACAAGCATCAATAGTGTATTAATCAATATAAAACTTAAACCTTATTTCAACTTTCTTTTACCCCGTTGAAAAAGTGTCTTTTGCAATATTAAAAACTATAAATGGAGATGACATCAGTGAAAAAATTTCTACCCATATTGTTGCTCGCTGCGAGCGCAACCTCAATAGCAGCAGACGACTTTGATGCTACTGCAGAAAAAATCAAATCAGCACTAAAATCAGACGTTAGAACCGAAGCTGAAACCGACCGAGATAAAAATCGCAAAGCTTTACAAACCTTAGAGTTTTTTGATTTGCGCGACGACATGAGAATTATCGAGCTTATTCCTGGTGGCGGCTGGTATACAAAAATTTTGGCACCTGTAGTGAGGGAAAAAGGCGAATATTATGCGGCTCTAGGCACAGCAGGTATCAAAAGTTTAACAGGAGAAATTGGTTTTGAAAAAATCAAAATTGTTGCAGAAAACGCTAAACTTTATCGTAAAGATGGAGAACGTTTTTATTCCTTAGAAGCAGATACTCTTGGGGTAAAAGATCTTGATATGGTGTTGACGTTTCGCAACTATCATAACTTTGGAGAAGAAGGTCGCCGCAATATGAATAACCTTGCCTTTGAAGCACTCAAACCCGGCGGTGTTTATGCTGTAGTTGATCATACTGCACGTCATATGGAACAGCAAACCCCTGCCAACCGACGCCGTATTGATCCCGTTATTGCTATCAAAGAAATCCAAGAAGCAGGTTTCGAATTTGTTGATTATACCGACCTACATTATCGCGCTGACGATGAATTGCGTTACGAAGTAGGGGTTAAATCAGTCTCTGGTAATACAGATCGCTGGACTATAAAGTTCCGCAAACCAGAGTAATCCTAGCGACTTTAAAAATGTAAGGCTGATCATGTATCAGCCTTTTTGCTTTTTGGCGAACATTAACAACGGTTTTTAATTCAAATGGAAAAATATACTCATCCTGCTATACCTAGTTAACGTACTGATGGGATGCCGTGTCGCTTACGACAAAGATATTCTTGTTTGATTGGAAATCCTTTAGGTAAAACCTCAATAAATCAGTGCTACGTTAATGTCTTGCCGTATTTTTAACATTTGCGCTCCTCCTCTTTTGCAAAAGCAAAGAGGGTGTTTAGTCATGCATTAACCTGAATCTGCAGTCTCAGGTATAACGAAGGAGATTGTTATGGCTATAGGAGAAGAACTTTCCAGCATTGATTTCCAATCAATAATTGGCGGCCCTCTAGATGCAGTGGTGCAGGCACAAGCTCAGTCTGCACAAACCTCGGTTGATTTTATAAAAGCGGTTGGCTTTGATGAAGACAGTAACGAGCCCACTATGGTGACGTTTAGCTACATGAAAGCTGTGGAAACTAAGGATGGTGACGGTACTGAAAAACTGCTAGGCATTCTGGAAAATTCAATATCAGAAGTAGAATCAGCCGCTTAAATTATCGGGGCGTATACGCCCCTTTTTTAATAAAAGTCGGGAGGAAATAATGTCTGAATTAAGTGAAGTCTTGGGTGCTTTGATGATCAGTTTGATACACGCTAGGCGGCTAGCTGATGAAGAAACCGCAGCAGTTGCAGAATATTACAAAGACAATCCCTTATTAGAAGGAATGAGTCTACCCAGAGTAAGAGTGCCAGAATTAACAATTGATATACCTGTTACCTTCGAACAATATGTGCCGGCCAAAGATGCCGAACTCGATACCACCGCCAACATTCACAAAGCGTTGATGGAGCAATTCAAGCAAAGCTTAGATGATGAAGATATCTTAAGTAAAACCAAAAGTTTTCAATCTGCGTTTGATAAAGAATCAAAGTTAACTTTGGAGAAATTAGCTGAAATACAACGCACTGGCACATCAAGGGTAACCAGAGAAGCGCTGTTAAGAGGAGTTGACAATGCCTTTGCAAAAGCATTGAAAAAAAGCGCTTCGAATAAAGAGCTGCCTACAGCCAGAGTAACTTATGCGCGCGATTGCCAAACACACCACAGATAACGATCGGTTATGTAGACAATATTTGGCAGATGTTAGGAAACAACACAGAAACTAAAAGCATGTACCGCTATATTCAAGCAAAAATCGGCGAGACAGATAGACGCTATTTATTGCAGGCTTTGTTAGACAACATGCTGTCCCATAACACGTCAATAGACGAGTGAATCATTTACCTTTTTTGATCACGAATCGATACGGCAACTTTGCAATATCAGTATCCACCAACTCATGCTCCATAAATCGGCAAAAGCTGGGGATATCGCGGGTAGGGGAGGGATCGTCAGCTGTCACGGCTAACGTTTCACCCACGTTCATCTCTCGAATTTTTAAACGTACCATCATCACAGGCTCTGGGCAGCGTAAACCTAAAGCATCTAATTGATAATCAGCAGATTCGAATCGACTTACATCTTTCACTTGCTAACTAAATCCCATAGTCCAAACGATATTGCTTGATATTAGCTAAGTGCTCAGCCATATCTGCTTTATCACTCAGATAATCAACCAAATCAGCTAAACTGACAATAGAAATCACCCTAGTATCAAAATCACGCTCAACTTCTTGAATGGCCGATAGCTCACCTTGCCCCTTTTCTTGCCTATCTAAAGCAATCAGAACCCCTGCAAGTTGGGCATTATTGGCTGTGATCAATTGCATAGACTCACGAATAGCCGTACCGGCGGTAATGACGTCATCCACCAGCATGATTTTACCCGCAAGCGGGCTACCCACTAAATTACCGCCTTCACCATGGGTTTTTGCTTCTTTGCGATTAAAGCAATAAGGCTTATCTACATCATGTTTATCTGCTAACGCCACTGCCGTAGTAGTAGCAATAGGAATGCCTTTGTACGCAGGACCAAATAACACATCGTATTCAATCCCTGATGTTTGCAACGTTTGCGCGTAAAACTGTCCCAATTTGGCCAAGTCGCCACCGGTATTAAATAAACCCGCGTTGAAAAAATAGGGGCTAATTCTACCGGACTTAAGAGTAAACTGACCAAATTTCAAAACATCGCGGGCTAGAGCAAATTCAATAAAAGCACGTTGATAATCTTGCATGATGACGTCCTAGTTTAAAGCTAATTTTTGCTCGTCGAACAACTCACGAATACCATTTTTCGCCAATTCCAGCATTTCATTTAGTTCTTGAAAATCAAAAGGTTCGCCTTCGGCTGTGCCCTGGATTTCAATGAATTTACCGGTGTCTGTCATCACTACGTTCATGTCAGTTTCGGCATCTGAATCTTCAAGATATTCCAAATCGGCAATAGCGATCCCTTTATAAACGCCCACAGACAAAGCAGCAATCATATGTTTGATTGGGTTAGTTTTAAGAATACCCTTAGCACGCATCCAACTAAGCGCATCAGCCAGTGCTACGCATGCACCTGTAATCGAAGCAGTACGTGTACCACCATCGGCTTGGATAACATCACAATCAACAATAATCGTGTTTTCGCCTAGCAACTTTAAATCGACTGCTGCACGCAATGAACGTGCGATTAAACGTTGAATTTCAAGAGTACGTCCACCTTGTTTGCCTCGAGCGGCTTCACGATCAGAACGAGTATGCGTAGCCCTTGGCAACATACTGTATTCTGCGGTTACCCAGCCTTTACCTTGGCCTTTCATAAAGCGAGGCACACCTTCGGTCACTGAGGCATTACACAACACTTTAGTGTTGCCAAACTCAATCAGTACTGAGCCTTCTGCATGGCAAGTAAAATTGCGGGTAATAGTAACGGGGCGAATTTGACTGGCGGTTCTTCCACTTGGACGCATGTTGAGCTCCTAGATAAATTTAGCTAGGGATTATAGCCTAGTCACATGCAAACGTGGAGGTGCAAAAGAGATTAATAATCTACTGTATAGTCAGAAAGGCGCCATGCCGCTTTGACAAATGACGCATTAGGGCATATTCAATTTTTATTTGAGCTCTTTTCCTAAGAACTCAACCACTTTTTCAAAATACTCACGACGATTCTGTTCATCAAAAAAACCATGTCCTTCAGCATCTTTAACGAACCAATCATATTTTTTACCTTGCTTGTCCAGTTCATCTCTAAGTGCAAGTGCATGTTTAAAAGGTACTTGTTCATCTTTTTTACCATGAGCTATCAGTAAAGACGCTTTTAACTTATGCACATTATGCACAGGCGAGTATTTACGCATTAACGGTTTATCAGTGCCTAATTGTTCAATCAAATACTCATTACCGTAAATGATACGTGGAATATCGCCTTCATCAAACATCATTTCTAAATCGTAGACCCCTGCCACAGCAACCGCACACTTAAACAAGTCTGGTGCTAGCGCTGCAGATTGCACAGCCGAATAACCACCAAAACTGCCTCCCATAATGCAGACTTTATCCTCTAAAATACCACCTTGTTGCATAACCCATCGTGTGCCTTCAATGATATCTTGTTGTACACGAGCACCCCACTGATTTTTAGACCCAGACATATGCTCCCAACCGTAACCCGATGACCCGCGATAGTTAACCCTCAGTACAGCATAACCCTGAGACGCAAGTAACTGCACCTCAGAATCGAAATTCCAATAATCTCTCGCATTAGGGCCACCATGTACCAAAGTGACCAAAGGTACCGCAACTGTTTCATCAATCCCAGCAGGATAGGTTATATAAGCGCTTATCACAGCACCATCTGACGCTTCAAACTTAACGGGTATAGAAGACGAAAGTGTCTTTTTATCAATGTTAGGCAAATTACCAAACAACAAACTATATTTGTCTTGCTTAGCGTCATACAAATAAAAGGATGTGGGAACAACATCACTTTTAGCAGAAATAACCCAATACCTTTCATCATCACTATGGCTAGTAATATAAATAGAATACCCGGCAAATGACTGGGTAAACTTTGCAAATAATTTAGCTTCTGTTTTCTCTTCTTTTAATATTACATATTGAGGATATCCATCATCAACTCTCACTGCATATACACTAGACAAGTCAGTTGTTCTAGACACACTGGTAATAGAAACATTCTCGTTGGTGTAGATGTTGTCTCTTTTACCTGTCTTTAGATTCATTTTAAATAAACCTGAGGTGTCTTGATTCAAGTTATCTAAGTAATATAAATTTTCTGCATTGTCATCCACGGCAACGGTGGAAAACCCATTACCAAAAGCCAAGTCTGAGTTTTCAATATCAGACCATGTGCGTGTTTCTGGCTGATAAAGATACGCGTGAGTTTGATATTGACCATCAATACCTACCGCAGAAATCAGGTTACCTTTTGTATCAACGAAGAAATCCATATTATAAGCAGGGGCACCAGTAATAAGTCCACTCAACTCGCCACTAAACACATTAAGCTTATGTATTGTTGCCTTACTGGCACGACTCGTGGTAGCAGAAGTAGATGAAATGAGTATGTGTTTGTCATCATTTGGCAGCAAACTGATGATTTCAGCCCAACCTAAGACAGCTTTCTTTTTTGATAAACGAGTACCTACTTGTGACTCACCTGAACGATAACCGTAAATTAATTCACCGCCTTTACCATCAAAATTAATGGCATAAAGCTCTCCTCTATACACATCTTGATCGAGCCAAGGCAAATCTATTAATACTTTAATAACCAATCGTTCATCTGTTACCCAAAATACTTCCCCTACTTCTTGGCGACTACCGAAGTCAGCTCCTCCAACAGACCGGTATCCTTGTGTTGTTACGATAGCAAGCTTTGAACTACCGTCTTTCACTATTGTTAAAGCAAGGTGTTTGCCGTTAGGTGAAATTTTTGCATTTAAGTATTCATAATCTTTCGCCAATTGAGCTGGGGTAATATTGGCAACAGATACAAAAGAAATGAGACTGAAAATTAAAGAAATTGAAAATTTCAAAAAGAAGGTAAATCCTTTCATAAAAAACGTCCTAGTTTTAAGTCATTCATGCAATTGTGCACGTCAAAACAACCAAATAAAAGTAAACAATAATATACAAATATAGACCCGTCAAATGCAAGAAACACCTCTTGATATTCACACCAAAACTAAAAAACCCTGTTAAGCTGGTATATAATCTGCTTAATTTGAAAACCAATAGGAAGATATCAATGATTTACAGTATGACCGCTTTCGCCCGCCGCGAACTTAAAGCCGATTGGGGCACAGCTGTTTGGGAAATGCGCTCCGTTAACCAACGATTTCTTGAAACCTACTTTCGTCTTCCTGAGCAATTTAAAAGCATGGAGCCTGTGTTACGTGAACGTTTTCGCAAACAATTACAACGAGGCAAAGTGGAATGTTCGTTACGTTTTGTAGCTAACGACGCTTCTGTGGGTAAACTCAACCTAAACGAAGATTTAGCCAAACAAGTTATGCACGCTGCAGATTGGGTGCAATCACACGGCCAATCTGCCGGTGTTAACCCCCTTGATGTTTTACGCTGGCCCGGCGTCATATCAGCTGAAGAAGCCGATATGGACGGTATTCAAGGCGAAGTACTCGCTGAATTTGACTTAACGCTCACAGATTTTATCGCCGCACGCGCCACCGAAGGCAGCAACCTCAAAGCGATGATCGAACAACGTTTAGATGGCATTAGTGGCGAAGTTGAAAAAGTCACAGCCCATATGCCAGACGTTATCAAATGGCAACGTGAAAAAATCCAAGCACGCTTCGAAGAAGCAAAAATCGAACTAGACCCCGCCCGTGTAGAACAAGAAATGGTCATGCTGGCACAAAAAGTCGATGTGGCTGAAGAATTAGATCGACTATTATCCCACATTGGCGAAACCCATAAAATTCTCAAAAAAGGTGGCGCAGTCGGTCGCAGATTAGATTTTATGATGCAAGAGTTTAACCGCGAGTCGAATACTTTG
>JAWUXU010000139.1:0-15854 GCA_034111145.1 Paraglaciecola sp.
AACCGCGATTAACTAATAGATTAACACCCTATTAGTTTAGAGATGGGGCCACATTAACTATTCAATATTTTAAGTGGTAATGACAAAGCACCGTTATCGGTTTGACCCACAAGCCAAATAATGGCACTTAAACCACCTAAAGTGATTACATACCACAAAATAGAAATGATTTGAGCATAGCGATTAAGGGGCAATAGCTCACTTAAGTGGCGGCGTTTATATTCAAAGAATATTTCCACACTACCTATGGCAAGTAAAAAACCTAACAAAGCCAAACCAAAGTGATAACTGATATACACACCAAACATGGCTCCCAATGCGCAGGCGACTATACCGACACGAGAGTTAATTGAAAAAGCGATACTTTTAAGTACATGGCCACCATCTAAAGGCAATACAGGTAACATATTAAATACATTCAGCAGCGCATTAAATACCGCTAAACCTGCGAGTACTTCTATATCAGTAAGCCAATATCCCACTAAACAAACAATAGACAATATTAAGCCAAAAAATGGCCCCATAATTGAAATCACAATATCTTGCCAGCGTGTATTAATTTTGTCGTCGCTGAGGGCTAAACCTCCCACAAAAGGAATAAGGTAAATACCTTTGGTTTTCAAACCAAAGTACTGCATCGCCTTGATATGACCATATTCATGAAACACCAGACACAATACCAAGGCAATGGCAAACTCAATAGAAAACAACCAGCTATAAGCGGCTAAACTGCCCGCAGCAAACAACACTTTAATCACCTTGGCGCTTTTAAACAGTTTTAAACCCAGCCCCCCCAGACCCATAAAACTAAATTTCATCGGTTGTTTTTTGCCTTGAATGACTTGCCTTTGCTCTATGTCTTTTTCAGTCAGTGTATTTTCTTGCAATAGCTCATTATTCACTAAAAGCTGGAATTGCAGTTCAAAAGGCTGCCATTGCAACGCCCCATTGAGCTCCACTTGCACCTCGCCTTGCTCACTTTTTAAGGAGAATTGATGTAAAAAATGTTCATTGTCGGCACTGGCACTCATTTGAGAAACGCATTGCTCCCCCCAAAACAGTTGCTGCCACCCAGCCATTGAACCATCTAACGTAAGTGTTTTACCTAAACACTCTACTTCTAATAATTGCACTATATAAACCCAACCAATAAAACCACGTCCAATTATTGCTATATTTCCTAATGGAACAAGGTTTATCGACAATAAAAGTTAAAAAGCAGATAAATGCAGTGGATAGCTAAAAACTTAAAGCAAAAGATGTTGAACCACACAGAAAATAGACAGCACAGAGGAAAAATCAAAAGCTTAGATGTCTGGGGAATTTATATTAATTTAGACTGGGCTACATTCAGTAAAAATAAACTACCGATAGGTTGAACTAATACCGTTATTACCTCTCTGATTATATAGTTTATGTGTGTGTTCCCTTTTTAAGCCTGATGATTTATCAGGCTTTTTTTTGCCTGCTATTTAACTGCACCATATCAGTAGTGACCGTCACGCGAAATGCAGTGGTCAGCTATTAGCATTGAATAGCTAAAGACTAAAAGCAAAAGGTGTTGAACCACAGCGCAAATCGAGAGCACGGGGGAAGAATCAAAAGCTTAGATGTCTGGGCAATTTACATTAATTTAGACTGGGCTACATTCAGTAAAAATAAACTACCGATAGATTGAACTAATACAGTTATTACCTCTCTGACTGTATAGTTTATGTGTGTTCTCTTTTTAAGTCTGATGATTTATCAGGCTTTTTTTTGCCTGCGATTTAGCTCTACTTCGCCAATAGGTCAGTCACGCGAAATGCAGTGGCTAGGTGTTGGCAGTGAATAACTAAAGATGTTGAACCACAGAGTACGCCGAGAGCACAGTGGAATAATCAACACTCTACGAAGACTGTCCTATTAGTTTCTGATGGATGCAGTGGATAGTAGATAAGGGTTAATAACTTGAACCAAAAAAATACAAATAGTACGAAGTAAAGATTTAAAAATAGGTTGGTTTACCATGGTTGACTCTATAATTTGTCTTCCTGATAATTTGACCTAGCCAATACACTTTTTACTTTTCAACGAACCTGATTCCGCGGTTTTTGGGAGCGTCCATATATGTCTTGATAATAGATAATACGGTGTCGAAGTCGGTTCGGTTGTTGCTCGTACAGTCATGCTGGCGATGCATCTTCAGCGTTAAGTGGTAGTCGGACCGAGAAAGTAGTGCCTACACCAACTTCGCTGTCAACCTCAATTGTGCCGCCATGTTTTTGAATGATTCCATAGGAGATTGAGAGTCCGAGTCCGGTGCCCGAGCCGATGGGTTTGGTTGTGAAAAAGGGGTCGAATATTGAGCCGATTTTGTCAACCGGTATGCCTGAAGCATTGTCTCGAAATTCCAAAACTGCATTGGAACCGTCAATTCTTGTCGTTATTGTAATTGTGCCTTGTGATTCCATAGCCTGTGCGGCATTGACTATAAGGTTCATGAAGACCTGATTAACCTGCGCAAGATTGCAAGAAACTAACGGCAACACACCAAATTTTTTAATAACTTCGCAGTTATATTTAATTTCGTTAGCTACGACTTTTAGCGTTGAATTGATACCTTCGTGGATGTCTTCGTTCGATACCTGCGCATCGTCTACGCGTGAGAAACTCATTAATCCTTGCACAATATCCTTAATACGTTTTGATCCCTCAATCGAGTCTGTCAGCAGGCCTTCAATATCCTCCAGTACAAATTCGATGTCTTCTTCTTCTTCCAGTTGATGCATTTTCTCTAGAATGTCGGGTTGCACCGATCCTTGTTTGGCGCCTTTTAAGTAACATCGATAACCTGCAGTTAATTGTGTCATGACTTCTACGTAGCTTTTGAGTGTGCCAAGATTACTTGTGATGAAACTAATGGGGTTGTTGATTTCGTGAGCGACGCCGGCTGCAAGCTGACCGACAGAAGCCAATTTTTCAGAACGGACTAACTGTGCCTGCGCATCTTGCAGTGCTCGATGGGCCCTCTCTATTTCCGATTTTTGTCGTTTGACTAGCCGATGTTCATCTTGCAGCGCTTCGTTTGAAAGATACAGTTCACGCGACTTTGACTCAAGTAGAAACTCCGCTTGTTCGCGCGCTGCTCTTTCCCGCTTCATAGCTCGTTCGAATATTGCCGGCAGATTGTTGTTTGCGAGGACAGGTTGACTAGCCAAAACGCAACTCCAAGCGACATTTTTCCGCTCCGTCGTGCATACATGCTGTCTGTTGAATATCTATCGACTCATCGAATATTTCACCAACGCCTTCGATAAGACCTTCGGCAAGGTAGCAAAGTTTTCGCTCCGACGAATAGATCATCGTTAATGTGTCAGAGCTATTGTCCTCAAATTCGAACGTTGGCAGCAGCGAATCCGGATGCAGTTTTTTCACCTCGACGTGAATCACATTATGTACGCTGGCCAGAAACGTTTTGGCCGTGTGGTTCTGCAGGAATGTTGGATGCATCACCTTAAATTTGTGCATCATATATTTGCCGAATACTTTGATAAGGTCCGAAGCATCTGCACCAGTGATTTTTGAGAGCTCATTTACGTATGCAACAAGCTCTTCATCCGGATAAACTTGTGCGCTGGTATAGATGGCTTTTGATTCAGGTTTCGCCTTTTCAATTAGCTGATCCCAAATTTCCAACCCGAATGACTCGGTTACCATGTCGCTAAAAACGTTAAAAACAATGCCTTTCATTATGCTGTCCTCGTACTTGTAGTCTCAATTCCTTCGATGGCTGTCCTCATTTCGAGGCATTGCACCATCTCTAATTCTTTTTGTACGACAGCCTTGCCCTTCGGGTTAGTAATTTTCGCGATGAGTTCAGTAGTGTTTTTTGTAACTCAATCAACTCAGCAAACTGCACGCTTTCTGCTTCGAGAGCCGTCGCCCGAATTTCCAGAGAAGCGCGATCACGGCGCTCTTTAGCTTTGCTTGCAGCAACTGCCAGGCATTCATTCACGGTGGCTACTATCTCCGTGTCATCCCATGGCTTGGACATAAATCGATACACATTGCCATCATTGATCGCCGCAATAACAGAATCCATTTCGGCGTACCCAGACAGAATACATCGTACTGTGTCTGGGTAACAGGCCCTGATTTCTTTTAGAAAGTCTGTTCCGCACATTTTCTTCATACGTTGACCGGACACAACGACACTGATCGAATGCTGGTCAAGCAATTCTAATCCTTCTGCACCGCTGGGTGCAGTCAGGATAATGACATTTTCTTTGCGGAATAACCGGTTCATCGCGCGAAGAACGCTGGTTTCATCATCCACAAAAAGTACAATTGGTTTGCTCATTTCATCGCTCGCTACAACCTTCGTCGATCCATTGTTGGACGTCAGATTTGGGCATTGGTATTAAGAAGTCGTCACCTTGAGCAATATCTGCGCTAATCGGTGCTGCTATTTCAACCTCTTATTTAGTCTCAATTCCTTCGATGTCTGTCCTCATTTCGAGGCATTGCACCATCTCCAATACTTTTTGTACGACAGCTTTGCCCTTCGGGTTGGTGATTTTTTGCGTCAAAGGGCAGTCTAGCTTTAAAGTAGTAAATGGCAATTCAGCCACATGTGACTCTATCCCTTTATTAGTGCCATCGATGCTGCCGCCATCTATAATAAGTTTATAATAATCATGTTCTTGACAAAATGTCGTATTAAATAACGATGTAAAAATTCTAATCTATTGTGTACAAAGCAAATTACCCTAACTAAGGGCAAAGAGGATGTCATTGCAAAAATTTCTTTTGCTTTCACTAAATACTCCTTATCTCAGCAACATTTTGATAATGGACTTACCTCAGTTTTGTAGAAACCATCTAACCAACATTTCATATCAATTATTCACTTTGTCATAATCTATTTCTTGATCCAAGTCAGGTTTTATTGATTTTCATCGTGAATCGTCAATAGGTCACAAACTTTGCCTTGCTGCTGTGTAACAATTCTGCCTTGTTTTTATCCGAGTTATTACCTCTCTAATTATATAGTTTATGTGTGTGTTCTCTTTTTAAGCCTGATAATTTATCAGGTTTTTTTTTGCTTGCGATTTAACTGCACTTAATCAGTAGTGACCGTCACGCGAAATGCAGTGGCTAGGAATGGGCAGTGAATAGCTAAAGATGTTGAATCACAGAGCACGCCGAGAACACTGAGGAGGAGGAATCAACACACTACGATAACTGTCCTATTAGTTTCTGCTTTTCAAAGAACCTGACCCTGCGCTTTGCTAAACAGCTCTTTATAAGCCTCTTTACAAAACGAATTCCTCGTTCTAATTCAATTGTTTACTTTTAGAGGGTTTCAAGGAGGAAACAGCGAACTGGGCGAGGCTTTTAACCCGCAAAAGGTAGGAATTATGACGTAAGCCTGTATTATCCAGTTACTCAATCATAATCTAACGATAGCAACGAGTAGTGTAAATAATGTGGTTGAATGATAAAAATGTAATCGAATCTGCGATAGCCGAATATCGAAAGTCATTAAAACACGCTTACCCCAAGCATATAGTGATTGACGGCCTATTCAATCAATCCAAACTCGATGGGGTAACAAAGGTTTTGCAACAACCCAGTGCTTGGGAAACTCAAAAACATACTTATTCTGCCTTGTATGTCGATAATGCCCAGTGGCAAAAAGCCAACAACGAACAACGCTTTGTACAACGAGATATGTGGCAACGTGAGGCCATACATGCAAAGACCACCAATGCCAATAATCTCCATTCAAATACAGCTCAGGAATTTTTATCCTATCTGCGTGGGGACGAGTTTATGTCTGTATTATCACGTATTTTTAAAGTGTCGCTCACCGATATGAATGTAGCTGAGCCTGAAATCAATACTAATTATTTTCGCTTAGGCCTTAAGGACTTCGTTGCCAAACATGCTGATGACTCCCCCGGAAGAGAAGTTTGTATGCTGTTGTATTTAAACAAAGACTGGAACAAAAGCGCCGGTGGAGAGTTGGTTTTTACAGGTAGCAATGATGAGCCTATTAATATCGCACCGTTACACAACCGCTGTGTACTATTTGATCCTTCCTCAGAAGGCTCTGAACACTGGGTGAAACCACTAAACTCTGAATATGCTGATAAATTTCGTTATAACGTGACGAGTTGGTATTGGTCTGAATAGAGTGTTTTTAGGATTTCATCGTCTTTGACCCTACAGGTTTAAATATAATCAAATTAAGATGTGTGTTCGTGTAGATATCTGTATGCAACTATCTCTTGATTAACATACAGCTTGATCATTTCAGCCTGCGTTCCATACCAAATTTGGTCGTGCTCTGATAACCATTAAGTAAATACCAAATTTTCATATTAACTTGCCCTAATACAAGCAACTCCTCAGCACAGGTATTAGCATTACAATATTCAAAGCGTTGCATTAGTGGCCTTGTTGAAAATTGAGAGGGTTATTGTAAAAAGAGTGATAAAGGATGGCTAAAATCAGAGTTAACTCTGATTCTTAAGTGTTAAGGCTCTAGGGGTTACTCGGAGCGTTCGGTAATTTCTAATGAGTGGTAACCACATTGTGTTTTTATTGTTCCATTAACGACATTTAAAGCTTCGTTAAAAACAACTTGATCAAATTCAGGCACCATTTGTCCTTGTCCAAAATTGTCTCAATCATCGCCCTGCACACCAGAAGAGCATTGAGAATGTTTAACAACATCCTCGAAACTTACACCATTTATAAAGTATTGTTTCAACTCTGTGAAATTACATGGACTGTGAAATTACATGGACAGTCATCGAATGAGGACAATATAATTAGCTTTGCCGATTATATTGGTAGCTACGCCACTGCCCTACCCGATTTTATGCGATTAAAAACTTTAGCAACGAGTGGCATTTTGTAGTTACTTTTTTTGGCTATTCACCATATTTACGGGGTAAATATGGAACAGATTCAGCTGGCCTGAAAGGTAAAGAGCAAGGACATACTTTATAAAATAAGCTGCCTTCTGAACCGCTCTGACCCTGAGGGCGCACTTACTAATACTATTAATGACAATTTTCAACAATTCAAACCTACATTTTGAAGATACTTGGGTATAAATGGCGTTTATACCCAGCGATATAAACGTTTAAAAAATCTTATGGGCCACTGTTTAAAGGCCGATTCTAGAAGCCGATTCAAAGAGCTTTTGGTTGACCATGACGGTTATCTTTTACAATTGTCCAGATATATACATCGCAACCCGATTGATATGAAGAATCCTTTGGTGAATCAATCATAAGTTGACAATATTGGCGCCAGCCTCAAACTAAATTACGCTTAATGCGAAGGTTCCAGTTGTGTGAATAAACTCGCTTATCCCCTTCATAAGCATCAAGCTCTGCATCCAGATAAAAATTAAACTTATCGCAGTGCAGGTATGTGCGGGTGAGGGTCTCTACCGACCAGTCTCCTCGCCTAAATCCCCACCGCCAGAGAGTCTTGCCCTTCACAGACTGGAAGTCGTCGCTTTGATAGGAGTACCACTCTTTTGTCTTGCGCTTTACAACAAGGTCGATATCCTCAAGTCGGTAAGTACCGCTGTCGTTAATGACCTCCAAAGTAGCCAAATCCTTATCCAGCTCGCGTATCACCCGCCAGTTATGATGCCCCTCATGCAGTTGCTGCTTGGCACCGCTGGGCGAAGCCTCTGGTTCAGGGAAAGCAATCGTCTCTTTACGTGGCGTTCGGCTAGGCAATATCAAGCGGCTGCAACCTGTGTAAACCTTGAGCTGCGTCGACTCTCCTGGAGGCCAGGCCAGCGGGAAGTAAGATGAGGAAATAGCGATGCAAATTCGGTGATCCTTGGGAAATGTCTGGGCTACACCGTTAAGCTGCACTCTTACTCGATAGCGCTTGTCCGGTTGCAGCGGTGTGGGCTTAGCATGGCTGTCTCTATGTGTCAGGTTCAGTAGTCCGTAAGTTACCCGTGAACTTTTGTTGTCGGGATGCACATCGGATAGCCGCACAGCGACCATCGCCACGGGTTTGCTGGCCGATAACTCCAACTCAATTACCGCTGCCCCCATGATCTCAAGGGCGGTGTCAAGAGGCTCACTTGTGAAGACTAACGCACCGCCTTCTTCTTCACGCTGATCATGGGGTAGATCTGGCGTCGTGCTATATGAACACCACTTGCCCGCAAATAGACCGTTACTCAATGGTGACTGCAAACACAGTTCCTCCTCATCAACCTCTGCGGACTCGTCTACCAGACGATATTTATCGAGCTTAAAGGCAAGCGTCCCGATATTGGGTGACGGCCAAGATGGCTCACTGATCCAGTGACCATAGCGCTGATGATAAAAAGTCGACGGAGGCATACTGTCCAGCATCCATGCCCGCAGCATGGGTTCGTCCATAATGCCAGTCTCAATACCCTTCAGCCATTTATCCCACCAGCGCAGGCATTCCTGCAAAAAACCGATCGCCGGGCCGGGTACGCCAATATGTGGATACTTATGACTCCAAGGGCCAATCAGACCCTGTCTCGGCCCAATCAAATTGGTGAGTAGACGAAAAACCGCGTTGCTGTAGCCATCGGCCCAGCCGCTGACAGCCATAACCGGGATCTGCACCTTAGAAAAATCTTCGCAGACAGAGCCATGCTGCCAGTACTCATCACGGTGCTGATGATTAAGCCAAGTATCCAACCACAAGCCACTACCTTTAAGGCGTTCAAACCACATGTTGCGCCACTTGTCACCGACAATTTGCGGATCCGGTGGCAGAGAATTGTAGGCAAACATTGTCGAGGCCCAAGAAAGGTTATCACCTAGCAGACAGCCTCCCATATAGTGCACATCATCGGCATAGCGGTCATCGGTAGAGCAAACGCTGACGATAGCCTTAAGCTGTGGCGGTTGCATCGCTGCAATCTGCAGGCCGTTGAATCCCCCCCATGAGATACCATACATGCCGATACTTCCGTCGCACCATGGCTGTTTTTCCAGCCACTGAATAACAGTGACACCATCGTCGAGTTCCTGCTGCAGATATTCGTCTGTCAGCACACCCTCCGAGTCACCGCTACCACGGATATCAACACGGATACAGGCATAGCCGTGCCTGGCAAAATACGGATGCATGGTTTCGTCGCGCAATCTTACCCCATCGCGCTTACGGTAAGGAATGTATTCAAAAATTGCCGGTACAGGCTGACTTTCAGCACCTTTTGGCATCCAGATACGGGCGGAAAGGCGAATGCCGTCGGCCATCGGGATCCAGCAATGTTCAATATCTAGAATTTTGTATGTGGAGTGTTCGGCAACCATCATATTTCCCCCTCATTGTTATCGCGAATATCGTGTATGTCATTTAGGACAGCGGTACAAGTTTCAGCGATAACGTCTGCTGCACATCACGATATTTCTGCAACAACTCCTGTTCGCTGTCCCCGCCGACAAACACCGTCGCAATCTCGTAGCTGTAACTGTCTTGATAATTAAGCTCAGACAGACGCATTCCCTCACAAACATACAGCTGAATCTCGGTACCAGCGATGCGCCGTGTAACGGCCTGCATCTCTTGCTCTGTGGGCACTCTGTTAACCAAAGCATCTGTATGTGTCCGCCACATAAATTTGGCAGCATATCGGTATAGGCCTTGACGACGGGGAAAAAGAGGCTGTTTCCCCAGCGCCAGCGACAGCATTACCTGATGATGTGACATGCCATCGACGTTGCGAAATAATGGAGAATGGGACTTGGAAATACGGGGATTAATTTCCAGTAACCAGATATGGTCAGTCTCCCTATCCCAGTAATACTCAATATTGAACGGGCCGTTATCAAAGTCGATATAATGAAGAAAGCGCTCGGTAACGGCGATCATTTTGTCTTGAGCAGGCTGTGGGATAGATGATGGATACTGATAGCGAGAGAAGCTGGAACCATGCTCACCTTCGCGGATCGAGTCAACGGCACCATAGACACAGAACGTTCCATTAAAAACATAGCCTTCAAGGGTACATTGCTGGCCATGGGAGATGATCTCTTCGGCGATGCAGTGATTGCCATCGACAGCGACAATATCATCGGGCAGTTCAGCAAATTGCATTAAGTAGTTGAAGGGCTCGGCAAAGCAGTATATTTTTTTGCGGATCTGTGAAATCGCCATTTCAAGTTCACTATCATTACGCACCATAAATCCGAGCTGTGACAAAGCGGCCTTCACTGGCTTAAGCCAAAAGGGGTAATCGAGGGTAATATGCAACTTATAATCATGTTTAAAAGGGTCAACTGCGCAAAAATCGGGGATATATTCAGGTATGACCCGGCGTTGCTCCAGCCGGCTCCAATATTTATGTTCGCATTTAAGCACCGCTTCAAAGCTTGGAGAAGGCAGACCGAAGGATTGGCACAATAGCGGAAGCATGGTGCTAACCGGAAAGTCCCAATAGCCGACAATGGCATCTACGGAGCCGGGGTATTTTTGCAGTCGCGCAACAGCACCTTCATACAAGGTTTTGACTGGGCTCTCCTTCCCGGTCTTTACCTCACCGTATTGATAAAGCTCATGAAAACAACACTCCCGAGCAGACTCGAGCGATCGCATCAGGGAAAGATTGAACTCATCTGCACCAAAGACAAAAATATTGTTCACGGTATGATCCTCTATTTCTGTTATTGATCTCTTCGTTGCCATCAATAGCGGTTCTTAATGATATATATGAGAGTAGTTGATGCCGATTTTTTTGTCTATTACAGGGTAAATTACCAATTAGCCATATTTGGAATTGGTCAAAGAGAAAACAATATGGATACATGAAGAAATTATTTGAAATTACATCACAGATCCTAAAAGAACAAAAAGTGGCCTTGCCGATACCCGCTTTATTGACTCCGCCACTGCTTTTCCCGCCTTTAAAATTTCAGCACAAAAAAGCTCATTTGTGTGCTGTTAAGAACGTTAGTAACGAGCGACCTTTCTTAGTTACTTCTTTTGGCTGTTGACCATATTAACGGGATAAATATGGAACAGCTTCAGCTGACCTTAAAGGTAAAGTGCATGCGGCAGCCCCGCTGAACGCACTTTATAAAAAGAAGTATCTGGCTTGAACGGATTCGAGACATGAACCATCATGAATGATGGCGCGAGGTGTACTTGTTTTTATGAATCATCTTGGCTGTCCTTTTAATTTCGCACTCGTTCATGTGATAAGCCTAGAGGCTTGAACGTCAAGAGGTGTTCTTTTGATTCGTTTCTTTATGATAGTTTATAATTTCATATAACCTGCCATGAGCACTGTCACAAATTGCGTCTACTAGCATACCATCTGGATCACAGACTTTTGCATTGTCAATTAGGCGGCTAAACTGAGAAATGAAATTGTTACTATGCCGCGTTCTAATTTCAGTACCATATAATAATTCGTACATATCTTGTTCGTCACCGCCGTTTATAAACAAAAAACGTCTAACAAACAGTTCCACATCACCGCTGACCATTTTAGACCACAAGTCACTTATTTCATCATTAGAGACCAAACCTGAGCCATTTTGACCTTGGCTAGAAAGATAAAGCATACCGATTACAGAGCCCAAGGACACTCTGACCAATTCATAAATGCGTATGAATGACTGCTGTTGTGAATGTAAAACACTGGTTTGAATACTTGCCGTTTGCATTTCTGCATGTTTTGCACTTTTCTGCATTTCAATGTGTTGTTTTTGGATAACTTTGGTGTTTTCTGAAAGTTCTTTTTGCTGCAAGAAATAACCGACCACTAACCATAAAAATGCAAGGGGGGCAAAAGCACCTTCAAAAAAACTACCCAGTGATTCGAGAGGTTGCTCAAAAAATTCACTCCAGCCAATGTAAACCCCCAAATAAAAGGTACCAAAACCCAGCCAAAAGAAGGTAATGGTCATCGCCAGAACGAGTCGCCAGTCTATAGTGTTAAACCATTTATGTATCAAGGTCACATTCCTTTTTGTACAAGTAATTTCGAGAACGGGTAGAACATATATACGTTACGTCATTCTTTGTCATACATATGAGAGCGTTCAATAAATAACGATCTTAACAACAACTATCGTACTCGCGGTTCATAAAGACTGTCAATATACTGATCGCTGCATCAAAGACAGTGTATGAAAACTACTTGAGGGTATATGTTGTAATGGTCTAATGATCCTGCGTTAAATATAATAGATAAAACACAGCAACATCAGCCAAGAGTCACGCCAAATGAAAAGGTAGACGAATGGTTGCCCTGGGTTCATATGGTGATAGGTAATTTGAAAACGTTTTTGTTGGGCACTTTTCATGGTGTTACGGGTAACTGCTTACAAGAATACTTGAATGAGTTTTGTTATCGGTATAATCGACGTTTTTGGGCTACATTCAGTAAAAATAAACTACCGACTGATTGAACTAATACCGTTATTACCTCTCTGATTATATAGTTTATGTGTTTGTTCCCTTTTTAAGCCTGATGATTTATCAGGCTTTTTTTTGCCTGCGATTTAACGTCACACCAATAGGTCAATCACGTGAAATGCAGTGGCCAGTTATTAGTATTGAATAGCTAAAGATGTTGAACCACACAAGGCAATGAGAACACGGAGGAAAGATCTAAAAAAAGGTTGGTTTACCATAATTGATTCTGCTATTTGTCTTCCAGATAATTTGAATTCCCTATAGACTTTTATTTATCAACGGCTCTCACCCCGCAGATCCCTAATCATATGTTTAATGCACCATCTCGCCACTGAATCTATCTCGGCCTTTCCAATATGTGCATTCAGGACAAAAATCACCTTCCGGATAATCAATTCCTTCTTCGTGAGGACAACCGATTATTTCTTCGACCATGCTAACGGTATTCGCCTCATTTTCATCAATAAAGTCTAATACTTCCCGTAAAACAGGTTCTGACTTTCTCAGTTCAGTTGATGAAAACCATTTTTTTATTGGTTCAGCATCTGCGCTATTATTACTTATGATTGCGCAAACCACTTTTGTTGCAATATCATGACTGGGACCATAGAAAGCGACCGTTGCTATTGGATAACCTTTATCACCTTTTCGAATTTTCTTAGCCAGTATTTTCTTATTGTTGCCTTGAGCCATTTCTATAATCCAACATGAGACTGATCTAGTGACTTTTATAGTGACTTATCTAGTCATTCACTTTAATTTAAGAGTTAAAGACTAACCAATCCCTGCAATTTTAAAAAGTAATAAAATGAACTGGTGTTTTTTTTATTGGAGTTAAATGAATAATTAGATGGACATCCAAAAATATCTCGGCGCACTGGCTGTCTTGTTAATTTGTTATTTTTCAACGACCCCGCAGGTTCTTAATTTAACGCTATGGGTGAATCGTCCCAGCGCTTATAGTAGGGTTTAGTCAAGCCCTGCCACTACCTGGGCGCGATTTCTGTTCAGTAAAGCTTGATAGGTTTTGTCGCCAAGACCCACGTCGATGAATAATTGTTTCATAATGGCCTCCGGGAACGAGTTAGCATTATAATCGGGCAACCAGCCGTTATTCATCATACTAAGTATCATGGTTTTGGCTTTTTCACCGTGCTGTCGAAACACCAACCAGCGCGCATAATAGATGTTTTGTGGGGCGTCCCCCTGAATAAAACTGTTATCAAGTTGCTGGGCCAAGTCGCTAAATAATTGCATTTTACCGCGCCTGGCCTGTAACTGGACAAAATAGACCAGTTTATAGCGATTTTTAGCGGTCACGGTTATTTCACCCCGCTCTTCTGGATCCAGAATTTTGTCGGCAAGATCAGGTCGCAATCGCAAAAAATCCTTGTAGGCTTTTTCATCATCCCCCATTTGTTCAAGCACCGACAGGTAGGCTGCGGCATATCGCGCATTATCTTGATGCATGTCTATGCGCTGCTCGATAAAGGCAATAACATCCGGATAACGCCCTTGAGCGGCAGCAAGGGAGGTTTGAATAAATAATTTAACTGATGGGTTGACCTGCTGGCCTTGTAATCTTGCCAGTGTCGCAGCAACCGCAGTAAATTTTCCCAACGCCAACTCTACCTTCGCTTGGGTCAGTTGATACGAGGATTGTTTGCGAATAATTGAGGGATGTTTTTTGGCCCATAACAAAAACGCGCGAGCCCGGTCGATAGTAAGAGGCAAAAAGTCGAGCTCTTCAATCGCCCGATTAGTGTAATCGAGTTGTAAGTCCAACGCCCGGCTGTAGTAAAATCGGGCTTGCGCTTTGTCCCCGGCATTAAGGTAGGCATAAGCCAGACTACGATTGATCATCGGTGACATAGGCGCTAACGCATAGGCCGTTTGGATCATGCTTAAACCTTGTTTGTATTTGCCCATCCTACGGATCAGCTCGGCGTACCACATATAAGCAAAGGGGTAATTTGGTGCCAGTTTTATGGCTTTTTCAAACAATGTCACGGACTGGACTTTTTTACCCTGGCTGCTTAGCAGCATGGCCTGCGCCGCTATTGCCTGACCAAGATCTGGTTGCTGTGCCAGCGCTTGCTGCAATAACGGACGACACTTGTTTAACGCTTTTTTAAGTGACCAGTCGGCATAAATATGTAAATAATGATAGGTATCACAAAGACCAACTGCCGCTAGGGGAAATAATGCTTGCTGCTGTTGCATCTCCTCATAAACTGCTTTGGCCCGATAAAGTGCCGGACCATTACGTTGCTGCCATAAATGACGGGCTAGTAAGTATTGATCGAAACTGCGGTTATCTATCAGTGCAGACTTAAAAGCGGGTAAGGTCTGTTGTCGCTTAAACAGCCCTAGCAAGGTTTCCACTATCTTGTCTTGCAGGGCAAACAAATCATTGACCTCACCGTTAAAAACCCTGGCCCAAATCACTTCTTGACTGTCAACTTGGACCAACTGCAGAAATACCCGAATGCTGTTGTCTTGTTTATGTATCCGGCCCTTTATAATAGCCTGGGTGTTGGGCGATGAGACTGTTTGGCTTAAGGACACAACTCGCATCTGCTTAATTTCCATCAATTGGGTGAGCAACACATCGTTTAACGCATCGAGCTTTGCGGCCTGACCAAGATTTTCGGTGCTCAAACGCTGTAATGAGATGGAATTGATCAGCGCTATGCTAAGCGGGCTTGGCCGCTGTTCAGGCTCTTGCCATGGTTTAGATAAACCCAGTACACCGATGACAATCGCAACAAACATTAAAACAAGCCAAAAGCGCCAATTTGCCAGCCAATTCTTTCTGGGTTCACTGGGGCTAAACCGCGATACGTCCTGAGCAGCGGAGCCCCGGATATCAGTACCTATTTTTGTTTGATTTGTTAATGTTGGCAGCGATGTTACTTGTGCAATAAGACGATAGCCCTTGCCGGAAACTCGCTGGATATAAGCCGGCTCAGCTGCCGTATCTCCTAATGCTTTGCGTAATTGTGCAATGGCCTGATAGACAGAACTATCGCTTACCACTTGTTGCTGCCAAACGCTTGCCATCAGGGTTTCAAGGTTGAGCGGTTCACCCTCACCTTCAACCAAAGCAAGCAATATGGCCATCACCTTAGGCACAAGAATCATTTGATTATCAGCGCAGGAAATTTTATTCAGTCCGGGCTCAACCTTCCACTGCCCGACCATAAAGGCCTTGTTGTAATCCAAAATATGACCCACTACGAAAACTTGACGTATTTTAACAGGTATTGTGCATTTTAAATAATTCTAACTTGTTGTTTTTATTGCATTCAAAAAAGTTTTAGAAATATTTTAGTTACGTTTTAAGCATCTTTTGCCAGTTAACGGCAATATCTCCTTAGCCAAATATGACACAGAGAAAATTGATGAGAGTGATAAAAAAA
>JAWUXU010000140.1:0-36428 GCA_034111145.1 Paraglaciecola sp.
ATAGAAAAAATACGTAAAAGATTTGAGAGGTAAGTTATGCAATATTTTAAAGCCCCACAAAAAGAAGCCTTATTCGTGATGAACGAATTATTAGGTTTTGAAAAACATTATGCCGATTTAGGATTTACAGATGCCACGCCCGATCTGGTTGAAGCCATTTTTTCAGAAGGGGCTAAATTTGCATAAAATGTCTTAGCACCCATTAATGCTAACGGTGATGAAGAAGGCTGTAAATGGGAAGACGGTGTAGTGACTACACCAAAAGGTTTTAAAGAAGCTTACCAACAATATGTTGATGGTGGCTGGACAGGTATGACTCATCCAGAAGAGCTGGGTGGCCAAAATTTACCCTATTCTTTAGGCAGTGTCATGGCAGAGTGGTTTTCTTCGGCGAATCACTCTTGGGCTATGTACCCCGGACTCAGCCAAGGTTGTATGGAAACTTTAAAAGAGCACGGTACGCCTGAACAACAAAAAATGTTTTTGAATAATCTTATTAGCGGTCAATGGACAGGCACTATGTGTTTGACTGAATCTCATTGTGGCTCTGATCTTGGCCTGCTCAAATGTAAAGCAGTAAAAAATGATGATGGTAGCTATAACTTAACCGGCACCAAAATCTTTATCTCTGCAGGTGAGCATGACATGTCAGACAACATTGTGCATATCGTTATTGCACGTTTGCCAGATGCTCCTAGTGGTACCAAAGGTATATCACTGTTTGTTGTGCCTAAATTTCATGCAGGCCCTGAAGGCGAAAAGTTAGACAGAAACGGTGTAACGTGTGGTTCAATTGAACATAAAATGGGCATCAAAGGCTCAGCCACTTGTGTGATCAATTTTGATGATGCTAAGGGTTACCTTGTTGGTACTGAAAATCGTGGACTGAACTGCATGTTCACATTTATGAACACTGCAAGAATTGGCACAGGTTTAGAAGGTTTGTCCGCATCTGAAGCCGCGTTTCAAGGTGCTTTAGCTTATGCTAAAGACCGTTTACAGTTTAGAGCTATGACAGGCGTTAAAAATCCTGACGGTCCAGCTGATCCGATCATTAACCACCCTGATGTACGTCGTATGTTGCTGACTCAAAAAGCCTTCGCAGAGGGCAATAGAGCGCTAGCAGTGTATGCGATGAAATTAGTTGATATTTCACAGGCCAATCAAGATGAAGGCGCTAAAGAGCTCGCAGAATCTAAACTTGCTTTGTTAACGCCTATTGTTAAGGCTTTCCTAACAGAAACAGCCCAAGAAACTACTAGCTATGGTATGCAGGTCTTCGGTGGTCATGGCTTTATAAAAGAGTGGGGCATGGAACAACTTGCCCGTGATACACGAATTTGTACTATGTATGAAGGCACAACAGGTATACAGGCGATTGATTTATTAGCCAGAAAAGTGGTCGGGTCGAATGGTAAGTTGCTTACTGTGTTTACTAACGAAGTTAAAGAATACTGTAAAAGCATTCGTGACAAGAGTCAGTTTAATGCTTGGTCGAACAGTATCGATACACATATAGATGAATGGCATCAAATTACCGAAGATATTATGCTTAGAGCAGCGAAGAACCCCGCAGAATTAGGTGCTGCATCTGTTGATTATTTGATGTATTCAGGTTACGTAGTTGTTGGATATTTCTGGCTTAAAATGGCAGTTGTTGCTCAGCAAAAACTTGACGATGGCACTGACGATCCAGAATTCTATAAAGCTAAATTACATACTGCTAAATTTTATTTTGACCGTTTATTAACACGCACACATTCTTTAGTGTCTGCCATGGAATCTGGTGCTGATAACTTAATGAATATGCAAGAAGAGCAGTTCAATATCGTATAAGTTTTAGTTAGGAATAAAAGCTAGGCTTGAACAATATAAAAAAGGCAAACAATTTAAATTGTTTGCCTTTTTTATTGAGCTGAATAAATTGCATTGGGCACATTGAATCCCGCACAGCGCCAAGCTTATCAGAAAGTTTGGTCTGTACTGGGCGCAGTGAATGGCATGCTGCAATACTACCGGGCCATGCCACAGCTAGCGCCATCTGAAAAAGTTGCTAGGGATGAGGGTGAACAAGTTATGACAACTATACAAATGAAAATTCCCAATATCCGTATTAGCTGCCCAATTTTGATATTATGGGGAGAGCAAGACCAAGCCTTTATTAAAGAAAACCTTGATGGGATAGAGGAATATGTTCCTGACGTAAAGGTAAAACGTTTTCATAAAGCTAGCCATTGGTTACAACACGAGTTGCCCAATGAGGTTAATCAGGAAATACATAATTTTCTTACAATTTCTAAGACTTTTAACTACTTAAAACAGTTCGAGGCAAGGCTATCTATTCGTTATCTAAATAATTTCTGGAAGCCAATTAACAAAACCCGAATCAGAAGCAGGAGTGTCCAGTTGGTCGCAAAAATCGACCCGATTAACCCTCCTTGTTTGAATTACATCAGGATATCTTGCAAAATAGGCTTGTAATAAAAACGCAATAAAAATGTTATAAAAGCTTAGATCATGAAACATAAAAACTCAGTGACAAGCAATTATTTTGAGCAGGGGGTACCTTTATGTCAATGAATCATAAGTCTTTCCAACCGTTGTTGGTCGTTTTTTTAAGTTTGTTTTTGCTCGCCTGTGGCGGGGCTAGTCAGTCAGAACAAGACATTCCATCAGTAGTGATTGTCAACCCACCAGTAGTGGTTGAACCATTAATTAGTCAGTTCTCTTTTTTAATTGAAAATAACCCCAGTCTTAGCTCAAATCTTAACTTGTCAATATCCGGCAAAACCATCACTGGTAAATTCCCAGCCGCAGCAGATTGGCAAGGCATGATCGCAACAGTTGAACATAGTGGTGTGTCACTTGTTCTTAATGATAACGCTCAGACAAATGCGGTATCGGTGCAGGACTTTAGTGGTGTTCAGACTTACACCGTAATAATGGAAGATGGGCGTCAGGTAAGTTATACCGTCGATGTCGTTGTTTTTACCGGATTGCCTATTATTTATTTAACTACGTCTGGCAACGGACCGATTGATTCTAAAGAAAATTATGTGGATGGCACAGTGACTATTAAAGGTGGCCGTGACTTTGATAATGTAACTTCGGCAATTATGGAAATTCGTGGCCGTGGCAATTCCACCTGGTTTTTGCATCCTAAAAAACCTTTTCAAATGAAATTAGATGATAAATCAACATTTTTAGGTATGCCATCTAAAAAGAAGTGGTTGTTTTTGGCTGAATATTCTGACAAAACCATGTTAAGAAATACCATTACTTTTGAGATGGGGTATTTGAGTAGCCTCGAATGGACGCCTAAAAGCACCTTTGCCGAGGTGTATATCAACGATGAATATAATGGCACTTATAACATTACTGAAAAGGTAGAAGAGGGCAGTAATCGAGTGAACATTGGTGACGATGGTTTTTTACTCGAAATTGATCAATTAGACAGACAAGACTCAGATGATGTGTACTTTTATACGGATAAATTTTTAGTAGCAATCAAAGAGCCCAGTCTCGATTGGGATGATGAACAATACAACTATATTAAGGCCCACATTAATGCATTTGAAGCTACGTTATTTGCCTCAAATTTTAGAGACCCCATCAATGGCTATGCTAAATACATGGACGTTGATAGTTTTGTAGATTGGTATTTAATCAATGAAATTACCAAGAATGTTGACTCTAAATCTTTTTCAAGCATCTTCTTTAATGTAGTGCCGGGTGAAAAAATCAAGATGGGGCCGTTATGGGATTTTGACCTATCTTTTGGCAATGTAGATTATGCGGGTGATGACTTCCCAAAACCTGAGGGTTTCTGGGTAAAAGATAATCCATGGATTGCCAGATTATTTACCGACAGTGCATTTCTCGAAAAAGTCAAAACCCGTTTTGCTTACTTTAAAAACAACGAAAATGTCATTATGGATAAAATTGATGCCTATGCAGACAAGTTGAACTTGGCACAACAAGAGAATGACAATAAGTGGCAGACCTTGGGCAAGTATGTGTGGCCAAATCCCGTTGTTTTTGACACATACAGTGAAGAGGTGACCCATCTAAAAACTTGGTATTCACAAAGAATGACTTGGTTAGACAGCGCTTTGAACAATCTTTAGAATATGAACGTTGTGTTCGGAGATAAGTTCTCTTTACAATAATCCATATGATACAGCTGAGATAATATAAAGAGTGCCTCTGGTGAGGCACTTTAAAAGTCAATGTTTCGAGCTAATATGAATTAAAACTGGTTAAGAAATCGAGTGCAGTTTAAATGAAAATGTCCACTATTTAGTCGTAGTTAGTTGATTTTTGATGAGGCGCAGGTTGAATCATATTCACTTTGTCCTTTTCCATTGATAATGCTGGTATAGATTAAGTAATGGAGATGCGAACTTAGTGCGCGGGGACAAAAGGCTGAACGCTATAGTACTGGTTTTTTTCATCAAATAAGCAATATAAGAATGTGTAGCTAATGAATCAGTCTTGGAACTATTCTCAGGCTCATTAAAAGTTGTAAGGTGATATTGTGACACTGCTGGTTTATGCACCAGATGTGTTTTAACCTCAATGTTATTGCCATCCATCAACGCAGTAATTTTTTGTTCTAATCTTTGCAGCCGAGTTGAAAATTCTGCGCGGGTTAATGCCAGTTCCCGCTGTAAGTCTTCAATCTTTTGAACCCTCGATGACACTAGTACCTTTCCTTTCTGGCATGTTCTGTAATGACCATATCAGAAAATAACATGACGTTTTTCACTTCTCTACATGTGCTGATAGTGAAAGCACATCGTTATTGTTCTTCTTTGAGTAAAATAGGATGTTATTGTGAAAAAAATTGTGTTGATGATCACTATATTGTTATGAACAAGTAAGTAAGATTTTTCCAATTGTAATACTGGCTTTGCCATATATCCTTGAAAATGGTCACACCGTTGAAATTTGGATTGTTGTGAAAAAGGTAAATGCTTATTTTTTCAGCCCACACAATCTTTAATACTTCATTCAACATTTAGTATTATTGCCGAGCTTATTTCAGCAAGGTGCGGGCGACGATTAATTTTTATGTTGGATAATTATTCAAATAAATTGTTCAGGGGAGCCTGTGTTGAATATTTCACTATTAACTGCAAATTTTTGTCCTTAATTTAGGCTGTTTACTATTTTTAGCTAGACTGACCCGCTATACTATGCGCCGCATTTGAAAGCGATATATACAGAAAGCAAAAGTGTATTGTCCTAAGTGGGGCAACTTAAAAAATTATATAAAGGAAAAAAATGACTCCTATTACTAAAACTTTTCAGTATGGACAGCATACTGTTACTCTCGAAACGGGCGTAATCGCTCGTCAAGCCACCGCAGCTGTAATGGCAAGTATGGATGATACTTGTGTATTGGTGTCTGTTGTTGGTAAAAAGAATACTAAGCCTGGTCAAGACTTCTTCCCATTGACGGTTAACTATCAAGAAAAAACTTACGCTGCTGGTAAAATTCCAGGTGGATTTTTCAAGCGTGAAGGTCGTCCTTCTGAATACGAAACCCTTACGTCTCGTCTGATTGACCGTCCAATTCGTCCTTTATTCCCAAATGGGTTTATGAACGAAGTTCAAATTATTATCACAGTTGTTTCAGCTAACCCTGAAATCCCAACTGATATTATTTCTCTTATCGGTGCTTCTGCCGCATTAGCTATATCTGGTATGCCTTTTAATGGTCCTATCGGTGCTGCGCGCGTTGGTTATACTGACGAGCAATATGTATTGAATACTCGTACTTCTGAACTTGAAGCTAGTCAGTTAGACCTAGTGGTTGCTGGTACTAAAAACGCAGTACTAATGGTTGAATCTGAAGCAGATATATTATCTGAAGAAGTCATGCTTGGTGCTGTTATGTATGGTCACGAGCAATTACAAACCGTTATTGGTGCAGTAGCTGAATTTGCCGCTGAGGTGAATACACCTTCATGGAACTGGGAAGCAGAAGCAGAGAACACAGTTCTTAAAAATAAAGTAAAAGAGCTAGCTGAAGCGGGCATGACAGAAGCCTATCAGGTTTCTGATAAAATGGAGCGTAAAGACGCGATCAATGCATTGACTAGCAAAACTGTTGAAACCATTGTTGCTGGCGATGCAGACCAAAATCCTAAAGAAGTATCTGAAATGATGCATGCTCTTGAAAGTGACGTAGTACGTTCAAGAATTCTTGCTGGTCAGCCACGTATTGACGGTCGTGATCCTGCGATGATCCGTGCCCTTAACGTTGCTACTGGTTTGTTGCCACGTACACACGGCTCTGCTTTGTTTACTCGTGGTGAAACACAAGCAATCGTTGCTGCTACACTTGGTACAGAGCGTGATGCACAGATGATTGACGGCCTTAATGGTAAAACTGATAGCCGCTTTATGTTGCATTACAACTTCCCTCCTTACTGTGTAGGTGAAACTGGTTTCGTTGGTTCTCCTAAGCGTCGTGAAATTGGCCACGGTCGTCTAGCAAAACGTGGTATTCAAGCGGTTATGCCGTCTGAAAAAGAATTTCCGTATGTGGTGCGTGTTGTTTCTGAAATTACTGAATCAAATGGCTCGTCTTCAATGGCGTCTGTTTGTGGTACATCTTTAGCATTGATGGACGCAGGTGTTCCAATTAAAGCTTCTGTTGCGGGTATCGCAATGGGATTAGTGAAAAATGACGAGAGCTTTGTTGTTTTATCTGACATTTTGGGTGACGAAGATCACTTAGGCGATATGGATTTTAAAGTGGCCGGTACTACTAATGGTATCACTGCACTTCAAATGGATATCAAAATAGAAGGTATCACTCAAGAAATCATGCAGGTTGCTTTGAAACAAGCTAAAGAAGCGCGTTTGCATATTTTAGGTGTTATGGACCAAGCAATTTCTGGCCACCGTGAAGAGATGTCTGAGTTCGCTCCGCGCATCTACACAATGAAGGTTGAGAAAGAGAAAATTCGCGATGTCATCGGCAAAGGTGGTGCAATGATCCGTGCCATAACTGAAGCATCTGATTGTAATATCGAAATCGAAGATGACGGTACGATTAAGATTTTTGCTACCGAAAAAGCCAAAGCTGACATTGCTATTTCTAAGATTGAACAGGTGACTGCTGAAGTTGAGTCGGGTAAAACTTACTCTGGTAAAGTGACGCGCATTGTTGATTTTGGAGCCTTTGTTGAAATTTTACCTGGTAAAGAAGGACTAGTACATATTTCACAAATCGCTCACGAGCGTGTTAACAAGGTATCTGACTTCTTAGAAGAAGGCCAAATCCTAGACGTTAAGGTTGTTGAAATCGATCGTCAAAACCGCGTACGTTTAAGCATCAAAGATTTGACTGAAAAACCAGCTGTTCCAGAAGCACCAGCGGAAGGTAACGAATAAGTTATTCATTATTAGCTATTAATATTAACTATTAGTTAATATTAATAGCTAATAAAAAAGGAGCCGAAAGGCTCCTTTTTTATTGGGAGAAATATATAATTTTCATATGGTTATACCCGTTATGGATTTTAATGTAGCGCTAACTGTCTAAAGCTCACCATTAGCGCTTAGCTGAAGTAAGTGTCAAAATCAACAATCCTCAAATCTACTACAAATCCTACTCAATTCCGCTATTTCTGATCGCAGTTAATAGTTGTCAATGCTTCTTCAATTTGAATTGAGATGTGATTAAGAAGTATCAGTAACGCCTCAAATACGCGCTGAATTTGGTGCTCGATATGTTTGCTAACCCTATGATTTTATGTAAAATTAGGATTATTAATAAACAGAGATGTCTGGTCATTGTTATGACTTTTAAGTAACAAGACGTTGAAAGGAATAGAAGCATGGAAACTATAACAATAAATGGTAAAGCTTATGGCTATGTCGTCGATTATAAAAATGATGATCGCCTAAGGAAAAATTTAAATAGTTTGACCAGCAAGGTATATGGGTTTGATTTTGAGGATTGGTATCTAAACGGTTACTGGGGTGATTATTACATACCTTATTCACTTCTAGATGGCGATAGTATTGTGTCTAACATTTCAGTCAATGTGATTAACTTTTTGGTGAAGGGTGAGGAAAGAACCTATATCCAAATTGGTACAGTCTTAACAGTACAAGAAAATAGAAACCAAGGCTTAAGTCGCTTCCTTTTAGAGAAGGTATTGGCTGAATGGAGGGGGAAATGCGACTTAATCTATCTTTTCGCTAATGATAGTGTGCTTGATTTTTATCCACAGTTTGGTTTCAACCGTGTAGAAGAATATCAATATTCAAAAGAAATAGACTTGGAAGTGAGTCTATCCGATGTCACAAAACTCAATATGTCAGATAATGAGAATAAAAATTTCCTTCGAGATAAAATCAATCTATCTTTTCCTTATTCGCAGGTGTCAGTAATAGAAAATCCTTCTATTGTGATGTTTTATTATACAGCCTTTCTGGAGGACAATGTCTACTATGTAAAAGACCTCGATGCTATTGCCATTGCCGATATCGAACAGGATACTTTATACCTGAAGGATGTTTTTTGTGAAAAAGAGGAGTCCTTAGATGGACTTATTTCGGAGTTGATCACCCAAGATATTAAGAAGGTGGTTTTAGGGTTTACACCTAAAGACAAAACGTCTTTTGATGAAAATATATTAATACCAGAAGATGTACTTTTTATACTTGATGATAGGTGGGGCTTATTTGATAATGAAAAATTACAGTTCCCTGTTTTATCACACGCATAAAAGATTTATAACGTGTCTTTAGGATCTTAAGGGGGGTTGAGTATCCACAAATTTTGGATTAAATCACTTTAAACAGAAACCCTTAACCGCTTTTATTCGGATTTAAACGTTTTAAAACTAATTTTATAAGAGTCTTGGATTCTATTTCTTTTATGTCTTCTATTTATTCAGGCCTTAATGAATGAAGGTTTGAATATGTACCTAGAAGACGCAATAGCTTACGAAACGCAAGTTTCTTAGGGTAAAATCTTAAATATGCGTCAAATAGAAACTAGGTAAGAAAAAACTGAGGCAGCGTAAAATGTAGACTTGTTTCCTTTTATTTGTCGAAATGTGATTATGTAATTATTTGCTCAAGTATATGAGTCGTTTTAGGCGCAATTTCTTGTCCCTTAGTAACCGCTGTTTCCACACATAACATCGTAAGGTAAGCATCATCTGCCATATCTGCCATGCTAATAGATTTTTCTTGCCATGGATTCCATACCACAATGCTGTCGTGCCCTGAAGACAGTATGTCACTTTTAATCTGCTCGTCAATGATGGTCAGAGTGCTTGGCTGTTGATTGTGTACTCTGTCTGTTTCTTGTGTGAATCTGTATGGCTGAGGTGTATCAAACATTTGGTAACCGCACGTTTTATCTGAATATTGCCCAGACAAACCTAACAACTCGCATTGATTAATATTTGAAACGGCAAAATAACTATGCAGCGCGCAGTTATAAGTTAAGGCAGTATGACTGAGGTTGGTGGTGCGCAATTGTATATTTAACTGTTTTCCTACATGCACGGTTAAGGTGAGTTGTGCATCGCCTTCAAATCCATCACCTGCACTAGTTGTTGGTTTTAGAGTAATACTTGTTCCTGTATCCATCTCTTTGGAATTTAGGATCTCCCATTTTTGTGTGCGCACATAGCCGTGAGCTGCTACGTCAGAATTGGAAGCATGATCGCCAAACCAAGGCCAGCAGATAGGTATGCCACCCCGAATCGCTTTTTTACCATCAAATATAGCGTTTTGGCTAACCCACAAGCGTTCTCTGCCATCATGTTTTGGTATAAAGCTCAAAATATGACCACCAAATAAAGATATTTCAGCACGGGCAAATACGTTTTCAATATGCAGTACTTTTACATTGTCTCGGATCATAATGCTTGTTGGATCAGTTGGTATCATATGAGTTCTCTACTTGCGGTTAGGCGATCAAAAAAGGCGACTGTCTATAATTAGATAGTCGCCTTTTCAACATATTTATTTAAGCTATATGATTATTTGCTAATGTGGGCAACCAAATCAAGGACTTTATTTGAGTAACCAATTTCGTTGTCATACCAAGCAACCAATTTTACGAATGTATCCGTTAAAGCGATACCTGCGGTAGCATCAAATATTGAGGTGCGCACATCACCGATAAAGTCTTGTGATACCACTGCATCTTCTGTGTAACCCATTACGCCTTTCATATCGCCTTCAGATGCGGCTTTCATGGCTGCACATATTTCTGCGTATGTAGCAGGTTTAGCAAGATTAACCGTCAAATCAACAACTGATACATCAGCAGTAGGCACACGGAAGGCCATACCTGTTAATTTGCCGTTTAATTCTGGGATCACTTTACCTACCGCTTTAGCAGCACCGGTTGAAGATGGAATGATATTCTGAGAAGCACCACGCCCCCCACGCCAGTCTTTTGCCGACGGGCTATCAACGGTTTTTTGTGTGGCAGTAGTGGCGTGCACTGTTGTCATCAAACCATCAACAATACCGAAGTTGTCGTGTAATACTTTAGCCAGTGGTGCCAAGCAGTTAGTGGTACATGATGCGTTAGATACGACATCTTGACCAGCGTACTCGTTGTGGTTAACCCCCATAACAAACATAGGTGTCGCATCTTTAGAAGGTGCAGAAAGCACAACTTTTTTGGCACCGGCTTTAATGTGTTTGCGTGCTGTTTCGTCAGTCAAAAATAGACCGGTTGATTCAACGACTACATCTGCACTAATTGCATCCCAAGCCAAATCTTCTGGGTTGCGCTGTGCAGTCACGCGAATAGTTTTACCATTGACTATTAATTGACCGTCTGTAACTTCAACCGTACCATTAAATTTACCATGGGTAGAATCGTATTTAAGCATGTACGCCATGTAGTCTGCATCTAATAGGTCATTAATACCGACTATTTCAATGTCGCTGCGTTCACATGCCGCGCGGAATACAAAACGACCTATTCGGCCGAAGCCATTGATACCTACTTTTATTGTCATGTCTTAATCCTCTAAGCTTTTTAAATTATTTAAACAAATTTATCAAATAAGGTTATTCCGAAAGATGACAACACCCTTCTGAAATATTGTTACAAAATTATGGGCTAAATAGCCTGAAAAGGCAAAATATTAACAGAAATATGTTATTTAATTACAATACTGTTATTGCAAACATGTTCATTGTCACTGACGATAGGGTAGTAGATGATTTTTTATGTGTAGCAATATACTGTTGTCGAATATTACCTTTATTATAGAGGTAAATATGAAAGGTCAATTAACCCAAGTCAAATTGCATAGGAATTAAACTTTAATGACGTCTTCGTTACTTGAGCAGTTGGTAGAATATCGTGGAATTGAATCTAACTATAACGATGCTTGGGGCCGCCCAACAGCTATAGAGACCGCAACAAAAAATAAATTATTGTTAGCAATGGGTTATCACGTAAATGAGCCTGATGTGTTACTCAAACAAGTTCAGGATCATAGTAATAAGACTTGGTTATCAGTGTTAAATCCTGTGCAGGTCTTACGTATCGGAGAACATCTACAAATTGTAGTACGTCTTCCCATTGAACTTGTGACAGATGAATATGTAGCGAAAATTGATACTGAGCTTGGAGAAGTATTACAGTCTCGATTTGTACCTATAGATGGTCAACTAGTCAATGTGGTACATATTGAAGAAATTGAATTTCAAGAATACCTCATTGATATTCCAATTGAATTACCTTTGGGATACCACTCTTTATCCTTAGTAATAGATGAAGACGTTTTAGGGACTATGCGACTTATTATTGCTCCGACTGCGTGCTTTAAACCTGAGACAATGGCTCAAGGCGAAAAAGTTTGGGGGTTAAGTGTGCAATTGTATTGTTTGCGCAGTGAGAATAATTGGGGGGTAGGAGATTTTTCAGATTTATCATTTTTAGTGGAAAAGTTGGCCAAGCAAGGTGCCCAGTTTGTTGGGCTCAATCCTATTCATGCTTTGTATCCGGCTAACCCCAATATTTGTAGTCCATATGGCCCATCTTCTCGGCGTTGGTTGAATTTTATTTATATAGATGTGACAGCACTAGATGGTTATCAACATTCTAGCACTCAGGCAATAGTTAACGATGTTGATTTTCAGCAAAAATTGAAAAAATCCAGAGACACTAATTTTGTCGATTACGAGGTGGTGACTGAGCTAAAGTTAACCGCATTAAAATCGGTATTCGAATATCAAAATAGCCAATATCTGTCTAAAAACACTAAGTTGAATAAAGTATTTAAGGCATTTGTTGCACAAGGTGGCGATAGTTTGCAGACTTTGGCGGTATACGATACTTTACAAGAGAATTTATCTGCACAAGACAAACCTTCTTGGGGATGGCCTGTTTTTCCAAAAGAATTTTCAGACTTTCACAACCCAGCCGTTAAAATATTCACTAAAAAACATGCCAAACGAGTGAAGTTTTTCTTATGGCTACAATGGCAGGCAGCTATTGGCCTTGAACAAGCGAATCAAGTTGCACAACAAAATAATATGTCAATTGGTTTATACAGTGATTTAGCTGTGGGTGTGAGTGAAGGCAGTGCTGAAATTTGGGGCAATAAAAAATTGTATTGTACTGATGTAAGTGTAGGCGCACCACCAGATGTATTAGGCCCCCTGGGACAAAATTGGGGATTACCCCCAATGGATCCAGAAAAGCTATATGAACAACAATATCAACCTATTATTGAATTGTTCAATGCCAATATGCGTGCCACGGGTGCCCTGCGTATTGACCATGTTATGGCGTTGTTGAGGCTATGGTGGGTGGCAAAAGGTGACGATGCCAAAAAAGGTGGCTATGTATATTATCCGGTGGATGACTTATTGGCCATTTTGGCATTGGAAAGTCATAGGCATAAAAGTTTGGTGATTGGTGAAGACCTTGGCACTGTACCCGATGAGATAAGGGTTAAATTAGCTGACAATGGTGTGTACTCTTATCGTGTATTCTTTTTTGAACAAGCTCAAGACGGTGGTTTTTTCTCACCAAAGCACTACCCAGAGCAATCGATGTCTACGCTGACCACTCATGACATGCCTACCTTAAAGGGGTATTGGCATTGCCATGATTTAGAGCTAGGTAAAGAATTGGGTCTATATCCAACAGATGAAATATTACATACCTTATATACCAGTAGGCATAAGGATAAGCAGGCTGTTTTAGATACTTTACATGGTCATCATTCGGTTAAGGGTGAAGTGGGTCGTGATGCGAACAAAGTGGGTATGAGCAAAGCATTAAGTTTTGGTTTGCAAGTTCACATGGCAAGTGGTTCAAGCGCACTACTGAGTTTACAATTAGAAGATTGGTTAGAAATGGATAAACCAGTTAATATTCCCGGTACGTTTAATGAATACCCCAATTGGCGACGCAAGTTATCGCACAATTTGCAGGACATTTTTGATGATAGCTCATTAAATCATCTTGCGGCTAATTTAACCGAGGCACGGCAACAAGCCTCTAAGTAGAATAGACAGTGGCTCACTGAGTTTGTGAGCCACCCTTATTAAGGCGAAAAAATGCAACTTGAACAAGCACTAAAACATGCCAAATGTACTTTTCCTTTTGCGCATCTGGGCGCTCATTTTCATTCCTCAAATTTTATTTTCACAGTCACAACTTGGTTGCCTCATGCTGAAAAAGTCAACGTCATTGACTTAACCTCGGGTTTGACGCTTGGTACTTTAAAAAAAGTAGCGGGTAGTCATTTATTTCGTGGTGAGTTTGAGGTGAAACAAGCACCGCGAGTTTATGCGTTCGAAGTGCTTAATAAAGAAGGGCAATACCAGGTTATTGACCCTTATCAGTTTCAAGATCAGGCTTATCACGCTGTGCATTTTATCGATCACAGCGCACAAAATATTTATCAGCAACTAGGTGCACAACTTATTGCTCTGGATGTAGGCTTAGAAGCGCCCATTCAAGCAACACGTTTTGCTGTGTTTGCACCCAATGCCAGTGCCGTTTCGTTAATTGGTGAATTTAATTACTGGGATGGTTCGTGTTTACCCATGCAAAAAACCGACTTTGGTTATTGGGTATTAGTGGTGCCGGGAATTGAGGCGGGGGCTAAATATAAATACCAAATTAAAGATGCGGAGGGTAACGATCTACCTCACAAAGCTGATCCTGTTGGCTTTTACGCTGAGCAATATCCCTCACATACTTCTGTTGTTTATGACCATGAGCAATATCAATGGCAAGATAAAACTTGGCTCAACAATGCCAAGAAAGATAAATACCAGCAGCCGATGAGTATTTATGAGTTGCACTTAGCTTCATGGAAACGTCCTGCTCATGATTCAGTTGAAAGGTACTTGAGTTACCGAGAGTTAGCGACGAGTTTAATTCCATACATAATTGATATGGGTTACACCCACATTGAGCTATTACCTGTTTCTGAGTTTCCTTTTGATGGCTCCTGGGGTTATCAGCCCGTGGGACTGTTTGCTCCGAGTAGTCGGTTTGGTACGCCCGATGATTTCAAATTTTTTGTCGACCAATGTCACCAACATAATATAGGCGTGATCATCGATTGGGTACCTGCCCATTTCCCAGAAGATGGCCACGGATTAGCAAGGTTTGATGGTACTCACGTATACGAATACGAAGATCCACGCAAAGGCTGGCATCCAGATTGGAACTCGTGTATTTACGACTTTGGCAAAGATACCGTGCGTCAATTTTTGGTAGCCAATGCACTATTTTGGGTGGATAAGTATCATATTGATGGATTAAGAGTAGATGCTGTGGCATCTATGTTATATCTGGATTATTCCCGAGAAGAAGGAGATTGGATCCCCAATGTAGACGGTGGTAATCATAACTACGAAGCCATTAGTTTTTTACAATGGATGAACAAAGAAGTCTATGAGAAATTCCCCCATGCGATGACTATCGCCGAAGAGTCTACTTCGTTTCCCAAGGTATCACGCCCCGTATTTGAAGGCGGTTTGGGCTTTGGTTTTAAATGGAATATGGGCTGGATGCATGATTCGTTGCATTACATCGCTAAAGACCCCTCGTATAGACGCTATCACCATAATGAAATTACTTTTTCCATGGTATATGCCTTTGATGAAAGTTTTGTATTGCCTATTTCTCATGACGAAGTGGTACATGGTAAAGGTTCATTACTACGTAAGATGCCTGGTGATGAATGGCAACAAGCGGCTAACCTGCGTGCTTATGCTGGTTTTATGTATGCTCATCCAGGTAAAAAGCTTAATTTTATGGGTAATGAAATTGGTCAAGCCGAAGAGTGGAATCATGACAGTTCTATTAATTGGCACTTGCTCGATTTCGAAAAACATCAGGGTATTCAAAACATCTACCGTGACTTAAATAAGGCATATTGCAAATATCCTGCACTATATGAATTAGATCACAACAAAGAAGGGTTTGAATGGATTGACCACGGCAATGCAGACCAAAGTATTTTGTCTGTATTGCGCAAGTCCACTGATGCAAAGCAGAAGATTTACGTACTGACTAATTTTACGCCTGTGCCCCACGAAAATTTCAAATTAGGGGTACAGGATGATGGCGCGTATCAGCTGATTTTAAACTCAGACGACCAAAAATATTGGGGGAGTGCTTACAATACCGATAAAAAAATGCAATCAGTTTCAGAGCCTTGGAACGATCAGCCTTTTTCTGTCAGTGTTAATTTACCCCCTTTGGCCAGTTTGTTTATCTTGTTTAAGGACTGAGCTATGTCGAATTTTACTGCTTCAGATGGGCAACCTTATCCTCTTGGTGCCAATATGCGACAAGGTGGATGTAATTTTGCTGTACATTGCCCTAGCGCCGATGGTGTTGATTTATGTTTGTTTGATAAAGACACAGAAGAACAGCTTGCTGTCATCGTTATGCCGGCAAAAACTGGCAAAATTTGGCACTGCCAGCTTGATAATGTCCAGGCCGGACAATTATATGGGTATAGAGTGAGGGGTGAAAATCATGTGCATATAGGGCTAAAATTTGATCATCAAAAGTTACTCATCGACCCTTATGCAAAAGCACTGAACAGACCTGCTGTTTGGAATGAAAAACAGTACGACAGTGATAGCCAGTTTATGATCCCCAAGGGCATAGTCCAAGACGCTACGTCCTATCAACAAAAAAGTCTAAAACCCCAGACCCCTCTTGATCAAACGGTTATTTACGAAGCTCACGTTAAAGGTTTAACTCAACTGCATCCTGATGTACCTGAGCAATACAAAGGTAAGTTTTTAGGTGTATGCCAACCGGCAATTATTAGTCATTTAAAGTCATTAGGCATTACCACTATTCAGCTAATGCCAGTGGCCGCTTTTATGCCAGAAGCCTATATCACTAATAAAGACCTGACCAATTACTGGGGGTACAACCCCATCAACTATTTTTGTCCCGATCCAAGATATGTTGTTGAAGACGCCATATCTGAATTTAAAACAATGTTGAATACTCTGCATGAAGCGGGTATTGAAGTGATTTTAGACGTGGTTTATAACCATACCGCCGAAGGAGGCTTTGACGGTCCACTATTATCATTTAAAGGATTTGATAATTCTTCATGTTATTTATTCGAACGCAACGAATATGGCGCAGTTGATTACAACAAGTATGTTAATAATTCAGGCTGCGGCAACAGTGTTAATACGGCTTTTCCTTATGTACTTAAAATGGTTATGGATGCATTGCGTTATTGGACGACAGAAATGGGTGTCGACGGTTTTCGTTTTGACTTAGGTGCTAGTTTAGGTCGTGATCCTTATGAATTTTCAACCTTGTCTGGTTTTTTCCGTACTATTCGTCAAGATCCGGTGTTGAGCAACAGTAAGTTAATAGCTGAGCCCTGGGACATAGGTCATGGGGGTTATCGGCTAGGGCAGTTTCCTTCAAATTGGTTAGAGTGTAATGATAAATATCGAGATACCGTGCGGGCATATTGGCGTGGTGATAAGGGACTTACCAGCGACTTTGCGACCCGTTTATTAGGTTCGCGTGATGTCTTTCCTAAAGAAGCTCGTTCCATTCTCACCTCTGTTAACAACGTCAGTTATCACGATGGTTTTACGTTACACGATTTGGTGAGCTACGCCGAACGGCACAACGAAGCAAATGGCGAACAAAACCGAGACGGTCATGGGCATAATGTATCGGCTAATTACGGTGTCGAAGGCCCCACTAAAAATACAAAAATCCTCGCCATGCGCGAGCGGCAAAAACGTAATATGTTTGCCACTTTGATGTTATCCCAAGGGATACCGCATATGTTGGGTGGTGATGAACTGAGTCGCACTCAGAAGGGTAACAACAACGCCTATTGCCAAGACAATGAGATAAGCTGGTTTGACTGGACATTAAATCAACATAAACAAGATTTTTTGATTTTTTGTCAGAAGATGATTTCGCTGCGCAAAAGTAGTGAAATCCTCAATCACCTCAATTTAAAAGATGACAGCTATTCGTTGGGCCACAATGTTGAAAAGATTAATTGGTACAGACCAGACGGAGCCCGTAAGTTAGAAGACGATTGGCAAAATCACAATAATCAAGCATTTGCGGTGGAATTCTGTGGCCCAAAAAATGAACATATATCACCCAATGAACTCGCTACACAGCATGAACATTGGCTGCTGGTATTCAACGCCAGCGACCACGATGTACGTTTTAATTTACCCGATTTGGGTACTGATACGGCTTGGCAAATCATGCTAGATACCCGATATGCGAAATGGTCTGAGCAACCTGATGTACTTATCCGAAAAGTGTATATGCAGGAATTTAGAAGCATTTGCCTGTTTAAGTGTTCTGTTGATGACTGATTAAAAACCTCACTTCGGTCGGCTGAGGACTTGCCGTTTTTGGCGCAAAATAATCATGACAGGATAGTTATTTTGCGCCAAGCAACACTGCACCTATGAATGACATAGCAAACATTTACACGCGTTCACACATATTTACACACATTTACATACATTGTGGTTAATCAAGCATGAGTATTATCTAAAATCTATTTACACCTTACACCTTACTAATTTGTCAGCAGTATGGTGAATTTTGGGCTGTCATAGTGCATGTAATTAACGTTAAAAATGGGCGATTCATCTGCAAATGAGGTTAAAGACAGTAAATGAAAATTAATTACTCATTTTTTTATGAAAGTTTATTTCATGATTGTATAAGATAAACAATGGTTTTCAGGCTGTTTTTTGAATTCTTCAAAAACAATGCTCTTTTTCTCTTAGTTATTATGTAAATTGGTAATTAATTACCTAAAAATAGCAGTTTTATGACCGTTTTTTAATTAAACCGTAATTTTTCAACAATTTGGTTCTTTTTGTTTCCTTGATTAGAATGCCCGCAAATATGGTAAGACCTTCGGTAATTGGACACTAATTTATGAATCAGCAGTTGGAGCAGGAACTATTAAGTAGTTGGCAAGAAAGACAAGAGTTCGCTGAGCAAATGCAACCTATTCTGGGTAAGTTGTATCGAAATAGAGCGATTGAAATATCAGTGTATGGGCGCCCTTTATTAGGTGCCAGCGCGATAGATATTATTAAGGCTCACCGTACTGTTAGGCTAAAAGAAAAGCAAAAGTTGCGGCTTAGAGAAAGTTGGCCATTGCTTGAGGCGTTAGATAAAATGGAACTTGCACCTGCTCATATTGATTTAGGTAAATTGGCATATGACTATCATTATGACTCGGCCTATCAAGATGTATCAATTGACGATTATCTGTCTCATCAATTAAAAGACATAGTAAATGTCCAAGATCATCAAAAACCACAAGATGTTGTGTTGTATGGATTCGGTAGAATCGGTCGGATATTAGCTAGGTTACTGATTGAAAGGCAAGGTACCAACAATAAATTACGATTAAAGGCGATTGTTGTTCGCGGCGGTAAAGAAGGCGATCTAGAAAAACGTGCGAGCTTATTACGTCGTGATTCAGTGCATGGGCCTTTCAATGGCAGTATTACTATCGACATAGAAAAAAATGCGATCAAAGCTAATGGCTCATATATTCAAGTTATTTATGCTAACAGTCCTACTGAAGTTGACTACACCCAATATGGGATCAGCGAAGCAATTGTAATTGACAACACGGGCATGTGGCGTGACGAAGAAGGACTAGGTCAGCACTTACAATCGAAGGGCGTCAAAAAAGTATTGCTAACCGCACCGGGGAAAGGCGATATTAAGAATATTGTCTACGGGGTAAATGACAAAGACATACTTTCATCAGATACGATCTTGTCTGCAGCCAGCTGTACAACTAATGCCATCACTCCTGTGCTCAAAGCGTTAGATGAAAAATATGTTATTGAAAGTGGCCATGTTGAAACCGTGCATTCATACACAAATGATCAAAATCTTATTGATAATTTTCATAAAGGTGATCGCCGTGGCCGCAGTGCTCCATTAAATATGGTTATTACAGAAACAGGGGCTGCTACAGCCGTTGCTAAAGCTTATCCTCAATTAGAGGGTAAATTAACGGGGAGCTCAATCCGCGTACCTACACCCAACGTATCTTTGGCAATATTAAACTTACACCTAGGTGAGTCAACTGACAAAGCCGCTATTAATGAATATTTACGCGATATTGCTTTATTTTCGCCATTGCAACATCAAATTAATTTCACTGCCTCAAAAGAAATCGTATCGACCGACTTAGTGGGCACACGAGCGCCATCAGTTGTCGACTCGCAAGCCACTATAGTGTCTGGTAATAGAGCCACTTTATATGTGTGGTATGACAATGAATTTGGTTACAGCTGTCAGGTGATGAAAGTATTGCAAAATATGTCTGGCTTAGTATATCCAACGTTGCCTGAGCCTTTTGCGAGCAAATGATTGCAAGGTGTCAATAAGAGTAAACGTTCAATAGAACCTCGCTACGGGTTTTTTTTAAACAAGAACAAGAGACGTTATTTTGAATAAAATTTCCGCCAAACTTAAACAGATTAGATGGCACCTTTGGCTAAGAGATACTTTTGTTGTATGCGCCATCGTTTTTACAGTGAATGCTTGGCAATCACGTAACATGCTCGATGTTGATAGTAATGTCATGAGCGGCACTCAATTATTGGTAGGACTTGACGGGCAAACTAGTGCTTTAATCAAATCTGACATACCTACGCTGATTTATTTTTTTGCGCCCTGGTGTAAAATTTGCTCTCTTAGTATCGGTAACCTTGAGTATCTCGATTCAGAAAAACTCAATGTTGTAAGAGTGGCACTAGATTATTCAAACCTAGAATCTGTTCAAAATTTTGCTTATCAGCACAATATAACAAATCAGATTTTGTTGGGACATGAAGGATTAAAGCAGCAATTTAAAATTCAAGGTTATCCTACGTATTATATTTTGGATGAGCAGCAAAAAGTACTAGCAAAGTCATACGGTTATTCAACTGCGCTGGGATTAAAACTAAGACAGATTTTTTCGGGATAAACGTTTATGCATAGTCCTTTTTTTTAATGACTGTGATAAATTACTCAAATTAAATTTCTATAGGAATAAAATGTGAGAATCAGCAGCAATTTTGATAGCGGGAATATCCAAGTTATCCGCGCAGAAGATCCATTAAATATTCAACTCAGTATCCGCAACGACAACCAATCAGAGTTTTATCAGTGGTTTCATTTTAAGTTAGAAACCCAACGTTTTATTACCCACCAGATAACTATTACTGACCTCAAAAAATCGGCTTATCCTGAAGGATGGCATAACTATGAGGCTGTTGCGTCTTATGACCGACAAGAGTGGTTTCGAGTAAATTGCGAATTTGATGGCGATGCATTAATCATGTCCCATACACCTGAGTTTGAACATATATATTATGCCTATTTTGCACCTTATAGTTACGAACGCCATTTGGACTTGCTTAGCTGGGCGCAAAAATCGGCTGATTGTCACCAAGAGTATTTAGGAGAAACACTAGACGGGCGCGATATGTCTTTGCTGGTGGTGGGCCAACCCGAAGAAGGCAAAAAGTCGATCTGGGTAACAGCCCGTCAACACCCCGGAGAATCTATGGCCGAGTGGCTAGTTGAAGGTTTTTTAGAGCGGTTGTTGGATGAAGACGACGGATTATCCCGTTTTTTGCTCGACAAAGCGGTGTTCTATGTTGTGCCTAATATGAACCCAGATGGTTCAGTACGTGGCCATTTGCGTACAAACGCCAAAGGTGTGAACTTAAACCGTGAATGGCAGTCTCCTAGTATGGAAAATAGCCCAGAAGTATTTTTGGTGAAACGAAAAATGCAATCGGTGGGTGTTGATATGTTGTTAGATGTGCACGGTGATGAAGCTTTGCCATATAATTTTGTTGCGGGTTGTGAGGGTAATCCAAATTACGATGACCGTTTGAAAAATATTGAAGAGTCATTTAAAGCCGCCTTGATGACTGCTACTCCAGAATTTCAAGACGTGCACGGCTATGACAAAGATGAGCCGGGCAAGGCTAATCTAACTGTTGCGGCAAATGCGGTAGGTCATGAGTTTGATTGTTTGTCTTATACCTTGGAAATGCCATTTAAAGATAATATTGATTTACCAGACCCAGCCTATGGTTGGTCGCCTGCTCGTTGCAAGCAACTCGGTGAAGATGTGTTGATTGCCATGCGTGCGGTAGTTGATATGCTTCGTTAGAGAGATTTTTTTATAAAAGCAAATAATAATAATAATAATCATAATCATAAAACATAAAACATAAAACATAAAAATAATTAAGGGGAAAACCATTGGAAGCTTTTCATAATCTACTTAAATCGATGGATGGCATGCTGGGTGGCGCTTGGTGGTTCCCATATGTGTTATTGGGTACAGGTTTATTTTTTACTATTTACTTAAAATTTCCACAGGTACGATACTTTACACATGCTTGGAAGGTAGTGACGGGCAAATATGACAAGGCTGACGCGCCAGGTGACACCACACATTTTAGGGCCTTAACCACTGCGCTTTCCGGTACAGTGGGTACAGGTAACATTGGTGGGGTGGCATTTGCACTATTTTTAGGTGGACCTGCAGCTTTGTTTTGGATGTGGGCAACGGCCTTTTTTGGCATGACAACTAAATTTGTCGAGGTGACGTTGTCCCATAAATATCGTGATAAAACACCAGATGGCAGTATGGCTGGTGGCCCCATGTATTACATGGACAAACGTTTAAACATGAAATGGTTAGCTGTTGCCTTTGCTATTGCCACTGTTATCAGTTCATTTGGTACAGGTAACCTTCCACAAAGCAATAGTATCGCCACTAGTATTGAAGCAACCTTTGGTTTTGACCCATTAATAGTGGGCAGTATACTCGGGGTTTGTCTAGCACTGGTTATTTTAGGCGGTATAACCCGCATTGCAGCTGTGACGTCCAAGATTGTGCCTATTATGGCTTTAATATATATCGTTGGTGCGTTTGCTGTTATTTTTGCCAATCTAGAAAATGTTGGTCCTGCTTTTGTATCCGTATTTTCAGACGTATTCTCCGGCTCGGCTGCTACTGGCGGATTTTTGGGAGCAACTATCGCTTATGCCTTTAACCGTGGTGTCAACCGAGGTTTGTTCTCGAATGAAGCGGGGCAGGGTTCAGCACCTATAGCTCACGCAGCTGCGAAAACCGATGAACCGGTATCTGAAGGTATGGTGTCTATTCTAGAGCCGTTTATCGACACTATTATTATTTGTACCCTTACAGGTCTAGTGATCCTCTCTTCTGGTGTATGGAAAGAAAAACATGTTAATACATTTGATCGCACGGATATGTATATATTAGCTGGGGATTATGTTGAGTCTGACACATCAGACAAACAGACTCTTTATGCTTATATTAACAATATAGAAGGTCATGGCGTCACCCAATTTAACGGCGAGATACAAGTTGTTAACGGCAACGCTGTAAGCAAAGGCTTTACAATTTTTAATGCTCGCTCATTTGCGGACAATGTTGTTTTTTCGTTAGGTGATCCAGAAGACTATTATACAGGTACATTGAAGGTGGTGAATGGAAGTCTACTCAAAGACAATATCATCGTAAGAGGTGAATCTTTGATACATTCGGCCAGTCTTACCGCTTTGGCTTTTACTAAAGGTTTCTTCGGTGAATCGGGTAAATATATTGTGTCAGTTGGATTGTTACTGTTTGCTTTTTCTACCGCTATTGCATGGTCTTATTATGGCGATAGGGCCATGACTTATTTGTTAGGTCCACGTTCAGTTATGCCTTACCGCGTAGTGTATGTGGCAGCATTCGTATGGGCTGCAGTATCTGATACCACACTAGTGTGGACATTATCTGCGGTAGCGATAGTGGTCATGACTTTGCCTAACCTATTTGGTATTTTTTTATTGCGTAAAGAAATGAAAGAATCGGTTGCCGAGTATTGGGTCAAATTTAATAAAGAGCATAAATAGTCTTTATATATTTTTGCAGCGCGGCTAAAGGCCGCATGTTTATACCCAAAATCATTGGAATTGCAGGGCGCCAGAGAATGCGGGCAGCCAACAAACGTGCAGTTTCAAGGATGAAGGGTATATGTGTTAATTCGAATTCTGGTTATGTGAGTCTGGAGTAAAAGAGATGGCATTAATTGATTGCCCTTCTTGTAGTAAAAAAATATCGGATAAACCACAACGTTGTCAGCATTGTGATTTTACTTTAGATACAGTTGATGCTGAAGATATTGTGCGCAAGCAAAACTTGAATAAGTATCTTAAAAATCAAAGTATTCAAACGCAATCCATGGTGGCCATGTTGTTATTTGTGGCAGGCTTTGGGTTTATGTATTGGGGTGGTGCAGCACCCGATGGATTGCAATATAATCTGGCTATAGGCTCGTCTCTTATTGGCTTTGTTTGGTACATAGTTAATCGTGTTAAGTTGATAATTTTAAAAAGGTCTGATTGAAAAATGTATAATACTGGGTTAGTAACCTCGATGTCCGAGCCGGTTTATGAAAAATTGCTACAAGCAGTAGAAACGGGTAAATGGTTAGATGGTTCGCCACTGACCGAACAGCAACGAGAAACTTCTATGCAAGCGGTGATGATTTACCAGGCGAAAGTTCTTAAGTCCGGTCAGCATATGACTGTGGGCGCAGACGGTGAAATTATTCATCGAAGTCGCGAATCACTGCAGCAAGAACTCAAACAAGATTCTAATAACATTCAGACAATAGCGCGGTTTAAACAGGATGATCTTTAAGCACTTTTTTCGTTCCAAGCATCAAAATCCTGACCCTCAGGTACGTATTCAAGCGATAGAAAATCTGAATAAACAAGATATTCAACAAAAATCTATTCTGCATGGACTGGCTTTTAACGACGGCGACGCTGGGGTCAGTCTGGCTGCCTTGCAAAAGCTCGATAGTTTTGCACTCTGGTACAAAATGTCCCAGATTGCTAAAAACGATAGAGTGCAGAAAAAATCTCAGCAGTTTGTTGAAAATGCCTTGTTAGATGAGCGAAACACAGTATTAACCAAGCAAGATAAACGTGTGTTTATTCTTGAAACTCGTGACATACGCTTAATCGAAAAACTACTAGGACAGCAATCGATACAAAAAGATACTGAACTTGCGATGAAGTTGCTGCAAAAAGCAGATAAGTCTCAACTACAAGAAAAGCTATTATTTGACACACAAAATGAGAGTCTTCAAACGGCAATTTTGCAAACCTTAAACGACACGTTGCAAGCGCGAAAATTACTCAGTAAAATTCAGAAAAAAACAGCTTCAAGTGTATTGAAAGAGTTGATCAATGAAACTCTTCAAGGCTGGGTTAAGGAAGAACAAGCACCGATTGAAGTCGAACAAAAAGTGAAAATGGTATTGTCTCGTATGTTGGCTCTCAAAGACCAGAGCAATTTATTGAACATTCAACAACAACAAACAGAATTAACCCATCAATACTCACAAATTGCAGTCCGCTTTGTTTGTTTGCCAGAACCCAAACGCGCCGAGATTGAGCAGAAATATGTAGACATATGCTTGCGTGTTGAACGCACTGTTTCATTGTTAAAACCTCATTGGCAAGCAAAGCAGGCCGAGTTGGCTTTAACTAAAAGTATGGACAACCTGTCGTTGGAGGTTGAATCAAGTTTGGCAGAACTGTCTTTACAACTAACAACACGCACCAGTGAAATTGGTATGACGGAGTCAGCGGCGCTTGTGTCAACAATCAATTGTTATATTGAGAAGCTACAGAACCTGACGAGCCAATTACCAGCCACTAACCAAGTTGCGCACAGACGTTTAGAACAATTAAACAATCAGTTGTTGTCCAGTTTAAATATTTTAACGGACTTACCACAGTTGCAACAAGCGATTCAAAAAGGGCAGGCATTATTAGAAAATTTTACAAGTTTGGCATTACCAGATGATGCCAGCCAAATTGAAGCAGTAGACGAATATCTAAGAGAACAAAAACAACAATGGCGTAAAACAGTTGCCAAGTATCAGACTCATGTTCCTGCTAACTTGTCACAGCAGTGGAATGAACGTTTAACACTTTGGCAACAGGCAATTAAAGCCCTAAAAAGTCAATTGGATGGTGAAGTTTCTCGTTGTAGAAACAAATTAAGAGCCATCGAAAGCCTCATTAACCAAGGTAGATTTAAAGCTGCAATGGTGTTGTATCAAAAGGTACAAAATTGGTTCAATGTTTTGCCAGAAATACAACAAGGGCAATTAGAACGAATCTTTAATAGTGTTAAAGAACAAATAGAAAATTTAAAAGATTGGCAAGATTACATCGCTGCCCCTCGAAAACCCGCACTGTTAAATGAAGTGCATGCATTGATCGCTGTGCCCTTAGAGATTGATGCTCAATCAACAGCTATTAAGTCTTTACGTTATCAATGGAATAGCTTGGGCAAGATAGATACTGAGTCGGATCAAGTTTTAAATTTGGCCTTTGAAAGCGCAATTGAAAAAGCTTTTGCTCCATGTCGAGCATTTTATGACCAACAACAACAGCAACGTCAGCAAAATATGTTGGCTAAACAACAAGTTTTGTTAGAAATTAAGGCCTTAGATAAGGATGATGGCGGCGCAACTGACCTGACTAAAACATTAAGAAGTATTCAGCAAAAATGGAAAAATATTGGCGAGGTGGACTTCAAGCAGCGCAATACATTGTTCGATAGTTACCAACAATTACTGACCCCACTTAGGAAAAAAGTGTCAGCTTTCTATCAAGAAAATGCTGAGAAAAAGCAGGCATTATTAGCAAAAGCTCAAAAGTTGCTAGAGCTAGAGTCTGTTGATGAGGCCATAGAACAAGCGAAGAAATTGCAACAGACATGGAAGACTGTTGAACATGCGGGAAAAAGAGCCGAATCGGAATTATGGCCTGCATTTCGCGAGGCTAATGATAGTTTATTTGCCAAAAAAGCCGAGGCAAGTCAACAACAGCAAACACAGCTTAAACAGCAAGTGGCGTCAGTCAAAGAGCAGGTTACACAGTTTGAAACATTATTCAGTAGTGCAAGTGATAAGGCCAGTGTGCAAAGTGTTTTACAGGACAAGCAAACCGTTATTGACGAGATAACCTCTTTACCAATGCGTGAACGTCGAGCGTTGGAACAGCGGATACAGACGGTTGTTGAACAACAGCAGTTAAAATTAACAGAGCTGGTTAAATCTGCTAAAAGCCAATCGTACCAAGACTTGTTTAATGCATTAAAAATGTGGCAAACGGATAGCGAAATACCCGATTGTGTGACCAGCCTGAGCAAACAGTGGCAGCAATGTTTTTGTGAACTGAGTGAGACTAACGAACGACATGATTTAACCATTAAAATGGAAATCGTGGCACAACAAGACTCACCCAAAAAAGACGCAGAAAAACGTCAACTGATTCAAATGCAACTGATGGCGCAGAAGTTACAATCCGGAGAGAGTCTAGATTTGATGTTATTGCTGAAAGTTTGGATCAGAGCAGGAGCCTTAAGTAAAAGCGACATCACTTTACTTAAGCGAATTGAACCTTTGTTTGTGGATTGATATATGCAAGATAAAAGTACATTGATACGGCTGAATAAATTTATCAGTGACTCAGGATTTAGCTCAAGGCGTGAAGCTGATAAATTAATTGAGCAGCAAAGAGTCAGAATAAACGACACTATCCCTGAATTAGGCACTAAAGTGGCCCTTAATGACGTGGTGACGGTGGATGGTCAACTCATCCAAGCCAGTGCCACCGATAAAGCTGATCGTGTGTATATTGCCTATCATAAGCCTGAAGGTATCACTTGTACGACTGAGTTACATATCAAAGGTAATATTGTTGATGCCATAGGCCATAAACAAAGAATCTTCCCTATAGGCCGTTTAGATAAACCCTCTGAAGGTTTGATTTTTTTGACAAGTGACGGCGATATCGTTAATAAAATTTTGCGTGCCGAGAATGCTCATGACAAAGAATATGTGGTGACGGTTAATCGACCATTAACTGAACACTTTATTAAAAAAATGGCCAATGGTATCCCTGTCTTAGATACTATTACTAAGCCATGTCCGGTGACTATGCAGAGTAAAATGGTCTTTCGGATAGTGTTGACACAAGGGTTAAATCGGCAAATTCGTCGGATGTGTGAACATTTGGGGTATGAAGTGGTTAAGCTTAAACGTACCAGGATCATGTCGGTGAGGTTAGGTGGATTAAAGGCTGGGCAGTGGCGGGATTTGACTGCTCTTGAGATGGAGCAGATAAATGCTGCTGTAGAGGGGTCTTCTAAAACAGCGGCTTAGTTTTTTAATTTTACAAGTATACGCTGCGTTTCTATTTACACCGCGCAGTGCCGGTTCTGCCAAAGAATGCATTAATTGGTTGCTCCATCAATTTATGTTACAGCGGTATCCTTCGCGACTATTCTAATCATGATAAATTTTCAATTTGTTATTTTACTGAATTTATTTAGATATTTGGTAACGGTGGTTGTCCACTATAGTGGTTGTAAGATATTTCTGTTATTTCTGTTACTTCTGTAAATTGGTTTGCGATTGATTTCTGACTTGTGAGCCAAAGTCTTAACCATAAAAATATAAGCCCCAATACACATATAATGACAAGGTATTTATGTCTGAATATAAACAGCAACTGACCAGAGCAATCAGTAAAATCGGCATTGCCGCCATTGCTATCAACGGCTTAATTGGCGCAGGAATATTTGCTTTACCTTCTGCAGCAGCACAACTAAGCGGAAATTTTAGTCCATGGATGTTTTTGATTTGTGGTGTGCTGATGGCCACTATCATTTTATCTTTTGCACAGCTATCTAGTCATTTTAATGATAACGGTGGCCCGGTACTTTATGCCCAAGAAGCTTTTGGCAGCTTTGTGGCTTTTCAGACTACGTGGTTATTATATATTGGTAGGGTCACTGCATTAGCAGCTAATAGTAATGCCTTAGTCTTTTATTTGGGGTTATTTATTCCAGTTGTCAATGAGGGGTTTTTGCACAATATAACCATTTTAGCTGTGATTTTATTGCTTACATCATTGAACTTATTTGGTGTAAAAAGTGTGATCAAATTTTTAAATATAGTAACTCTGATTAAATTAATACCCTTATTTGGTTTTTTAATCGTTGGATTATCTTATATTGAACCTCAAAAAATATTTTCAAATAATCTAAGTGACATAACAAATTTTAACGGTGCTTTACTGTTGCTAGTGTATGCTTTCATTGGGTTTGAAGGTGCTGTAGTGCCTGCAGGTGAGAGCAAAAACCCTACGAAAAACATTGCATTTGCCCTATGCTACACCCTAATATTTACCATCATTTTATACTTTTGTATTCAAAGTATATCCATATCTGTAATTGATGATTTAGCAAATACTAAAACACCCCTTGCTGACGCAGCTTCAGTAATAATGGGAAGTTACGGGATGATAATCATCACAATAGCGGCAGCCATATCTATTTTTGGGAATCTGTTTACCATTGTATTTACTGCACCAAGGATGACTTATGCATTAGCAAAAACGGGTAATTTACCTCAATGGTTTGCAGTCGTCTCAAGAAAGAATCAATCACCCAAGAACTCTATTTTATTTCTGTGTGTTATTGCTTCATTTCTAGCGATTACAGGAAGTTTTGTTTGGTTAGCCATTATTTCTTCATTAGCCAGGCTTCTGGGATACTTGATTTCTATATTGGCACTGATCAAAATGCATCCAAAACTTATTAAAGAAAACCAATGGTTTCTACCACTTGGTAAAAGTATCCCTTTCTTAGCTATTTTTGTTTGCGGTTGGTTATCATATCAAGCCAGTCTCGCAAGTTGGTTGATGACAGCCATTTTTATTATAATAGGCAGTTTATTATTTTATTTTAGACAAAAATCAAATGAATGAAATTCATGTTATTTCTTAGAGTGCTTGTTGACAGCAAATTTTTATCAGCTGATTTTATTGCCACAAGATAATTTTATGCTGCCAATTCTGGTAATTAAAAGGTTTAATCGACTGTGATGACAGCGCCGGTAGCTCCGTTAAAATAATGACCAAACAACCCACTGTCATCTTATTACTGCCAAAATAAATAACGGGATTATCCCTATCTGTCAGACTACCGTGAAATGAACTCATCTATAGCCTTTTCAATAAGGTGTTTATTCGTCAAAAACTATATGTTGTATTTATGGCTAAATTTTCACGCAGGTGAAAATTGCGTTTCCAGACGTTTTGTCATAGGGAAGGAGTTTTTCATAGTCATGCTCAAAAATATGGATTTCAAAGTAAGGTTTTAATATCTCTATTAACGCATCAAAACTGAAAGCAACCATTGCATGTTCGTCATGCCATGCTTGTGTTTCTTCAGTGTTTGTTTTTTCAATACTGAGTTTTAGAGACTGCTCATCACCACTACCACAGTAATGCCAACCCGTTCTGAAAGTGAAAAAATTCTGTTCTTGTTGAACTGTATTTTTTACAAATAGTTTGTTGTTGATTTTTGTTTTGTCGACCACATTAAAGCAAAAAACACCTCCCGTATTTAATGCGCGATGTACACTTATAATACAGTTTCTTAGTTTTTCAATACCAACGTTGTAATGTATGGAATACAAGAAACAAGTCATTAAATCTAATGGTTCTGCCACAGAAAATTCACTCATGTCTTGCAAAGAAAATCCCGCTTCTGGACAACGAGTTGTTGCTATATCTAACATGGGTTGATTAATATCAAGACCATTACTTTGATAGCCAAAATCTATAAAATTACGTACATGTGGACCCGTACCACAGGCTAAGTCAAGATGTGTCATTCCGCTGTTACCAAAAATCCGGTGTAGTCTTCGAATACAGTTGCTCTGAGTTTGGTAGTTGATGTCGACACACATCAAATCGTAATAGCCTGAAAGGTCGTTATAGAGTGCGTTGACGGACATACTAGCCTAGTAGTTTTAACTAAAATATTTTTGGGTGGCGCATAATAAACTAAGCTGGATGACTTGCGAAGTAGATATGACAATCTGTTTTATTGCCTTTTATATTGTATCCCGCCAAAATATATTTTTATGAGACTGAATAGTGACAACATTTTAAAATCAAAGTGACTTTAAGCTGATGCTTCTAAAGCCCGTAAGAATACGTCAGTAACGTCAACACAATAGTCGAATAACATATCGATATTGGTAAACCAAATTTTATAAAGTGTTTAAATCTATAGTTACTAGCGCTAAATACCAACAGATTGGTTTGATATCCATAAGGTGAGATAAAGCTGGCGCTAGCGGCGAAAGCTACAGCTAATGCGAAAGGCATAATGGGAACGCCTAAGGTTTGAACAAGTCCATAGGCTAAGGGGAACATTAGTGCGGCCGCCGCGTTGTTAGTGACCAGTTCGGTAAGTATTAAGGTTAATATATACACCATTACTAACGCCCATATAGGGCTTACACTAGTGGCCCAAGGACCAATTAGTTCCATGATTTGTTGTATAACACCTGATTTCTCAAGGGCAGTGGCGAGACTCAGCGCTCCAACTATTACTACTATTAGGTTGAGCGGGATATTGCGCTTAATTTCGTTGTTGGTTGTTACGCCAGCTATGACTAATATGGCGATAAAAAATAATAGACCAGTCGCTAAATTTATAACCGAAGTAGCTGCTAAGGTTACGGTAATTAAGAAACCTCCTAGTGTGATCCAATCCTGAGAGCGGCTTAGTTTTTTTTCCATTTTCTTTTCAGATAGAATAAAAAAGTTTTTTGTGAGGTTATGTCTTTGCATAAAGTCTGGGCCAGTAGCAAGTAATAAAAAGTCGCCTGATTGCAGTTTAATTTCGCCAAGTTTGCCAGATAAAGATTCGCCATCTCGTCTTATGGCTACTACGGCAGCATCAAATAGTGCTCTAAAGCCTAGTGCTTTTATGGTTTGCCCAATGATTTGTGCACGATTGGAAATAATCACCTCTGTGAGATTCTCACGCAGTAAGCCATTTGACTCTGCAAAGAATTTTAAGCCTTTGATATGGTCTAAGGTACCGACATGTTGAATATTCCCAGAAAATATTAATTTGTCACCGGCTTGGATGACCATATCGGGTGTTACTGGTGTGATAAGTTTTCCATCTCTTGATATCTCAATCAAGAATAATTCAGGCAAATTTCTTAAGTGATTTTCTTCGACACTTTTGCCAATCAACTCACAGTCTTCTTTTACGTCTGCTTCGAGAAAATAACTGTTATATTCATTATTTTTATTAGCAATTTCTGGCAATAAGGGAGTCATCAAAAACATCAATAAACCGCAGCTCAAACCTGCCACTAGACCATAAAGTGTGAAATCCCAAAAATTGAAACCTGGATGACCATGCTCAATTAAAAAGCTATCAACAATTAAGTTGGTTGAGGTACCAATTAGTGTGACGGTACCGCCTAGGATTGCGGAGTACGATAATGGGATCAGAAGCCGGGAGGCATGATGATATTGATTTTGTTTCACCGGGCCAATCAAACTTGCCACTATGGCGGTGTTATTCAAAAGTGCAGAAGAGAAAAAAGTTAAGCCAAATAACCGCCAATAACTGGTGTTAAAACTAGCTGTGACTAAGGTTCTACCTAAACGTTTGATTAATGAAGTTTTATCTACCGCTGAACTCACTAGGAGTAGTAAAACCAGAGTGATTAAACCTTGATTGGTGAAGTTATGAATAACGTCACTTATCACTAGCTGTTGGCTAGCAATCAAGGTTAAAAGTGAAGCTGCAAATATTAAAGACGGGCGCTCGTTAGTGGTAACAAGCGCCAATATAGTGCCAGCAAAAATAGCTAATACTAGATACTGATTAATATCCATGTTGTCTTATTCTTATTCTTATTGAGTTTGACTACCGACTACATTTTTCTGATGTCAGTCGCATTCCAATGAGGGAAATGCTTTCTGACTAAATCATTAAATTCTAATTCAAATTCAGAAAACTGACCTGCACTCGTATCTTCTGCGACATCGATAATCATGCCAGCGCCAACTGTTCCATTGGTGACTCTATCAATGATGATAAAAGCGCCCGTGGTGCGATTTTTGGTGTAAGCATCACAAGCAACAGGCTGCGTTAGTTTGATTTTAACTACTGCAATTTCATTTAATGCCAGCCGAACTGTATTCGTGTGTTCCATTGAGTTCACATCAATTTGATATTCCACTTCGGTTACACTGCCGGGCACAAATTTAGTAGCAAACTTAAAACCATATTGCTTATTAGGCATCATAGGTTCTTCATCCATCCACACCAGATTGGTTCTATAAGTGTTGCTATGCAGTGGCAAATTGTCGCTTTTGACTATCATGTCGCCACGAGAAATATCAATTTCATCTTCTAATGTAATAGTGGTGGTAAGAGGTGCATATGCTGTTTCTATCTCACCTTCAAAATTAACCAGTGCTTTTACTTTAGACTTCTTACCTGAAGGTAGGGCAGTGATGCTATCACCGGGTTTTATCTGACCAGACACAACTGTGCCTGCAAAACCGCGAAAGTTAAGATTAGGGCGGTTGACATATTGCACAGGAAAACGGAAATCGTCTGCATTTATGTCATCATTAATTTCAACTTTTTCCAGCATGGTCATTAGAGTCTCGCCTTTGTACCATGGCGTTTTTTCACTAACGTTAACGACATTATCGCCATCAAGAGCAGACAAAGGAATAAACTGTATATCTGGGATCTCTAACTGTTTTGAGAACTCTAGATAGGCTGTTTTTATTTCGTCGTAAACGGTTTCACTGTAGCCTTTTAAGTCCATTTTATTGACAGCAACAATAACATGTTTAATGCCTAACAGAGAGACTAAGAAAGAATGACGACGGGTTTGGGTTTTGACTCCTGAGCGAGCATCAATCAGGATAATAGCTACGTCACAATTAGATGCACCTGTCACCATATTACGGGTGTATTGCTCATGTCCGGGGGTATCAGCAATGATAAATTTACGTTTATCGGTGGAGTAATAGCGATAGGCCACATCTATTGTAATGCCTTGCTCACGTTCAGACTGCAAACCATCAACAAGTAGAGCTAGGTCAACCTTATCACCAGTGGTACCCACTTTTTTACTGTCTTTGGTAATAGCGGCAAGTTGATCTTCAAAAATCATTTTGGAGTCGTGTAACAAACGACCAATTAAGGTACTCTTTCCATCATCAACACTGCCACAAGTTAAAAAACGCAGCATGTCTTTCTTTTCATGTTGGTCTAGATAGCCCAGAATATCGGACTGTAATAATGTATTCTCGGTATTCATAATTAACAACTCACTAGGAAATAAGGATTTAAGACGGACTCTTTTTGATTGTACCTAAGGGGTAAGGCATCAGCTTTCAGTGCATCGGTTGCATCTTCAATTACTGTTACCTTGCCTCCAGCCGCTTCTACAACAGCTTGCGCAGCACCAGTATCCCACTCACATGTTGGGCCTAGACGCGGATAAAGGTGCGCTGCACCTTCTGCGACTAGACATAATTTAAGAGAGCTGCCCATTGCAACCAACTCAGTATCGCCTTCCAAAGAATCAAGCAATGCTTGTATCTCGGGGCTTTGATGCGAGCGGCTACCCACTATCTTCCATGTTTCGCCTTTGGTCCAAGCTTTGGGAAAGATTTGAACTTTTACACCAGCTGTTATTTTAAAGGCACCTTGGCCTAAAATACCCACATAGGTCTGTTCCAAAACTGGCGCATACACCACCCCAAAAACGGGTATTCCGTCCTTAATGAGCGCTATATTCACCGTGAACTCACCATTTTTCTTAATAAACTCTTTGGTACCATCAAGTGGGTCAACTAACCAGTAGGTATCCCAAGTGTTACGTTCTTGCCATGAAATATCTGTAGATTCTTCAGACAAAACAGGTAATTCTGATACTCTACTTAAGCCATCTAAAATACAGTTATGTGCGGCTAAATCAGCTTCGGTTAATGGACTTTCGTCTGATTTTTCATAGATAGCAAAATCTTTTTGATAGATATCCATGATTTTATTACCCGCTAGATGGCTAATATCGATAATACTTTGAATAAGTTGTTGGTTTAACATTAAGCCACAATTCCTTTTTGTTTTAACAAATCAAAAAGTTGTTCAGCAGACTGTTCGGCAGTTTGACCGGAAAAAACTAAGGTTATTTCTGGGTTTTCTGGTGCTTCATAAGGAGAGTCGATACCGGTAAAATCTTTGATATCACCTTGTCTGGCTTTTTGATATAGGCCTTTAGGATCACGTTTTTCACATTCTTCTATAGAAGTATCAACAAATATTTCGATAAATTCGCCGTCAGCTAATAAATGACGGCAAAAGTCTCTTTCAGTTTTAAAAGGTGAAATAAAAGCCGTCAGTACTATTGTGCCTGCATCAACAAAAAGTTTAGATACTTCACCAATGCGCCGGATGTTTTCAACTCTGTCCTTGTCACTGAAGGTCAAATCACCACATAAGCCGTGGCGCACATTATCGCCATCCAGCAAATAGGTATGTTTACCATGTTCAGCCAATTTTTTTTCTAAGAGATTAGCGATGGTAGATTTACCTGAACCGCTCAATCCAGTTAACCATAACACGCAAGATTTTTGTTTTTTTGCTTCAGATCTCCGCGCTTTATCAACATCGTGCTGATGCCATACTATGTTGGTAGCCATTAGAAATATCCTTCCATTTTTTTCTTCTCCATAGAACCTGATGAGTCATGGTCAATGACACGGCCTTGGCGCTCTGACGTTTTGGTTAATAACATTTCTTGGATAACTTCTGGCAATGTCGCTGCGGTAGACTCGACAGCACCCGTTAATGGGTAACAGCCTAATGTTCTAAACCGTACTGAGCGCATCTCAGGTGTTTCGCCTTCTTGCATTGGCATACGGTCATCGTCAACCATAAAATACACATCGTCACGTTTAACCACTGGACGAGGTTTCGCCAAATACAATGAAGGGATCTCGATATTTTCCATATAGATATATTGCCAGATATCTAGCTCAGTCCAGTTGGACATAGGGAACACACGTATGCTTTCACCTTTGTTAATTTGTGCGTTGTAAACGTTCCACAATTCTGGACGTTGGTTTTTAGGATCCCATCTGTGATTCTCGTCGCGAAAAGAAAAAACACGCTCTTTGGCCCGAGACTTTTCTTCATCACGTCTAGCGCCGCCAAAAGCAGCATCAAACTTATAATGATCCAATGCTTGTTTTAAGCCTTGAGTTTTCATGATATCGGTATGTTTGGCACTACCATGGCTGAATGGACCTACATTCATCTTCACGCCTTCCGGATTAATATGCACCAGCAAGTTGAGATCATGTTTTTTAGCTACTTCGTCACGAAACGCAATCATTTCATGGAATTTCCATGTGGTATCAATATGTAACAATGGAAAGGGGATTTTGCCTGGGGCAAAAGCTTTACGAGCTAGATGTAATAACACCGACGAATCTTTACCCACAGAGTACAACATAACAGGGTTATCGAATTCAGCGGCCACTTCGCGAAATATGTGAATACTTTCCGCTTCGAGTTGCTTTAAATGGGACACAGTAGGAATAGAGTTGGACATGGCTTCTCACAGAAAAGTTGCTGGTTTATATTAAAAAAATCTATGCTTAGAACAATAGCAAATTATCAAAGAGGATTAAACCATTATTTAAATTCGTCTTTGATTGAATTTCATACTGACTAATCAGATATTTAAATTTTATATATTAAATGATGACGGAATATCTCGGGTTAACCATCAATTCAATTGTCGAAAACGTGATGAAGTTAAACCTCAACATAGAAATAAAAATAGCAAACACTTTTTATCTCTGTGCTTTAACCGCTCTGAAAATTTATCTTTGCCTTAGCTGCTATTCGTATCTTAAAAATATAAAAAAA
>JAWUXU010000141.1:0-35951 GCA_034111145.1 Paraglaciecola sp.
ATAAGCTGTATTTTAGATTTACAAAACTTTAATAAGCCAAAACTTAATTAGGCAACAAAACTAGGAACGATGAGGGTCAAACGATGAGGGTCAGGTCTTGTATTTTGCACTAGCGTCAGTGGGGGGGGGGGAACCTCCGCTGCTTAAACTCGATACAAATAAAATAAACCTACCTTAATTTTCTTGGAATGAAATGCAAAATTCAAGACCTGACCCTGAGGTATTCGAAGCTTCAAGACCTGACCCTGAGGTATTCGAAGCTTGGTAGCCCATAGAGATAGAGGGTCGGTACTTTTTGCTGCTCGACTGACCAGGGCTCTGGCGCCCTGTACCAGTTGTTTACGCAAGTAGCGGTCACCGCGTTTGGTCATACCGCCCATTTTACTGATGTTACCCGATGCATGTTGTTTGGGTGTGAGCCCCACACGGCAAACTCTTTCGGATTGTTAAACGCCTGGCCTTTGTCAATAGAGGCTAAAAACCCTGAGGCATTAATGTCGCCTATGCCGGGAATACTGAGCAACATCCTAGCGCTTTCACAGCCGTCGACAAATTCGGTTAACTGTTTCTCAATGCTTTTAAGGCGGTTAATCGTAGTTTTATATTCACTCAACATATCAATCACCATATCTTGTAATCGGCGGCTGTATTGAGGGTTATCAATGATACTGGTTAAGCCATGTAAGAATGCTGCGTGGCCACAAGGAAACACCACGCCAAACTCACTCAATCATCCTCGGGATTGGTTACTCAACGCAGTTTTGCTTTTGATAAGTCGCTCACGAATGCGGTGCAAACAGCAGATTTCTTGCTGGTGCTCAGTTTTAATCGGCACAAAGTGGATAAATGGACGTTGACTGGCTTCTGCTATTGCAAACCCATCATTGTGGTCATTCTTGTTGCCCCGTACAAAAGGCGTAACGTGTTGAGCAGGAATAAGCTTTACATCATAGCCTAATTTAGCCATTTTGCGGCCCCAGTAATGGGATGAATAACAGGCCTCCATCACCACCATCGTAAGCGCTTGCTGGCGCATAAAGTCGAGTAACTCATGACGCTTTAAACGCGTATTAAACTGTGGTTTCATATGCTCATTCACCCCACATGCTTGAAATACATTCTTTGCCAAATCGATACCCATTGTAATTCATTCAAAAACCTTAAGTCATTTGACCATATTTATCTCGGCGCACTGGGTGTCCTTGTGATTCTTGTGATTTTCTTTGTTTTCTGTGTCGAGAAAATAACAAGCCCGCTAAACCCAACAACAATATCGCCGTTCTAGGTTCGGGGACATCCGTGACATCCGTGAAATTCGTATCGCAACCCAACCCGCCTACTGTGTTGTCTGCCCCAAATAAGACGTAGTCATTCACTGAAAAAGCGCCACCACATGAATTACCTACACCATTTAACGTAGTACGGTCACCTGTATTGACATAACCGTTCGCAAAAATAAAGCCTCTTATGCTTACATCTGCGGCAGCTTGCATATAGCCAGATGAGCCAACCGCATCGCCAATGACATTCCAGATAACATTACTGTTATCTGTAAAATTAATCAGCTCTACTTTTGAGCCTGCAGCAAAGTCCAGGTAGTTATGGATGTTGAAAAGGAAATCGCCGTCTACACCCAGACCGTCAAGGGTTAGGGTTTTACCGGCCCTAATGGTCAGATAATTTAAACTATCATATACACCAGCAAGGAGCGTCTCGTTGACTAAACCGAATGTGATGTCGAGATTTGTTGATCCCTCTGTTACTCCCAGCTGGTCTAACGTTGCTTGCACTATGTCAAGTTGACCTTTCTGATTTATAACTGCGGGTGCAACATACCCAGGCACGAGCTCAAGCTGATCATTAACGTTGCCGCTCACTAAAGCGCCAGAGCCTGCCGTATAGAGCCCTCCAGCTTCAATATCGCCACCGACAATTGAATTGGCACCAGTACCCGCGGTGGTTCCGCTAAAAATACTCCCACCGACGCTTGCACCCACGCCAGTGATGGCGGTGGTTCCAGCCTGAATATAGCCACCAATGCTTGAGCCCGCACCAGATGTCACCGCTGTCCCTGCCGTGACATTGCCCCCGACGACTGAGTTTACACCGGTCGTAATTGGCGCGAAGCCCTGCATATTGCCACCAAGAGTTGACCCTGCGCCCAAATTTACATATAGAGCAGCATAGGTCGACTTGTCATCTAGTTCTGTATCTAACAAATCTAAGGGGATAAAACCTGCGTGTGCGCTAGACACAAAAGAAAACATCGTCGTAATTAGCAATAGATTTATAAGTTTCATAATACACCTTCATTTTAAGTAAGTTATCTTGCTAAGGGCTTAATTAAGCCCTTACGTCACTACCCCTTAATTCATTTGAGGATGAATAAAAATAAAACTTGAAGCGAATGGCTTTAGAATACGTCCTTATAAACCTCATTTACTAAGAGTGAATTTGTTAATCCAATGATCATGCCATCTTTACTTTGAGCTGGTTTGCTAAGCAATTTAGCGACAATGGGGCTTGTTATCCCAATTTTTATAAGGCCTAACAAGTTCACTCGGCCAATTCGATGACTCTCTTGTTTTTAAACTTACTCAGCCGTTATATTCAAATTGAGGATCCAATAGTAATAAGTTTGTAATTTGCAAAAACCGGAATGAAACAGAATTAACAGGACATCCATGTTAATTACTTGCAAATCAAATCCAAAAGCTTCCTGTCGGCAAAGCCGATGCGCTTGCCCAACCTCGACTCAAAGCTCGCCAACTATTACTTCAATTTAGTAGGGTAATCGCCATGCGGACGCCGCGCGGGATAGGCGATTTAGTTTGCCTACCCAACCTGATGTAAACACAACTTAGAAAAGTGAAACCTTTAGGTAGTCAAATACACTTCCTTGATGATTTGTACCCAAACCCAACATCCATGTTGGGTTGTTCAATTGGGCGAAGCCGTGCTTCATATAGAATCCAGTTGAACCCTCGAGCGGCTTTTTTTGCTTACTTTTTTTGGCTACAGCAAAAAAGTAAGTTGAACGAAGGCGGCAGCCGCGCTGGATTCGTTTGAAAAATGTCATGCGGACGCCGCGCGGGATGACAGTGCGCGAAGCCATAAAAAAAACGAGCCTAAGCTCGTTTCTTCAAATAATTAGAAGGTTTGAAACCCTTTCAAAAACACATTCCCTTTCTACTCAATCATTGGAGCCTCAGCAAAGCCGCCAAGCTGCGAGCCCCATGAGCATATAATTAATATGTGATTGGGGCGAGTAGCGACAGCAATGCAGCTGAGGTTTCAAGGATGACGTAGAAATTAATCTTCTCTGTAACTGTCCAGATCCGGGCAAGAACACATCAAATTCCTATCCCCAAACACATCATCAATCCGATTAACCGTTGGCCAAAATTTATTCTTAGCCACCGAAGCAACAGGATAAGCAGCCAGCTTTCTGTCGTAACTGCGATCCCAGTTGTTATCGCAAATATCTTCAAGGGTGTGCGGTGCGTTATGTAATGGATTATCTGTAGCATTCCATTCACCTGATTCAACTTTAGCAATCTCTAAACGAATAGACACCATGGCTTCGATAAAGCGATCAAGCTCGGCTTTAGCTTCTGACTCTGTAGGTTCAATCATCAAGGTACCCGCTACTGGGAAACTCATAGTGGGTGCATGGAAACCATAGTCGTTTAGGCGTTTTGCTACGTCGACTTCGGTGATACCTGAGCTTTCTTTTAGTGGGCGTAAATCAATAATACATTCGTGTGCTACGCGGTTGTTGCGTCCGCGATATAGCACTGGGTAGTAAGAAGTGAGTTTTTCAGCCACGTAGTTTGCGTTAAGCATGGCCACTTCGGTGGCTTTTTTAAGACCCGCGCTGCCCATCATTTTGATGTACATGTAACTGATAGGTAAAATCGAAGCACTGCCCCAAGGTGCGGCCGAAACAGCACCGTGCTGGCGTACTTGGGTATCGCCTGCGTTTTCAATACCGATGATTTTGTGGTTAGGTAAAAATGGGGCTAAGTGGGCTTTAACACCTATTGGCCCCATACCTGGACCGCCACCACCATGTGGAATACAAAAGGTTTTGTGTAAGTTTAGGTGAGATACATCTGAGCCAATATACCCCGGTGAAGTCACGCCTACTTGGGCGTTCATATTGGCACCATCCATATATACCTGACCGCCAAACTCGTGCACTATTTCGCACATTTCGCGCACGGTTTCTTCATAAACTCCGTGGGTAGACGGGTAGGTGATCATGGCACAAGCTAAGTTGTCGGCGACTTCTTCGGCTTTGGTACGTAAATCAGCTAAATCGACGTTGCCGTCTTTATCGCAATTTACCACTACCACTTTCATGCTGACCATTTGCGCTGACGCTGGGTTGGTACCGTGGGCAGAACTTGGAATTAAGCAAATATTACGGTGTCCTTCTCCCCTGCTCTCGTGATACTTTTTAATGGTGATCAAACCTGCATATTCACCTTGTGCGCCGGAATTAGGCTGCATAGATAATGCGTCGTAACCGGTAATGTCGATAAGCCATTCGCTTAGCTCATCAAGCATTTGTGTGTAACCTTGGGCTTGATCCAGAGGTGAAAATGGGTGTAGTTGACCAAACTCAGGCCATGTTACTGGGATCATCTCTGCAGTGGCATTGAGTTTCATGGTGCAAGAGCCCAACGAAATCATCGAGTGATTTAAGGCTAGGTCTTTATCTTCTAAAGATTTGATATACCGCAGCATTTCAGTTTCAGAATGATAGCTGTTGAACACTGGGTGAGTTAAGAAATCAGATGTTCTGGCCAGCGCTGCAGGGATTGAATCACTACCGTTGTCGATAATAACTTGGTCGAAAGCGTTGATATCTAGCTCAACGTTAGCGCCAACAAAGGCTTGATAAACCGCCTGAAGGTCATCACGAGAAGTGGTTTCATCTATGCTTATGCCTAACGACCCATCAACGTCTGTACGTAAGTTTAAGTTGTTGACTAAAGCGGCATCGATTATCTGTTGTTTGTTGGTGGTTACTTTGACCGTTAACGTGTCGAACCAAGTGTTATTGGCTAGTTCAAAACCAGCTTTAATTAAGCCTGCCCCTAAGATGTCAGCAAAACGATGAATGCGTGAGGCAATGGTCTTTAAGCCTTGGGGGCCATGATAAACGGCATAAAAAGAAGCCATATTAGCTAACAATACTTGGGCGGTACAAATGTTTGAGTTGGCTTTTTCGCGGCGAATATGTTGCTCACGAGTTTGCAATGCCATACGTAATGCAGGACGGCCACGGGTATCTTTAGACACACCAATAATACGCCCAGGCAATGAACGTTTGTAACTTTCGCGGGTAGCAAAAAACGCAGCATGAGGGCCGCCGTAACCCATAGGTACGCCAAATCGTTGCGCACTACCGAGTACCACATCGGCACCCATTTCACCGGGTGGTTTAAGTAAAACTAGGCTTAATAAGTCAGAGGCAACGGTCACTATGCCTTTATTGGCTTGTACGGCAGCAATGATATCTGCGATGTCGTTTACTGCGCCCGAAGTACCCGGGTATTGCAATAATGCGCCAAAGACATCGTGTTGACTGGCGTCTTCTGCTTTACCCACAACGATGTCGAAGCCGAACATGTCGGCGCGCGTTTGTACCACATCTAATGTTTGTGGATGCACATCGTCTGCTACAAAAAACGTATTCGCATTGCGATTTTTGGAGACACGTTTAGCCAGTCCCATTGACTCGGCAGCTGCAGTGGCTTCATCTAACAATGAAGCAGAGGCTAGTTCCATACCTGTTAGGTCAATGGTCGCTTGCTGGAAGTTAAGCAAGGCTTCAAGACGGCCTTGAGCAATCTCTGGCTGGTAAGGCGTGTAGGCGGTGTACCAACCTGGGTTTTCTAGAACGTTACGTTTGATCACGTTAGGAGTGAGTGTGTCGTAATAACCCATTCCGATAAAAGAACGCATTACTTTGTTTTTGCTAGCCACTGTTTTTAAGTAGGCCAAGGCGTCGGCTTCTGATTGCGCTTCACCCACTTTTAATGGCTGGGGTAAACGTATGCCCTCAGGCACAGTTTGTTGCATTAAATCATCTAGGGATCCTGCACCAACCAAAGTAAGCATTTCTGCTATTTCTACTTCGCTGGGGCCAATATGACGACGAACAAAATCCTGCTTTTGCTCAAGCTCTGATAATGAAAAATGAGATAATGACATAGCTGACTACAAATTCCTGATGTGGATAAAGAATAAGAGCAATCGGGTTTGCCCTTAGACTTTTATTACCATAATTTTTTATTACAATAATGTTTTATTACAGTAATGTTTTATTAAAATAACGTTTAAAAACGGTCAGAGGACCGAACAGTCCTCCCTTGTGAGTAGACTTTACTCGTCGTCGATGTTGCCTTGGTAGGATTCGGCATCAAACAAACCCTCAACTTCTGCTGGATCGGTTGCTTTCATCTTAAACAACCAGCCCTCGCCATATGGGTCAGAGTTGACCAGTTCTGGTGAGTCTTCAAGGTCTGCATTCACGGCTAAAATTTCACCGCTAATAGGGGCATACACATCGGATGCTGCTTTCACTGACTCAGCAACAGCGATGTCGTCGCCAGTGCCTACTTCAGCACCCACATCTGGCAACTCCACAAATACCATATCGCCTAACAATTGTTGTGCATGGTCGCTGATACCGATAGTAAACACACCGCCACCATCAGGGCGTACCCATTCGTGAGTTGAAGCGTAACGTAAATCTGCTGGAATATTGCTCATGTTTGTTCCTAATAATTATCTATTTAATCTTGAATTTTTTATTTTTTCGGTTACAAAACGCTTTTGCCATTTCTGACAAAACTAGGTTTGACAACGTTTACTTTAACCCACTTTTTGCGTATTTCAACTTCGGCGGTCTCACCGACCGTTGAAGGCACGCGCGCCATTGCAATACTATGACCTAAAGTGGGTGAAAAGGTACCTGAAGTAATCACCCCTTCACCGCCGCTAACTTGCACTTTTTGCCCTGCGCGCAATACACCTTTATCGGTCATGACTAAGCCGACTAGCTTGTCTGTGCCCGCAGATTTTTGCTGCTCTAGCGCCTCACGACCAACAAATTTTCTGTCACTGGGCTGCCACGAAATAGTCCAAGCCATATTAGCGGCTAATGGTGAGATAGTTTCATCCATATCTTGACTATATAAATTCATTCCTGCTTCTAGGCGAAGTGTATCCCTGGCACCTAAACCACAAGGCACCACACCTACGTCTAGTAACTTTTGCCAAAAATCGGCAGCATCTGCAGCAGGCACTATAATTTCGTAGCCTGCTTCACCCGTGTATCCAGTGGTAGCAATAAATAAATCTTCTGCCTGCACACCAAAAAAAGCCTTCATCCCTTCTACCGCTTCTTTTTGTGCGTCAGTAAATAACTGTGCGGCTTTGCTTTTAGCATTAGGGCCTTGCACTGCAATCATGGCGAACTCAGAACGCTCAGTGATAGTAACGTCAAATGTGTTGGCCTGTTGAAGTAACCAATTCATATCTTTTTCACGAGTAGCGGAATTCACAACTAATCGGTAATTAGTTTGATCGAAATAATAAACGATAAGGTCGTCCACAACCCCACCCGCTTCATTCAACATACCACTGTATAATGCTTTGCCTTTGTCTTGTAATTTAACCACGTCATTGGCCAATAAAAAACGTAGATACGCCTGGGCATCTTTGCCTGTTATATCCACTATGGTCATGTGAGATACATCAAACATACCCGCGTCTTTGCGAACTGCGTGGTGCTCTTCTATTTGTGAACCATAATTGATGGGCATTTCCCAACCATGGAAGTTGACCATTTTGGCCCCAGCTTCCAAATGCTTGGTGTGTAAAACAGTTTTATTTGGCATAAAATATTGTGTCCGTGGCTAAACAATAACTTAACTATAATGACAGCGGTGATGTACAACAAATTGAAATATTTAATGTTTACATTTACATTTCTTATGAATAATCATTTAATCATTTAAAACTCTTATTTAAATGATTTATTTTTAAACAACCTTGATTAGATTAAATGAAACAACTCTCTCTGGATAACCTGCGCACTTTTGTCACTGTAGTGGATTTAGGTGGCTATGCAAAAGCAGGTGAAAAACTAGGTCGATCACAACCCGCCGTAAGCCTACAAATAAAACGCCTGGAGCAACAATTGTCAAAACGCCTTTTTACAAAACAAGGGCAAAGACAAGTCGTTAATCAAGATGGCTTAAATTTATATAAAACCGCACACACTATGCTCGAATTAAATGATGGCATTTTTCGCCAATTTCAACCGACGCTTTTAAAAGGAAGATTACGACTGGGTATCCCCAGTGAATTTGCTACCACTTTACTACCCAGTATTATTGGCGAATTTGGCAAGTTATACCCCGATGTATCCTTAGAAGTCACCTCTGCATTAAGTAAGACCTTACTTGCTGATGAGGAGCTCAACGGTTTTGATCTTGTAATGGCATTAGTAGACCCTGAAACTGAAGTCGACGGGCAGGTACTTTTGATTGATAAGCTAGTGTGGGTGGGCGATCGAAGCTTAGCTAACCAGCAAGCAAATTTATCGTTAGTTTTAGCACCCGATGGGTGTGTATATAGAAGTCGTGCCATCAGTAAGTTGAAGCAACAAACCCAGCAATGGCGGATCAGTTATACCAATGCTGACCTTAGCGGTATTACAGCCGCTATCAAACAAGGGTTAGGGATCAGTGTATTGGCTAAGAGCAGCGTACCCGAGCAATTGGATATTATCCGCCATGATCATCTGCCAGAGTTGGGTTCTATAAAAATATGTTTGTTTACTGGGAAGTCTGAGCATCCGCAAGCCAGCGCTAAATTAGCAGAGTTTATTCAGTCACGATTAATACAATCGAATTGACTTGGTTTTTTATTGCGCTTATGGGTTAAGTGCTTTACCTGATGACAATTAAGGCGACACAACTAACTAACACCAAAAGTAACAACATTCTTTTGCTGTACTTTCCTTGATAATAAGATTTTCTTCGTTCCTTGAAATCAGGTCCATCTGGATGCAATATTGATCCTTTCCCTCTTTCACCTACTAAACCTTTCATAAAACACCCCAATGTGAACAAATACGCATTACATTAAAATTGTATATTAGTTATACAGCCTTCATTAGTACAAGATTGTTCCCTTTTAGTTCAATTGTTACATCGGCATTTTTAGCAAAAGCTTAACTTCATTAACAATTTTTAATATACAGCTTAGATTCAAATAATGAGTGCATAACTTGAACGGGTAGAAAAGACGGTCAGCTGAATATATGCTAATCGCTTTTTCTCCGGCAACAGATGCAACAATGAAAACATCCACAGACACACGACGACTAGTTGCTTGTAAAGCCATTAAAATGACAACCGCACTGATTGCATTAATTGAGGCAAAACTTACTGCGAAATGGAGTCCAGAGCAGGTGTATGGGTGGCTTAGGGAGGACCGGAGCATCGATATTATACCAATTAGTAATGATTTGTGATCTAATGCAGTGATGGATTAGTCACTATTTTTATTCACTTGAAACTTGATACATCACAACACCTTTTAGCTCTATCAAGAGCGGAACTAAATGCCCGTAAACGACTTCGCCTGTTAGCGATATCCCATTTTATTGAAGGTAAAAACCGAACCGAAATAGCCCTTATCCTTAAAGTCAGTAGACGTAGTGTCAACACATGGGTAAGCCATTATTTATCAGATGGTGTGGCAGGCTTGGAGGCCAAAAAAGCACCAGGACGTACTTGCCCTTTATCGATTAAGCAGCGAGGGCGATTGTTTGATTATATTGACCAGCACAGTCGCAGTAGCAAAGGGGGGCGCTTAACAGGTGAAGCTATTAGGCTCTATATTGCTTATGAATTTCAGATAAATTATCATTCTAACGCAATTTATAAACTCCTCCATCTACTCGGTTTTAGTTGGATAACCCGTCGCTCAAAGCACCCTAAGCAATCAGAGGAAGCCCAAGAAGACTTTAAAAAAAATGCAAATTGAAACGAGCAATTTGATCCCTGTGCATCTCGCGCTAGATGAGGTGGACGACTGGTTTCAGGATGAAGCGAGGATAGGTCAACAAAATACCACCACACGTTTGTGGGCACAAAAAGGACGTCGTCCCCGTGCGGTTAAGCAACAACAATTTGAATATGCTTATTTGTTTGGTGCAGTCTGTCCGAGTACTGGACGAACGGAGGCAATTTTAGCTCCTTGGGTAAATAAAGACATTATGCGTCAGCACCTGAAGTTGATTTCAGCAGCGACCGAACTAGGACGCCATGCGTTGGTGATAATGGATGGAGCGGGTTGGCATACTGATGATATTGTTAAGGATATCCCTAATGTCAGCATCATGAAACTCCCCCCCTATTCACCCGAGCTTAACCCAATAGAGCAGGTATGGAGTTGGCTGCGTCAACATCATTTGGCAAATCGATGTTTTGAGTCATATGACGATATTCTAGACGCTTATACAACAGCATGGAATGACTTTGTTAATGACCTAAAACGTGTCACCCAAATGTGCCATAGGGACTGGTTAAATGTGAGTAACACTTAAGATGGAATGGTATTAGTTATGAAACTGTTTATCAGCACATTTGGTCTGACAAAAAAAGTGAAGGCCATTTATTCCAACATTTACGTAGGAAAGGTAAAGCTTATCCATCACGCAGTAAGAATAAAGAAGCAGGCAGAGGGTTTATTAACAGCCGTATCAGTATCGATGAGCGTCCATACGTTGTTGATGATAAAAGTAGAATGGGTGATTGGGAAATTGACAAGGTGATTGGCAAAGGTCACAGTGGCGCACGGGTCACGATTGTAGCGCGCAAAACCAGCTTTACCGTTTCGACACGTGTAGATGACAAGTCAGCAACAACAGTCACAGCAGCCAGCATCGCGCTGTTAACGCCGTTTAACGGCGCTGTGCTCACGATTACAGCGGATAATGGTAAAGAATTTGCGTACCATGAAAAAATGGCTGAAAGTTTGAAAGTTTGAAAGTTTGAAAGTTTGAAAGTTTGAAATGTGATGTGTATTTTGCAGACCCTTATTGTTCGTAACAACGAGGACTGAATGAAAAAACCAATGGTCTATTACGACAATATTGGCCGAAATCAACAGACTTTAAAAAGGTATCACCATCAGCCGTTCAAGATGTAATAGTCAATCTCAATGACAGACCAAGAAAGAAACTAAATTATAAAACGCCAGCCAAATTAATGGCTGAACACATGGTAGCTATGGCGGCTTAGAGGTTATGCACTTCAAACGTGAATCTGCCGGGTATTTCGATTAATCATCGGACTTCAAACGAATGTAAGTTTTATACTTTTTTTGTAATAAACGGTCGATATACCGAGTCAATTTAATTTTTTGACTAATTGCATTATCTAAAGCATCGACTAATTCTGTGATCATGGTTTTATAATAATCTACATCTTTAACTTGCCCGTGTTCAGCGGGTATATCGAGAATGTCTGCAGGCTTTTTTGCTTGGGTTTCGACTTGAGCGTCCTGCTTTGGTTCAAACATCTCTTCTGACACTTCTTTAATTACGTTTTCAACTGCTTCTAGATCTAGGGTTTCTAGCTCTTCAAGAAAACCAAAAAGCAAAATTCTATCCATCAGAGTATTTATTTTTCTTGGTATACCATAGGTGAATTGGAAAATTCGGTCGTAAGCACCCGCTGAAAATAAGGCCCTACCATCCCAACCTGCATGTTGCATGCGATATTCAATATATGCTTGGCACTCAATATCTGTTAGGGGGGCTAAATGACATGAAGCCACAATACGTTGTCTAAACTGCTCCATGTTTGGTGCTCGTAGGATAGGTTGCAGCTCTTCCTGACCTAACAAGAAGCTTTGTAATAATGGCTTACCCGAAGCCTGGAAGTTAGACAACATACGCAGTTCTTCGATGGTTTCTAAAGGTAAATTTTGAGCCTCGTCAACCAATAACAATGCTCGTTTGCCTTGTTTGTGCAGCCCCATTAAAAATGCTTCAAGGTCATTCAAAATATCAGACTTAGAACTGCCTTTGACCGGAACGTTAAATTTACTTGCAACCATCTTTACCAGTTCATCTGGGGATAATTTCGGCGTGACTATTTGTGCGGCAACGATATCTTCCTGCATGTCATCTAATAAACTGTTTGCTATGGTGGTTTTACCTGTACCTATACCACCGGTAATAACAATAAAGCCTTCGGCTTGAGATAAGCCATATTGTAAATAGGACATGGCACGTTTATGCCATTTACTGCCGAAAAAGAAGCTAGGATCGGGTGTAAGCTGGAAGGGTTTAGAAGTTAATCCATAATAATTTTCATACATAATAAATAACCGCTTTATTCGGAAAAAAGAAAAAATATCTATTGGCTAGCTTAAGTCATCTGCATAAGGCATAGCAAACAAATACCGCATTTACCTTGGAATAGGGCCTGAGTTTTAATGATTGTCAGTATTGGGCCTAGCGCCAATCAAATAACATAATAATAAGTAGAAAAAAAATGGCATACACAACCAGCAACAACAAACATGTGCCAAATTGCATGCGTAAACTGCACTTTTTTAGCCACGTAAAACAGCACTCCTACCGTGTAACAAATTCCCCCCGCAAACAATAACCATAGTCCCTGGGTTGATAAGGCATGATACAACGGATAGATAAAAAAGATGGCTATCCACCCCATTAACAAATACGTAATAATTGATAATTTCGGAAAACGCTGATTGGCGAAAATTTTAAAGGTTATGCCTATAAATGCAATCGACCAAACTATTACCATCCCAGTCAAACCTACCCAACCTCCAATAGCCAACACCATAAGGGGTGTGTATGTGCCTGCTATCAACAAATATATTGCACTGTGGTCTATAACTTTGAGTAAGGATCTCAGATTAGGTTTTTTAACACAATGGTAAAGTGTTGATGATAGAAACATCAAGATCATTGACAATCCGTAGATTAAACATGCTAACTGTCCATATATGCCATCGACTTTCATCAACAAAAAAATTAGCCCTACCGTTGCAGCAATAACCCCCGCACCATGGCTTGCAGCATTTAGCCGCTCTTCTAGTGGCGAATAAGTTATTGGCATAATATTAGAGTAATTCATTAATGGGATCGTGATGAAAACCAAATCCCATCATATATTTTGAGCGTACAGTTGTACACTCAAATATGTGTTCTAATTAAAACCCATTACCGAGTAGACTGAGTCAATATATTCAATGAGTACTGGATTGGTTAACAAGTGAAGCAGTGGTATGTGTATATTATCGAAAATAGGCTTGCGCAATATTACACTGGAATTTGCACAGAGATTGAGCGACGCTTCGATGAGCATCAATCGAGTGGCCCTAAATGTGCAAAAGCGTTAAAAGGCAAAGGTCCTTTGGTATTGAAATTATGGTGTATTGTAGACAATCATTCTGAGGCATTAAAAATCGAAATTTGGATCAAAAAACTCAATAAGGCTGACAAAGTCAAACTGGTAAATAACGGCCTTTGTGATGCCCCCATAAAAAACATGCTACTAGATGATGATATATGATGATGATGATGATAAAAGCATGAAAAATAGTCTACCCATGTTACTTCCAAAAGAGTTGATAGAACTTGGTAACGAACGCTGGCAGGCGCTTCAATCCGATGGGCAATTTTTCAATAGCTTTGAAACGTTTGAGGAACAGATCAAAACAGCCTTTTCACTGAGCGATTTTATCCACGAGCAATGTCTAAAAAATCCGATTTGGTTAGCCGAGCTATTAGTCGAAAAGAGGCTTTTTACTGAGCAGATAAACTACAAAAAAAAGCTTACACAGCTATTGACTGAGGTAAATAATGAGGTCGTTTTACAACAAAAACTCAGGCAGTTTAGAAATTTCCATATGCTTAGAATTGCCTGGCGCGACTTGCTCAACATGCAATCTATTGAGAACTCATTAGAACAAGTATCTGAACTAGCACGGCAATTAATTATACAAACTAACAACTGGTTATATCAATTTTTACAACCCCAATTTGGCGTGCCTGCTGGTGAGTTTGGTCCACAACCTATGTTAATTTTGGGGATGGGAAAATTAGGCGGAGGTGAATTAAATTTTTCTTCAGACATCGATTTGATTTTTACCTATGCCTGTGCCGGTATTACCACTGGAGGGAAAAAGTCAGTCGAAAATCAACAGTTTTTTACTAAACTGGCACAAAAACTTATTACCGCATTGGACCAAATGACTGCTGATGGCCAAGTTTATCGGGTGGATATGCGCCTAAGACCATTTGGTGACAGCGGCCCACTTGTGATGCATTTTGATGCTATGGAAGATTATTACCAAGAGCAAGGCCGCGACTGGGAACGCTACGCGATGCTAAAAGCATCTATCTTAAATCAAGCTTGCCCATACTCGCAGCAATTATCAGACATTCTTCAGCCCTTTATTTATCGTCGGTATTTAGACTTTAGCGCTATTGAGTCTCTGCGCAGTATGAAATCGATGATCGAACAAGAAGTACGCAGACGAGGCTTAACCAACAATATTAAGTTGGGTACAGGTGGGATCAGGGAAGCGGAATTTGTAGTGCAAAGTTTGCAGCTGATTAATGGCGGACGAGAGCCAAGCCTGAAACTTCAGAGCCTACAATTAGCACTGACTGAACTAGTGAATCTGCAAATATTACCTACCCAAAGTGCTAATGATTTGCTGTACAGTTATTTATGGCTGCGTAAAGTAGAACATTGCCTGCAGCAGTTTTCTGATAAACAAACGCAGGTATTACCTAGCAATAACATCGACCAAAAACGTTTGTTATATGTGCTAGGGATCGCTGATTATCAAAATTTCATGCAACAGTTGGCTCAGCACTGCGGCTTAATCCACCAGCAATTCTCGTTGTTAGTCAAAGAAGAATCATCGCTGCAAGTTGATGTTGCAGATGAACAGCAACAAGGGGCAAAGGATCTGTGGCAGCTACAATTAGATGCACAAGAGACACAAAATATATTAAATCATTGGCATCTAGCAGATGGCGTTATCACAACAAGCATATCCATCAGCGAAGATGTATATCAACAATTACACGTATTTAAACAAAGTTTGACCACCCAAAGAATTGGCCAGAGAGGCCTGACAACTCTTAATAATCTGATGCCCGTGGTTATCCATAATATCCTTAGCTATCAAGCAAACGACCACACGGGGTTATTCAGGCGTGTATTCACGGTTTTAAGTGCAATATTGGGACGAACTTCTTATCTACAGTTATTATTTGAAAACCAAGCGGCATTATTTCACTTAGTTAAGTTATGCGCTGCTAGTCCTTGGGTAACAGAACAAATTGCGCGTTTTCCATTATTGTTAGATGAGCTACTCAATCCTATTTCTTTATACCAACCTGTCGCTTTTAATCAATATGCTGATGAATTACGCCAAACATTACTGCGCGTAGAAACAGAAGATTTGGAACTACAAATAGAAACCTTACGACAATTTAAACTGAGCCAACAATTAAAAATAGCGGCGGCCGATATCTCTAATGTTTTACCTGTTATGCAAGTCAGTGATCATTTAACCCATTTAGCCGAAGCTATTATTGTTCAAGTTGTAGACATCGCTTGGCAACAAATGGTGGCTAAACATGGTGTGCCCATATGTGAAACACAAGGCCCTAAAGACATTCAAAATAAAGGTTTTGCGGTATTAGGATTTGGCAAACTGGGAGGCTGGGAATTAGGTTATGGCTCAGACTTAGATTTGGTCTTTTTGCATAATTGCGATGGGCAACAGCCTACCAATGGCAAAAAGCCAATTGGAGCAAGTAGCTTCTATATCAAACTTGCACAGCGTATTTTACATATATTTACCATTAAAACGGGCCTAGGGCTGCTCTATGATGTAGATATGCGATTACGCCCTTCTGGCAATGCCGGTTTACTGGTGTGCCATGTGAATGGTTTTGCCACCTATGAAATTGAAAATGCCTGGACCTGGGAGCATCAGGCATTGGGAAGAGCCAGGTTTATAATGGGCTGTCATGAATTACATGAACGCTTCATTGCAGTACGTTTAGCCGTGCTTTCAAAACCCAGAGTGCTATGTGAATTGGCAGATGAAGTGGTCTCTATGCGAGAAAAAATGCGAGCCCATTTAGCTAAAGGAGACGCAGAAAATATTGATTTAAAACAAGACGCTGGAGGCATAGCAGATATAGAATTTATTGTGCAGTTTATGTTGCTGGCCCATACAAATTCTTTTACAAGTTTAGCCAAATGGTCTGATAATGTAAGGATTTTAGGTGACTTAGCAAAGTTATCGTTTATCACAAAAACTGAAGCAGACACACTCAGCCAAGCATATTTAGAATATCGAAACTATGCTCATCGATTAGCCTTGCAAAATGGCACATTGGTTCCTGTTAATGCATCCCTTGTCGATTTTCAAATAAAAGTAAAACAAATTTGGTACAAATATTTAGTCAAACAAGCACAGTAGTTAGGCCTGAAAAGGGATTTACATAACAGCTTCTTCACATTGTTTGTCCAGATATTCCGATGGTTTTGAGGTAATAACCAGAGAACGTTGACGGGGACACATGTAAGCTTTGACCTCACCATCAAAGTTAGCATTGATGGTTTTGGCAATCATTTTTAAGCTGCCCAAAATAGAATCATCAAGTTGAAAGGGGTGCTTAACAATGAAGTCTTGATCTAGCTCCCAAATTACCTGCATACCCTCTGACTGAGCATAATTGGCGATGGCACTTCTAAGAGTACTACCCGCTTTAAATGTTCGATGTTTGTGCTCCCCTACCCATTTATCTAGCACAGGTTTTTGCAAGCTTTCCATTTTTTGTAAACGTTCATTCAAAGGCTCATCAGAGTTTTTCACGGCTCTAACAAAGTCCCCTAAATCTTTTTTCTTTGGACGTCGGTAATCCGCATAAAATTTACTCAGATTACTTGAGATGTTTTTTTTGCCCGAGTCTCCCTCAGGACGCACAGCCAATTTATTGCTTTGCTGCATTAACAATAATATGCCCGCAGCTGCAATAATGATAAGTACCAGCATTATATGCTTGAGCCAAAATAAAGAATTAGATGCTTTTTTATTTTTTTTCATTAGACACTTTAACTATTTTCAACCTCATTATTGCCATCAATCGTACAGAGAGGGAGCATCAGCATCAGGTCTGGTCTTAAAACGCTTATGCATCCATAGATATTGTTCTGGTGCTATCATAATCATTTTTTCAATCATTTGATTTATACGTGTCACATCATACTTATCGTCACCAGAAGGGAAATTCTCCAGCCCTGGTAGTGCGATTATTTTATAGCCTGTATCTGTTCTAATTGGAACTAAAAATATGGTTTCGCAATTTGCATGCTTGGCAAATAGTAATGAGCCTTTTGTTGTCGCCATCTCTTGGACAGCAAAAAAAGATGTGAATTCACACCTGTTGCGACCATAATCTTGATCTGGGAGGTAGATACACAATTCACCCTCATCTAACGCTTTAATCAGCCCTCTTACATCACGTTTGTGTACCATATATTTATTGGCTCGATTACGTCCATAATACTGCATATATTCCATTAATCGATTGTTATGCTTGCGATAAAACACTACCGATGGATATTGACGTCCTAATATTCTGCAAGCAAATTCAAGATTCATATTATGAATTGCGTAGGCCAACACACCTTTTCCTTTAGCCAAAATGGCTTCAATATGTTCGTATCCCTCAAACTCAGCTATACGATCCACTCGCCAAGACGGCCACCACCACCCCATGCTAGTTTCAAATATAGCCATACCCGCATTATCTAGGTTAGCACTTAACATATCTGCACGATCCTGTTCGCTCAATTCAGGAAAACACAATTCAATATTTCGCTTTGCAATGTAATAACGTTTTTTAGCTAGAACTTTAAGTGACTTACCCAGTAATTTACCCAAGTATTGCTGCACTTTATAGGGCAGCCAAGAAATACTATAAAGAATTAAAACACTGAACCATGTAAGCCAATATTTAGGTAACAGAAACGCTATTTCAAACTTTGGGGCGACGACTTTTTTTACTGACAAACTGCTCTCCAACTAATTCATTAGTTGTAGTCTAATACGGAAAGCCAATTGGCAACATGAAAAAACTGCTAAACTCATATTCTTGAAGCATGTAAAGCCCTTTTCGCATTAAAATGGAGAAGAAGTGGGATCAAAAAACACGTTAATCTCAAATGATCAAACAGTCGAACAAATTGAACGACTGCAAGCTATTTTAGATTCAGTCTCAAATGCAATTTTTGAAATTTCTTTGAAAGGCGACATTCTTTTCGCTAATCAGGCTGCCGAAATTATGTTTGGTTATACGCTGACAGAGTTCAAAAAAATGTCTGTGGCTTGTTTGATCACCGATAAATATAATCAAAAGAATCAAGAATTTATTAAAGCCTATCTTGAAGGTGACATAGAGGGAGCTGAATCTCTCCCAGTGTTACATAAAGATGGACAAGAATTTTATGTCACAATCAATTTTAAGCCGTCTTTTAATAACCAGCCTAACCAACAAAATTCAGTTATTGCAACTGTCTCTGAGTCGACAAAATTAAAGAGTACACAAGATCAATTAAAAAATAGTAATGAACGACTGATGATCACCAAAGAGGCATCAAAAATAGGCTTATGGGAATTTAATGTTGAAACTGAGCAACTCATTTGGGATGCACAAATGTTTCTGCTCTACCAAAATGATCCAAAAACCTTTAGCGGTACAGTCGCTGAATGGAGAGATGCCTTGCATCCCGAGGATAAAAAGCAAGCATTGCAGGCGTTAAAACTGACCACACAAAAAAACAATATATTTGACACCACGTTTAGAATACTGACACCTGACAAGCAAGTACGCTATATAAGAGCTTATGGACGCTCAGTAATTGATAACGATGGCAAAGTATCTAGATTCATAGGAGTCAACTACGATCTGACTGAAACCTTCATTATTCAAGAAAATCTTAGCCAAAGTTTAAAAGATAATCGAATGATGTCCAAGGTTACTGAAGAAACGGTTAACTCAGTCGTCATGACAGATACACAAGGTAATATCACTTGGGTCAATCAGGGTTTTACCCGTATCAGTGGATATAAGTTAGACGAGGTTAAAGGCTGTAAACCTGGCTCTATATTACAAGGCAAAAATACAAACCCTCAAACAATCAGAGATGTCAGCGCTGCACTTAAAAATAAAAAAACGTTCAATGCAGAAATACTCAATTATCATAAAAATGGTACCCCATATTGGTTGCGAATTAATATTCAGCCATTACACGAACAAAATCAGTTCGTTGGATTTATGGCCATTCAAACCGACATCACGCAAATAAAAAGGTTTGAGCAAGAGCAGCAAGCACAACGAGAGCTATTAGAACGTACTGGATACATGGCAAAGTTGGGTGGTTGGCAACTTAACTTACTGACCAATCAAATTATTTGGTCTGATGTTGTATATAATATTCATGAATTACCTATTGGCTCTGAAGTTAACTTAGAACACGCCATTAATTTTTACGCACCCGAAGCAAGGCCAATTGTTCAGCAAGCGATTTCCTTGGCCATAGAAAAAGGTACCCCATGGGATATCCAATGCCCTTTGACCACTGCCAAAGGCAATGATATTTGGGTGCGTGCTGTGGGTTATGCAGAGTTTACTGACGGTGTTGCTACTTCTCTAAACGGAGCGTTTCAAGATATCACTGAGCTTAAGCATGCTGAAGAAAAAGCGTTAGAGGCCAATAGTGCAAAAGGTGAATTTTTGGCCAATATGAGTCATGAAATTCGCACACCTATAAACGGTATCTTGGGTATGAACGATTTACTTTTGAATTCAAACTTAAACGAAAATCAACGCCATTTTGCGCAGCTAGTCAAAATAAGCAGCCATTCATTGCTACACTTAATTAATGATATTTTGGACTTTTCAAAAATTGAGGCTGGTAAACTCGATATTGAAATACAAGACATCAATTTATACTCCTTACTTGGCGACGTAATTGAAATTATGGCAATACGTTCTCAAGACAAAGGCCTTGAACTGATATTGGATATTTCTCCCACGCTGCCTAGATGGGTAAAAATTGATCCTGACAGGGTTAAGCAAGTTTTGAACAACTTGATAAGTAATGCGATTAAGTTTACAAAAAAAGGCGAGGTAATATTAAGGGTCGAAAACACAGCCAATGACTTATTGAAGTTTACGGTTATTGATACCGGCTCAGGTATAGCCGAGGAAAAACAAGCACAACTGTTTTCTAAATTTATGCAGGTTGATAGTTCAAGTACTCGTCAACATGGCGGTACAGGATTAGGCTTGGCCATTAGTAAAAAATTAACTGAGATGATGGGCGGGCGAATTACTGTAGAAAGTGACGTGCGACATGGTTCAACTTTTTGTTTTACAGTCAAATCCGAACCTTCTTGCCAAAAATCTGCCTCAACGGACCAAAGCATAATTGGTCCTTTAGCAGGAAAAAGGCTTCTTGTTGTAGACTCGCATGCCAGTGTTAGGCAATCTGTGGAAAATTTTTTAGCACAAGAAGAAGTCGAAGTGCAATCTGCGGCTGACGCCCCTCGGGCTATAAAAGCTTTGAGGTATGCTCACTGTAATAAAAAACCAATGGATTATGTGTTGATTGATTTAGCTTTGCCAGGTATGAATGGTTTAGAACTAAGCAAAGCGATACGCGCGGACCGACTCTTTGATAGTTTATCTATCATTTTAATGACCGCACAAGTTAGCCCACCTAATAAAGTTCAAAATTCGGCAATACGAATTACTGGCTACCTTGGTAAACCACTTAACCCGGACGCGCTTATTTCTGTTCTCCTTACACCACTGCATTCAAATTCTGCGGTTGACATGCACCAGCTTCACCGTGTTACCCCATCAAATTCGTTTAGTCAGAAAAAACCTAATATATTGATTGTAGAAGATAACTATATTAATCAGCAAGTTGTCATAGAAATGCTAAAAAACATGCATTGTCATTATCACCTTGCCGAAAATGGTCAAGAAGCATTAAATGTACTTAAAGGCCATACCAAAAAATTTGATCTCATTTTAATGGACTGCCAAATGCCCTTGATGAATGGTTACGATGCAACCAGACACATTCGTGCAAATCGAGATGAGGAGTTTGATAAGAATATACCTATAGTCGCATTAACGGCTAACGCAATGAAGGGTGACAATATTAAAAGCTTCGAAGCAGGGATGAACGACTACCTAGCCAAACCCTTTTTATCTGAACAACTAGCAGATATTTTGCATAAATGGGTTTATCTTGATGGACGAAGTTAAAGCACTTAACTGGATTAGTGTTTTGATAGAGGGGAAGATGGGACTAGTTAGCAAGAGACTTTATCAAGCGACTTTATCAAGCGACTACGTACAGAAGGTGTTATGCGCTTTTTATGATTTTGTAATACTAGGGTCTCTACCGTTAGGATAACTACCATTAACTCTGATACACTTTTTATTTTAGGCAACTATGCAACTATGCAACTCATTGAGATTAATAAAGAACGTTATCGTCGACACTTAAACATAGTGATAGCTTGTTGTGTAGGGGGATTGGCAGTGGGTAGCATAGCCATCTCACAAACTCTTATCACTTTTTTTCCTGATGAAAGTGGTAGCCATTTTAATTGGAACTTATTAGGTGTTGTTATTACAAGTGTAACCATTGCTTGGTTACTTAATAAATATCGTACTCACAACTTTATGTCCGAAGTGGTATACGTATGGGAGCTAAAACAAACCCTCAATAAAATAAACCGAAAAATGGTTAAGCTTAAAGCTGCGGGGAGCGAAGGTAATGCCAATGCCTTATTAGCCATTCATTATAGTTACGCAGGCTCGCGATTATTATGGGAATTAGACGATAACACTATTGTTATGGATGAGTTGGTGATTCAACAAACAGAACTCGACAGCATAGCTGTTAAATATAATTTAACCCTGAATGCAAACGATTACGACAAACATACTTTAAAGCAATTTTAAGGCCCACAAAAAACTAAAAAGCGAATAAAACCCTCTAAAACCTCACTAAAGGTTCCAATAACCACAGCAAGAAAAACGACAAAACCACGTTTTAATACTCTTGATTTATTGCTTTAAGCTTCTTAACAAATTGCTCAAAGTGTTCCTCTTTTTCATAGTTAAAATGATATTTATTATGGAAACCGAAATTAAGTTGCACTTGTGCATCTTCAATAAATAAAGTGTAACCGTCGAAGTCCGTAAACACTTTTATTCCCATTAAAAAGTGTTCTTCGCCCTTCTTTTCACCGTGCTGAATAATTTTGTCAAATACACTTAATACAAGTTTGCTTTCTATGTCATTTTTCATCGTTCTTCCTAATTAAAACAATACTTACAGTACGTATGAACTGGCTGCTAGGCTCATTCTAAAAGTTAAGCTAGTTTAATTTAAAATTAACATTAAATGACCTGCGACTTTTAATCTAGCAGTTATTTTTACAAATTGTAGTTCAATTTTTTAAAAAATGATTATATCAAACCTAGGATAGTAATCCAAAAGGGACTCTACTTAGATCCGGCTAAATGGCTATAAGATAAGGGCTCATTTGTGAGATTAATCTGCGCTCTAGCTAGTAGTATGATTGTATGTGGATTTAGCATTGTTACAGCTCGCTCAAATCAACTAATATGATGGTTTTTTATCTGCAAAATATTGGCGTATCAATCGACGACTCTGGTTCTGGGCATACATCATTATCACAGCGACAACCTTTGCCGGTTGACTAGATAAAAATTGATAAGTCTTTTGTGGATAATATCGAAGGCAAAGGGATTATCCGAGCCATCCTCTTTATAGTCCACAAGCTTAATGACAAGACGATCACAGAAGGAGTCCGCATAAACAGTCCCAAAAAAAGCAGACTATGGTTCTGTCAGCGATGGGTGAGGGCTATCTGTAAGGATGTTATTTTACCAAACCGTTGAAAAATTAAGATTTAATCGTTTAGCAAAGTACGATCACGCTTACTTTCTCTTAAACTTAGCATTGCTTTGTATTGTTGATTTTAATTTGGTAGTAATCAGGGCAAAATGAACTTTTTAAATGAGATAACTTATTCATGGCGCAACTCTACTTCTACTACTCGGCAATGAACGCTGGCAAATCAACATCTTTACTACAATCTGCCTACAATTATACCGAAAGAGGTATGAACGCTGAAATTTTTACTGCTGCATTAGACGATAGGTTTGGCCAAGGTAAGGTTGCATCTAGAATTGGCCTTGAGGCTGCGGCACAACTTTTCACTCCACAATCCAACATGCGATCAGCCGTAGAAAGGCTATTAGCAAAAGGAAAAGTTGATTGTTTGTTTATTGATGAAGCCCAGTTTTTGACTAAACAACAAGTCCAGCAGTTAATTTATGTTGTCGACAACCTCAACATTCCTGTACTGGCATATGGCTTACGCACAGACTTTTTAGCAGAAACTTTTGAAGGCAGTCGCTACCTTTTGGCTTGGGCTGACAAACTGATCGAATTAAAAACTATTTGCCATTGTGGACGAAAAGCTGCATTTGTAGTCAGGACCGACGAAAAGGGACAAGCAGTGAAAGAAGGGGAACAAGTAGAAGTGGGTGGAAATGATAGATACGAATCTATGTGCAGACAGCACTTCGCAAAGCTTGTTTGGTAGTTAGTTAAGTAGGCAGGCAAAATTTATTGACTTTAAATACATAAAAAGAGCAAACAGCTTTCACTGTTTGCTTGCACAATACTTTATTCTCTAAAAATAGTATCTACTTTACAGATTTTTCAGCTATATAATCCATAACATTACTTGCTGCACGGGATTGGAAAAATTGACCTAAGCTTTCTCCAGCACATGTCACATTATCAGCATAAAGCACTTTATCCATCACTTCTTTTTTAGACAGGCCCAACTTACCAACTTGACTACTGACTGCGCGCTTAAACAAATCGACATTATTTGTTATCGCAGATTTGCAGAAGTTTTTATAGTTTTTATCACCAACAAATTTATATTTACTGGTTGATACAGTTTCAATTTTAGCATTAGCATTGACTAAATAATCAGCAACATCTTGCGAACCACGTGACTCAGAAAACGCAACTAAATCTTGGCCAGCACATTGAAATTTGTCACCATTCACTAGAAGCGTTAGCATTTTATTTCTACTCGCAGTTAAATGAAAAGCGTGTCGCCTAACATTCTGTTTGAACAAACCTAAATCGTTGGTAGCAGCAGCTTGGCAAAGTCCTGCATATTGAGTATCACCAACAAACTTAAAGTTGTTAGCACTTTTTAATGATGCGCTTGCATTAAATGATATTGTGGCAGCACAGATAGCGGTAGATAATAATAATTTTTTCATAATGTCACCTCAGTAATTTAAATCGTTTCAAAATGGTTTGTGGAGTTGTTGCTAAAACCTGATAAACAAATTGTAATTTAATTACATAAATATGTTGTTTATTTTCTGATAAAATTTTATTAAAAAAATGTAAATTACTGTGTCAAATGAAAAATAAAATACAACACCTTGTTTTTTATGAGTTTATTTTATTCTTATATTCTTTTTTTGAATATGAATAGATCGACAAGATATAAAATTTACGTTATTTAGTTACTTAAAAAGTAACTAAATAACAAATTACTTATTATTTTTGTTCTAAAATACAAAAATTAATTTGATTCTTAAGCATTATCTATAAAAAAAGCCCGTTAGGGCTTTTTTATTTTAATAAAATAAAGCTTTAAGGACGAAGCGCTTTTTCACCTCTAGATAATCCACACACACCCGTTCTAGAAGCTTCTATGATTTCAGTACTTTGACTCAGTGTATGTGCAAAAGCGTCAAGCTTTTCACTAGTACCTGTCACTTGGATTGTGTAATTACTTGCATCTACGTCAACAATTTGAGCTCTGAATATATCGACATTACGTTTTATTTCTGCACGAACCAGCTCACTGCGAGTGGCTACTTTTACTAGCATCAGCTCTCGTTCGACGTGATGGCCATCAGACAAATCAGATACTTTTAGCACATCAATCAGTTTATTAACTTGTTTAGTCATTTGCTCGATAACTTTATCATCTGCTTCTGTGACTATAGTCAAACGCGACAAACTCTTGTCATCTGTTGGAGCTACGCACAATGAATCGACATTGTATCCACGTTGCGAGAACACACCCACTATACGTGACAAAGAACCTGGAGCATTTTCCATTAACACAGAAATAATTCTTCTCATTACGTGCGCTCCATTTTACTTAATCGCATATCATCCATTGCACCAAATTTAATTTGCATGGGGTAGACATGCTCGTTTTGATCTATTTCTATATCCATAAACACTAATCTGTCTTTGGCAGCAAAACATCTGGCCATGGCCTCATCTAACTCTTCAGGCTTAGTTACCTTGATACCAATATGTCCATAAGCTTCTGCTAACTTAACAAAGTCAGGCATTGCATCCATATAAGATGAAGAATGACGGCCTTTATAGTTCATATCTTGCCATTGGCGCACCATGCCTAAAGCACGGTTATTCAAGGAAATAATCTTAATAGGTAAATTATATTGCATACAGGTAGCAAGCTCTTGAATATTCATTTGAATACTGCCATCACCTGTTACAACTGCCGATACCGCATCTGGATGCGCCATTTGAACACCCATGGCTGCAGGCAGCCCAAATCCCATGGTGCCTAAACCACCTGAATTTATCCAACGTCTTGGTTTATCAAAAGGGTAATACAAAGCAGCAAACATTTGATGTTGGCCTACATCTGAACTGATATAAGCATCACCATGGGTATGTTTATATAACGACTCGATCACTTCTTGAGGCTTAATCAGTTTTGGATCTTTTTTATAGGCTAAACAATCGCGCTTACGCCATTGATTAATTTGCTGCCACCAGTCGCTTAATTTTTCTTTTTGAGCTGCTAAATCAACATCACCCATCTCATTAAGCAGTTGCTCTGTAACTTTATCCACACTGCCGACTACAGGAACGTGAGCACCAATAATCTTAGAGATAGAAGCAGGGTCAATATCAACATGAATAATACTGGCATAAGGACAAAATTTGTCCACGTCATTGGTCACACGGTCATCAAATCTTGCGCCTAATGCCAAAATGCAATCCGAGTTGTGCATTGCCTTGTTAGCTTCTAACCTGCCGTGCATGCCTAACATGCCAACAAATTGATCATGGACTGAAGAAAAGGCACCTAAACCCATCAAAGTGGATGTAACAGGTGCATTAAGTTTTTCTGCTATTTGAGTAACAGTATCGCTTGCCTCAGCAATGATGGCGCCGCCGCCTACATAAATTATCGGTCTTTTGGCAGATAATAATATCTTAACGGCTTTTTTAATCTGTTTATTGTGGCCCTTTAAGGTTGGATTGTAAGAGCGCATAGTCACATCTTCAGGAAATATATAAGGATGTTCGTCTTGGACGTTTACGATGTCTTTTGGTAAATCAACGACCACCGGACCTGGTCGACCTGTATTAGCAATATAATAAGCTTTAGCTATCGCTTCAGGGATATCAACTGCCCGTTTCACTAAAAAGCTGTGTTTCACTATTGGACGTGAACAGCCAACCATATCGGTTTCTTGAAAAGCGTCTTCACCTATGTGCTTGGTTGGAACTTGACCCGATAGAACCACCATTGGTATAGAATCCATAAAAGCGGTAGCAATACCCGTTAAGGTATTGGTAGCGCCAGGGCCTGAAGTAACGAGTACAGTACCTGTCATTCCCGTTGACCTAGCATAACCATCGGCCATATGAGCTGCAGCTTGTTCGTGACGGACGAGGATATGTTCGACATCATCTTGCGAATATAATGCATCATAAATATCAAGAACAGCACCACCTGGGTAACCGAACACATGTTTTACCCCTATATCTTTTAGCGTTCGCACAACCATTGCGGCGCCTGACATCATCTCCATCAGAATCACTCCAGAAATATTATTTTAAAATGAGGTTGCACTATACGTTAGCGATTAGTAAATTTAAACATGAACAAAGACAAAAGCGAGACATACATCCCAATATACTCTTTTATTAGGATGACCATCCTAATAAAAGAGATTTAAAATGCGTAATTAGGATGGAATCACATTGCGTTAACAATTAAGTTAGCCACCATCAATTTTAACTTGGATATCATCTTGCTCCATGACGTCGTTTTCATCATCTTCAGCAACACATCAATGGTGCTCACCGCATATGCCCGCTATACGTTTTTGATATTTCACCTAGGCCGCTTCAGCATATTTATGACTAAAATCGGCGGCTAACGGGCAGTTATCGTCTTCAGCTAGAGGTTTAATTTGACCGCTAACTAATCCAGCGATAAGGCAATCATACTGAGACAACGCTTTAATTTCACTGATCAACAAATCTCCAGAAAACGAAAAACACGTACATGGTTTTTACAGCACTGAATATACATTTTATAAAAAATTCTCTGTTAAGTTTTGCTATAACAACACTTACAAAAATAAAGTTAAAAATTCAATGATATAGATTCAAATGAATATTGAAGCAAAAGACAGATGCGGTACACAATAAACCTTTGTCATGCTTTATCATTTAAAACTGAAACGTATCATCTTTATTGGATAATTTTTTTGACAAATAGGTTGGTGTTTTTAAAGATTCTGGAGGCTGAAGCAAGCTTTTGTCGATCGTATAAAAGCAGATGGCTTACACTACACTCGTTTTATGGAACCCAAGGCAAAATCACCTCAGACTCTAAAAGCTTAATGCCTATGGCATCAGTAAATTGTCCTGCGACAACAAGGGTTTTCATGGTTAATCACAACCATGACTAACACCTCTGGTTAGATTAATACTAGTTATGAATTTGTGTGCCCCAGTGGCAGTGCTTTTGTTGTAAGTACTAATTAACCCGAGTTGAGTCATCTAAAAAATCAATTAAATGAATACCACTAAAAATTTGTCTTGGTTTAAGAGATGAAAGGTATGTAGAAATAATATATTAGGCGAATAAGGAGATTTATAAGCACTATCCGCGTTGTCGTGTGCCCCTTGGGGTCGCTTAACTGGTATAGACTGACTTGAGGTTTATGACGAACTATCATTGGAGCGGGAAACGAGACTTGTAACCGCCAACCGCGTTGTCGCGTGCCCCTTGGGTTCGCCTCATAGGTATCGATGACTTGAGAACATTAGCAATTTATCATTGGAGCGGGAAACGAGATTCGAACTCGCGACCCCAACCTTGGCAAGGTTGTGCTCTACCACTGAGCTATTCCCGCATAATGATTTATATTCGCTTTAACCTGCTAGCAGACTAAAACGGAGCCGCATTTTACAAAAATAAGACTTCTATGCAAGCCCTAAAATCATTTTTTACGATTTTTCTTACTAATTACAGCATATTGATGAATTTGTGTACGTAATTTTTTGCATTAAGTTAGATACTGAATGCATGTTCACGATAATAAACCATTTCAGCGATAGACTCCCGAATATCATCTAGCGCTAGATGCACCCCCTTTTTGTGAAAGCCTTCAAGCAATTCTGGTCTCCAGCGACGAACTAACTCTTTAATGGTACTAACATCAACATTTCTATAATGAAAATATTGTTCAAGTCCAGACATATACTTGACTAAAAATCGACGATCTTGGCCTATGGTATTACCACATAAAGGAGAGATGCCTTTGGGTACAAAATCTTGTAAAAAAGCGATGGTTTTTTCTACTGCTTGCTGTTCGTTTACTTCGCTATTGCGGCAACGTTGAGTTAAACCTGTTTTACCATGAGTGTCTATGCACCACTGATTCATGGTATTGAGGACTTCATCAGATTGATAAATCGCTAATACCGGTCCTTCAGCCAATATATTTAAGTCCTTATCTGTGACTATAGTGGCAATTTCCAAGACGACATCAGTCTCAGGCTCTAGACCCGTCATTTCCATATCGATCCAAACTAAATTTTCATTGTTTACTGGCATGTTGACTCCTGAATAAAACTACTAGCGAACAACAAATTCATTAATGATTTGGTATCCGTGTCTTCAAACGTTAATATGATACAAGAATTGGTATTAATTACAGCAAAGATAAACGTGTCTAAAAAACCAAAGTTAACAGAACGTCAGAAACGACAAGTATCAGTAAACCGCACGAAGCGTCTTTCAAGCGGTGCCAAGCCAAACGAAATTGAAGATAATCAGTTGGGCCAGCAACAAAGTGGACGTGTGATAGGTCGATTTGGCAAACATGCAGATGTTGAAGATAATGCAGGCGTTGTTCACAGATGCCACATGCGGCGCACCATTAATAGCGTGGTATGTGGTGACGAAGTGTTATTTAGGCCGGGAAAAGATCAGACATTAACTATTAGCGGTTTAATTGAGATTGTCCAAGACAGAAAATCCGTTCTTACTCGCCCTGATTTTTATGATGGGGTTAAACCTGTCGCGGCCAACATCGATCAAATAATTATTGTCAGTTCAGTGTTACCAAGCTTGTCACTTAACATTATCGACAGATACTTAGTTGCGGCAGAAGACGTGGAAATTACGCCGGTAGTATTATTAAACAAAGTTGAGTTGCTTAACTCAGAACAACTCATTGAAGTAGAAAATCAGTTAAATATTTATCGCAATATAGGTTACCAGATCGTTTATACCAGTTGTAAAACGATGACTGGGCTTGATGAACTTGCAACATGCTTAAAGGATAAAGTGAGTGTATTTGTTGGTCAGTCAGGTGTAGGCAAATCAAGTTTAATCAATGAGCTACTGCCAGAAGCAGACGAAATAATTGGCGATATATCAGATAATTCAGGCCTAGGTCAGCACACGACTACAACCGCTAAATTACTGCATTTTCCTGCTGGCGGTGATTTGATTGATTCTCCTGGAGTACGTGAATTTGCCTTGTGGCATCTTCCTGCTGAAAGGCTAACTAATGGGTTTAGAGAATTTAGAGACTATTTAGGTGGCTGTAAATTTAGAGACTGTAAACATGGTAATGATCCCGGTTGCCTTATTAAGGCTGCGGTTGAAGAAGGCAAAATTAGCCAGCTACGTTATCAAAGCTATCATAAGATACTGTTAAATATGGACGAGCTCAGACCAGCACATACAAAGGTATGATGCCCTCAGTTTAAGCATTAATTTCCCTTGTAAAATCTACTAGTATATAGCCTATTAAACTTAGTGAAGAATACAAAACTTAGCTTATTGCGGTACAATTCTCAGTAGAAAATTTAGATCATTAGGAAAGTTACATTGTTTGATTCGATAAAAATTGCTATGCAATATATTACTCCAAAACACTTGTTATCTCGTTTGGTTGGCAAACTAGCTGCAGCACAAGCAGGTGCGTTAACTACCGCCATTATTAAACTTTTTATTAAGCAATATAATGTTGATATGTCTGAAGCGCTTGAGTCCGATCCTGAGTCCTATTCATCCTTTAATGCTTTTTTCACTAGGGAATTAAAAGCCGACGCTAGGTCTATTTGCTTAGATGAAAAACAACTGGCGTTACCTGTAGATGGCGCAGTCAGCCAACTGGGCAACATTGAACACGATGCGATCTTTCAAGCAAAAGGCCATAATTATAGTCTAACCACTCTACTAGGTGGTAAACCTGAGCTCGCAAAGCCTTTTTTGAATGGTAAATTTGCCACTATTTATCTTGCTCCTAAAGATTACCACCGTATTCACATGCCTATAGACGGTCAGCTTACTGATATGATCTATGTGCCTGGCGAGCTGTTTTCGGTTAGTCCTCTCACTGCAGAACGTGTGCCTGGTTTGTTTGCCAGAAATGAACGAGTAGTGGCTATTTTTGATACTAAAATAGGAAAAATGGCTATAGTCTTGGTAGGCGCAACTATTGTTGCAAGTATCGAAACTAAATGGGCAGGCACTGTGTCGCCTCCATCGGGTAAAAACGTTCTTCATTGGCAGTATCCCGAACAAGGTGATAACTCAGTCTTTATAAAAAAAGGCGAAGAAATGGGTTTGTTCAAGCTCGGCTCGACTATTGTAGCTTGCTTCGAAGCGGACACTGTTGAATTTGCTGATTTGAATGCAGGCGACGTTACGCGCCTCGGCGAAGTTTTCGCAACAATAACAAAATAACCCGTGGATCCCGTTAAGAAAAGTCTGTGGTCTCTGCATGTCACTATGATTCTGTTAGGTGCCACAGGATTATTCTCTAAACTTTTGCCCTTATCGGCTTTAGATATTACTTTTGGGCGTGCGACCGTTGCCTGCATTATTCTGTTTGGAATAGTCAAACTATTCAAAAGATCCATATATTTAGAGAGTAAAAAAGATTATTTTGTGGCGCTGTTTTTAGGTTTATTAATGGCAGCTCATTGGGTCAGTTATTTTGCGGCTATGCAATACTCATCGGTATCGGTGGGCATGATAGCGTTATTCACCTTCCCAGTAATGACAGTGCTTTTAGAACCGTTTTTTGAGGGTATACGTTTAGTTTGGCAAGATGTGGTCAGTGCTTTTGTTGTGCTTTTTGGTATTTTCCTGATAGTTCCCGAAATTTCTTTAGAAAACGAAGTCACTCAAGGTGTTTTAATTGGAGTATGTTCAGCAGTTTTGTATGCTTTTAGAAACTTGGTGCATCGAAAACACTTTTCTCATTACTCAGGTGCCCACGCCATGGCATATCAAACTTTAGTGGTTTTTATTTCCCTTAGCTTTTTTTCAAGTGATGAGTTATTTAAGGCCAGTCTAGAAACCTATATGGGGCTGGTTATATTAGGTATATTTTTAACAGCAGTACCCCATGCTTTAATTGCTGCAAGCCTTACACATTTGCGTGCCAAAACATTTTCTCTGATTGCCTGCATGCAACCATTTTACGGTGTTTGCCTTGCCATAATAGTGTTAAATGAACAACCTAGATGGCAAACTATAGTCGGCGGATTAATGGTCATCTCTGCGGCCATTTATGAAACCATCAACGCTCAAAAACTTCATAGTAAATGATACCTAGAGAGTAAAACCTATGTTGATATTTGCCCATAGAGGGGCCAGTGCTGACGCACCCGAAAATACCTTATTAGCGATTGACCATGCTTTAACTCAACAAGCTGACGGCATTGAAATTGATATTTATCAGCTGGGTGATGAGTTAGTAGTTATCCACGATAAATGGGTTAGCAGGACCACCAACGGCAATCGTTCATTAACTGATTATACGCTTGTCGAATTACAAAACTTGGACGCGGGTCTAGGCCAGTTTGTGCCAACACTTTGGCAGGTGTTACAGCGGGTGCAGGGAAAATGTTTAATGAATATTGAAGTAAAAGGCGTGTGTGATGTGTCACTCGTTCATAGTTATATTAACAAAGCGGTCAACCAATTAAATTTCAAACCTGAGCAATTTATTGTTTCATCTTTCAACCATCATATATTGTCGACATTTAAAAGCATTGCGACCACAATAAAAATCGGTGCGTTAACGGGTAGTAACCCTTTGGACCACGCACGTTTTGCGCAAGAGCTAAAGGCATATTCAGTTAATGCTGATATAAGTATTATTGATCAGGCTTTCGTAATAGATGCCCACGCACGTGGTATGAAAATGTTTGCTTATACGGTGGACGAACCTGAAGACCTGCTTAGATTACAAGATTGGGGTGTGGATGGCGTATTTAGTAATGGGCCAGCTAAAGCTAAATTAGTGCTAGCGGCAAGGGTTGTTAGTAAGACTTAAGAACTAGCACATCCAGAATCACAGTCTTGACAGCTTTTACATAACTTTATATTTACTACATGTGCACTAATAATGAGTAAAGCACCAACAGCTATGGTGTATGGTTCGTAAGACTCGCCAAATATATCTTTATTCCAATAAATTAAACCGCCCAAAACTAAGCTATATAGAGGATAAATCTGCCTATGATAACGATAGAATCCGGAGAACAACGCCCAAAACCCAATTATCATCGAAAGGGACAGGATACTTCTTTCAAGCCAATTTTGAGCAAATAATGAAGCGCCAACAAATGGAATGAGTGGGATAAGGATGGGCAACAACAAACAATGCAACGCACACAAACTTGAGGCCCAAATGCCTAGTCTGTCTAACAGCGTTTTATCTTTGTTTAATTGCATGGCTAAAATACCTTTTCTTAATGAGACGTTATAATATAACATTTCACGAAATTTACAAGCATCTGATAGTTAAAAAGTTAGCAAGATCGAGATAATATAGAAAAATTTTGAAATAGTACTTACCAGAATATACACACTAACCGCATAACCACATGCTGAATAAAAGAAGACAGCTAAGACTTTTTAAAAAACGTTAAGACTAAAGGAGACTATCAGCAAAAATAGCGCGCCAGCACCAGTAACAACACCCACCAATCTATCACTCCATCGAGTAAAATGACCAGATACTGACTTTCTTAGAAGGTACAAACCAGCATCATCAAGTTTTACAATGCCGGCACAACAACAGTAATAGCCAAGGCTAATAAAGACACAACTGATAATTGAGTGGCAATTGGTTCTGCTTGAACTGTGCCTTACACAATAATGATAATTTCAGCACATAGAATAAAATCAGTTCTAATGGCACCTGTTATTTTATTTTTTTCGAGTGTTACTTAATCAATATTTGTATCCACTAGTACTGCTAGTTTGTGTTCTGTGTCTATTTTATCATTGCAGTGAAGAAACTTTTGAGTCAGCTTTTCTGCACTTTCAATATTTCAATATTTCAATACATAAATACAATGCACCGATCATCGGCAATACCACTATTACCATTGGTAGTAATGCGCTTATCAATAACCTATGGGCTCTAGGATGAGTTTATTTAGAAAAACGACTTTGCAACTGCCCAGACAACAGGTAAATCCCGTGCAGCTTTTACCCAAGAGATTTGTAATGCATTTAGGGCTAAATCGTCTCCTAGTACAACAGCTGTTTTTTTTGCAGCAACCTCAAAAAAAATAGCTCCGCCATCTAAAATGGTGGCAATATCATCTATAAGCGCAAGAAGATTTGCAGTTGCCATAATATTTCCTTATTGCTTATAAAATTGGTAAAGTTGATTTATCTTTAGGCTGATATACAAAGGTTAATTCTGAAGACAGAATGTCACTTAATTTGACCAGAGTAACACCGTGCTGTTGAAGCGTGCCTAACTGCAGTTGCAAATATTCAAGAGTTTGTGGATAAGGGTGGGCAATGCCTACTGCATAACCATATTGTTTGGATAAACGAAGTAAACGATGAAATTGTTTATCAATCTGCTCAATATTCGGAGTGTGATCAATAAACACATCACGTTTACTAGTTAATACGCCATTTTGTTTAGCAATAATTTCAGCTTTACTATATCTGGTTGTGCGACTATCAACAAAAAACAAGCCCTGTTCAGAAAGGAATTCCATGGTGACAGACATAGGCAAAGTTAGCTGGGTAAGTTTACTGCCCATATGATTATTAATCCCAATGGCATCGGGCACAGTAGATAAAGCTATTTTTAACATTTGTACGATTTGTTGTGGTGACATAGTAGATAGCAACACATCTTTTTCTTGGTTATTACCTGTCAATGATTCCATTGGCATATGTAACATCACCTCACGGTTCTGTGCTGCTGCGCGTTGTGAAAAAATCTTAGATAAAGGTTTATTAGGTAAAATCGCAAATGTTACATTTCCTGGTAATGTAAATGCTTGCGCATCTCGTTTGTGATTTCCAATATCATCAATGATCAAGGCGATTTGTGATGTTTTAACAGAAAAACTGATGAATAACGGACAGAAAATTAGAAATAAACGCATATTTTTATTATTATTTTACTCGATTTTATTAACTTTTATTATAATCACATCCCGCATCTTTACTAGGATTGAATCGACAAGTACACAAAAGCTTTAAAGCTTTAACCAACTAACAGGATTAATAGGTCGGCCCTTATGCCGAATTTCAAAGTACAGGTTAGGTCGACTTTGACCGCCACTTTGCCCTAAAAGAGCAATCGCTTCTCCCGCTTGCACGACCTCTCCAGCTTGCTTTAGTAGAGCTTGATTATGGCCATATAGACTCATAAACCCATCACCATGATCCAGCACAGTCACTAAACCAAAACCCCTAAGCCAATCCGAATAAAGTACTTTGGCATGGTGAATAGCAACCACCGAGTCACCCGCAGTACCGTTTATTACTACCCCTTTCCATTTTATTTGCCCCTGCCTAAACCTTCCAAACATCTTTCTGAGGTTACCTTCAGCAGGCATCAATAAACGTCCTTTGAGGTTACTAAGCCCATTTAAAGTGATGTCTTGTTTATCAGCTTGCTGTTGTGCCCGCGACAATGCTTGTACTAGGCTTTGTTCATTGATTTGAAGCTGGGCAATTTTTACTTCCTCAGATTCGATAGCGTTCTGCATCGCTATAAGTCTGCTTTCTCTCTCTGCTTGGTTAACTTTTAAACTTCGTTGTTGCTCTAATTGTATGCCTTTTAATTGTTCTAACTCATCTTGATTATCAATCAAGTTGGCATTCACTTTTTGTAGATCTTTAACTAACAGGTTAAAGCTGTCTATTTGTGTTTTACGAGCTTTGTTCAAATATTGGTAATAAATAATAGTGCGTTCAAATTTTGCAGCGTCTTGCTGATTCAACAACATTTTTGCAAAATCGTAGTTACCCGTCATGTAAGCGCTGCGGATTAGTTTAGCTAATATAGATTTTTGTTGTTCTAAGGATGCCAAGGATCCCTTTTTTTGTTCACGCAG